>JAIMBC010000133.1 GCA_023511675.1 Pirellulales bacterium
GTTGTTGATGCCGGCCAGCCTGGTGCTGGCACTGCATCGCACGGGGCTGCCGTACGTGGTCGTATTGCTGGATACCTCGGCCAGCATGGGCTTGACCGATCGCTACGAGTCGGACCTGGAGGCGCTGGACGCAGAGCGGGTAGCTCTGGTGGGACTGACGGGCGCAACGCGGATCAACCTGGCCAAGAGCCTGTTGCTGGCCGATGACGCCCGGCTGCTGGAAGAGATCGCCCGCCGCTACAAGCTACGGCTGTACCTGGTCGGAGAGGCTTCCCAGGCTCAGACGGGCACGGTAAAAGAGCTGGCGGAGACGGTGCGCCGGGCCGAGGCCGTGGGTGAGGCCAGCCGGCTGGGCCAGGCCGTGCGGGACGTGCTCAACGACCTGCGCGGCACCCCCCCCTGTGCCGTGGTGCTGCTCTCCGATGGCATCAACACCGAGGGAGACACGCTGGCCGATGCCGCGGCCTATGCCCGCCGCAAGGGCGTACCCCTGTTCACGGTGGCCCTGGGGAGCGATGCCCCCACCCGCGACCTGGAACTGGCCGATTTGCTGGTCGATGAGGTGGTATTCGTCGATGATGTGGTGAACTTCGAGTTCAAGCTGACGGCGCGCGGGCTGGCCGGCCGCTCGATCCGGATCGTGCTGCGCGAAAAGAACTCGCGGGAGGTGCTGGCCGAACTGCGGGTGAAGGCCGGTCCGGACGGTCAGGCCCAGCGGCTGCGGCTGCCCTACAAGCCGCAAGAAGTGGGAGACTTCGAGTACACCATCGAGGCGGAGCCGCTGACGGAGGAAATCCAGACCGCCAACAACCGCCAGACGCGCAGCGTGAGCGTGCGGAAGGAACAGATCCGCGTGTTGCTGGTGCAGGCCTACCCGCATTACGAGTTTCGCTATCTCAAGCACCTGCTGGAACGGGAGCCCACCATTCGCCTCAGCACCGTATTGCAAGAAGCCGACCTGGAATATGCCGAGGAGGACCGCTCGGCGCTGCGGACCTTTCCGCTCAAGCAGGAGGAGCTGTTCGAATATGACGTGCTGATCTTCGGCGACGTGAACCCTGCCTTGCTCTCCAGCTCGGTGCTCGAGCATCTGCGGGCCTTCGTGACCCAGCGCGGGGGCGGCGTGGTGGTTATTGCCGGCCCCCGCTACGTGCCCCACGCCTACCGGCAAACGCCGCTGGAAGAGCTGTTTCCCATCGACTTGCCCCCTGCCGCAGAACTTCTCAGCCGGGCCGATCGGTCCTTCCAGATGCTGCCCACCGAAGCCGGCCTGGCCTTGCCCCCCATGCAGTTGGGAGACACCCTGGAAGAGACCCGCGAGATCTGGAACAACCTCCCGCCCCTCTACTGGCTGCTGGAAGTGCCTGCGCTCAAACCCGCCGCCAGGGTGCTGGCGGAGCATCCCCAACTAACCGGCCCAGACGGCCGCCGGCTGCCCCTGGTGATCATGCACTACGTGGGGGCAGGGAAGGTGATCTTCCACGCCACGGATGAGACGTGGCGGTGGCGGTATCGGGTGGGAGACGTGTTCTTCGCTCGCTACTGGATGCAGACCATTCGCTACCTGAGCCGCACTAAGCTGCTGGGCAAGGATCGCACGGCGGAGTTGGTGACGGATCGGCGCGAGTATCGTCGGGGAGAGAACGTGCGGCTGCGCGTGCGGTTCATCGACGATCGCCTGGCGCCTGCGGAGGATCAGGGGGTGACGGTGGTGGTCGAGCGTGCCGGGGACGAGAGCCGCCGCGTGATGCTGCGACGTAGCGAACACTCGCGTGGGGTGTTCGAAGGGCTGCTGGTGCGGCCTGCGGACGGCTCGTACCATGCCTGGGTGGCGGTGCCAGTGTTGGGGGGCACGCCGCCCTCTACAGACTTTCAGGTGGCGGCGCCGCCGGGCGAGCTGGAGCGCGTCGCCACGGACTTTGCGGAGATGAAGCGGGCAGCGGTGAGTTCCAAGGGGCGCGCCTACACGCTGCACACGGCCCATCGGCTTTTGGGAGATCTGCCGCCGGGCCGGCAAGTGAAGACGGAGCCGTTGCCGCCGTTGGTGTTGTGGAACCAGTGGCCGCTGCTAGCCCTGGTGCTGGGGGCGTTGGTGGCGGAATGGGCCCTGCGCAAGGTCAAGGGAATGGTATAATCAGCGGTTGGGAGGCCCTGGCGTCATGTCACATCCGTTGCAGAACAGGCTGGCGGGGTTGCGCCGCGGGGCACGGCTGCTGCTGCTGATACACGCCCTGTCCTGGTTGATCGTGGCAGGTATGGGAGCGGCACTCGTGCTGGGGGTGCTGGACTACTGGATCCGCTACACGGATCCGGGCATGCGTTGGCTCTCCAGCCTGTGCCTGGCGGCAGCGGTGGTGTATGCGGGCAGGTATTTGGTACGTGCCGTGGCGGCGCGGCTTTCTGACCTCGAGTTGGCCTTGCGCGTGGAGCGGCGGTTTCCGGAGCTGCGGGATCGGCTCTCCAGCGCGGTGCAGTTTTTGGGTCGGCCAGTAGAGGATCCGCTGGCGGGCAGTGCTGCCTTGAGGGCACGGGTCATCTCGCAGGCGACCGCAGAACTCGAGCCATTGGATTTGCGTGCGGTGCTGGCTCCGCGGCCGGTGTACCGCGTAGCTGCGGCGGCATTGCTGGTGTTATTGCTAGCGCTGGGGACGCTGCTGGCATGGCCCCAGACGTGCAAGCTGGCGCTACAGCGGCTGCTGTTGCCGGGCAGCAGTGCCTGCTGGCCGCGCAAGAACAACCTGGCGCTGCGCAAGGTGGTGCGCCGGGTGGCCTTGGGACAGGCATTCGAAGTCGAAGTGTACGATACGCAAGGCGCCGCATTGCCCGATGAGGTGTTCATCTACTACCGCTACGACGATGCGGAGGTGCCAGGCAGCCGGTCCGCCTCTGCTGGCGAGCATGGGAAGGTTGTCAAGGAGCCGATGCGCTTTGTGAACAACACCTTGCTGGCTCGCAAGGAACCGGTGTTGCGGCCGTTCAGCTACCGCATCGAGGGGGGCGACCACCGCACCATGCCCTGGATACGCCTGGAAGTGGTAGAACCGCCGGCAGTGGAACGGTTGCGCCTCACCCTCACCTACCCCGAGTACCCCGGCTGGCCAAACACGCAGGGGGAGGGGCCGCGGCTCCGCGCGCTGGTGGGCACGCGCGTGGCGGTTCGCGGCTGGACCACCAAGCCCATCTCCAAGGCCGCCTTGTGTACGGAGGACGGCCAGCGCATCGAGGGCCGCGTGCTGGGCAAGGGCTACCAGTTCGTCGCGCCTTTGCCCGGTGGCGAAGGCCTGGTCGTCCGACGCTCCGGCTCATGGTGGGTTGAACTCATCGACCGCGAGAGGCTCTCCAGCGGCAACGAGCCGCGCTACGAGCTGCAAGCGGTTCCCGATGAACCGCCCGCCGCCGAGATCCACAGCCCGGAAGCCACGCTCTACGTCACGCCCCAGGCCAGCGTGCCCGTGCGCGTCTCCGCACGGGACGACCTGGCCTTGCGCCAGCTCCAGCTCCAGCTTGCCCGCAGCGACCGCACCGAGGCAGGCGAGGCCGTGCTGCCGCTTTACGCTGGTCCGCAGCATGTGCCGCCCCCCCCAGGGACCGGCGGCACCGCCAGCGCCTGGCTGCCCGACGATCAGGGAGACAGTGCCTCGGCCGAGATGCAGCTCGAACTGGCACCCCTCGAACTGCCAGCGGGGACAGAGGTCACTCTTGTTGCTGTGGCCTTCGACTATCGCCATCAACAGGGGACGAGTGCGCCGCGCAAGCTGATGGTGGTCACGCTCACGGAACTGGAGGACCGGCTGGCCCAGCGGCAGGCCGGCATCTTGGCTGAGCTGGCCCGGCTGTTGAGATTGCAGCGAGAGAGCCGCGCACACCTGACGGACCTCTCGCTACAGTGGGAGAAAGTGCCCGAGGTGGTGCGTCAGGATGTAGACCACCTGCAATCGGCCGAACTGGCCCAGCAAAGTGTGGAGCGAGGGCTGATCAGCCCCAGCGAGGGGGTGGCTGCCCAAGTCGAATCTCTGCTGGCCGACCTGAAGCACAACCAGATCGATAGCCCGGATGCACAGCGTCACCTGGAGCGGCTGCGCGAGGCGATTGCCGGTTTGGCGGCCAACGAGTTGCCTGAGATCAGCCGAGCGCTCACGGCGGCGTTCAAGCGGGCAGGGGAACTGGCCGAGGCGGCCTCTCAGCCTGATGAGAAGCCCGCTCCTCCGGACCAGCGCCTGCTGGCGGAGATCGAATCTGCCGGCCGCCACCAGCAGCAGGTGGTGGAGGTGTTGGAGCAGCTTGTCGCAGAGCTGTCCGAGTGGGACAACTATCGCCGTTTTCACCGCGACATTGCCCAGCTCCGCCGCGACCAGCAGGCACTGGCCCAGACAGTTGCCGAGCTGGCCCGCGCCACGCAGGGCCGCCAGCGGGGCGAGCTGGCGCCCCAGCAACTGGCTGAGCTAGAAAAGCTGGCTGCCCGGCAGCTCGAGCTGGCCCGCGAGCTGGAACGCATCCAGCAGAACATGGACCAGGCGGCCCAAGACCTTCAAGAGAGCGATCCCCTTTCTGCCGCCAACGTGGCGGACGCCCTGGACTTCGCCCGCCGCGGAGATCTCAGCGGCAGCATGCGCCGCTCGGGCCGCCAGGTGCAAGAAAACCAGGTGGCTCAGGCTGTCAAGGCCCAGGCCCAGCTCGATGAGCAGTTGCGGGAGATGCAGGATATTCTGGCCAATCGCCGCGATCAGGAACTTCAGCGGCTGGTCAAAAAGCTGCGGGAGGCGGAGGACCAGCTAGCCGCCATGCGCGAAGAACAGGCCGGTCTGCGCAAGAAGCTGCGTCAGGCCGCCGACGAGTCCGATGACCAGGCCCGCCGCCGCGAGCTGGAACGGCTGGCCCGCGAAGAACGCCGCCTCCAGCAAGAGGCAGCACGCCTGGCCCGCACCTTGCGCCGCCTCGCAGCGCAGCGCGCTGCCCGCCGCATGGCCGACGCCGCTGCTCGTCTCGCCGCCTCCGGCGAGCAAGGCGAACAAGGCAATGCCGAACAGGCAGGCCAACAGGCCGAGGCCGCCGAGCGCGACCTGGAACAGGCCATGCAAGAACTCCGCCGCGAACGCCAGCAGGCCGAGGCCGACCTGGCCGAGGAACAACTCGCCCGCCTCGAAGACGGCCTGCGCGGCATCCGCGACCGGCAGGCCCAACTCATCGAAGAGACGCGCCTCTATCACCAGGCCGCTACCGCCGACGGCCTTACCCCCGCCCAGCAAGAGAGCGTGCGTGTACTCGGCCGGCAGCAACAGTTTCTGCGCGACGAGACACACGCCTGGGCAGAGCGGTTGGCGGCGGCCCGCAGTTTCGAACTGGCCTTGACCAGCGCCGCCGGCGCCATGGAGCGTGCCGCCACGTTGCTGCGCAACCTGGAACTTGGCCAGGACACCCAGGCCGCCGAAAGCCGTGCCCTGGCCCGCCTGGACCAGATCTTGCAGGCACTTGCCCCGGACCAGCCGCCTCAGCCCCGCGAAGGCGAGCAGCCCGAACAGCAAGGCGAGCCCGGCCAACAGGGCGAGAACCAGCCCAGCCCGCAACAGGGGGATGGCATCCGCTCGGTCGCGGAACTCAAGCTGCTCAAGCTGCTTCAAGACGACCTCAACGCGCGCACGCGCGAGCTAGCCGAGGCCCTGCGCGACGTCCCCCACCCCAACCCCGCACAGCAGCAAGAACTGGCCGAATTGAGCGCCGAGCAAGGCCGCCTGGCCGACCTGTTGCTGGAACTCACCCAGGTGCCCGATGAAAGTGATGCCGGCGATGTCGAACCCCCAGGGTTGGATGATCTCGAGCTGGACGATGTAGATCAGACCGACAGCGATGCATCAGGCGACGACCGCCCCCTAGCCGAGCCGCAAGGAGATCAGCCCGACCCAGCCGAGCACCTCGAAGATCTGCTTCCCTTCCCTGACCAAACTGCGATCCGTCCTCATTCAGGCCGTATCGACCCGGAGAACAGCCCGTGATCCAGAAGCTGAACCACGTTGCCCTGCTGTTGGCCTGCGTTTGCTGGCCCGCGCTCAGCGGGCCCGCCGCCGAGCCGGCCAAGCAGCCGCCCCAGCCATCCGCTGCGGTAGAAGGCAGCGAGGAGACGACGTCCACAGTTCAGCCGGACAGCTCGTTGGACGACGCCTTGCTGGAAGCCCTGTTCGAGAACGACAAGGAGGCAGCCGAAACCCCAGATGGCGACGCCAAGGCAGACATGCCCACAGACGACCAGGCAGGCAAAGAGGGTGCGCCCGAGCCGGCGGATGGACCAGCCGGCGATGCGGCTGAAACCACACCAGGCGAACAGGGGCAACAGCCGGCAGGCACTCGGCCCGCGCCAGCAGGTGGACCGAGCCATGAGGCACTGGACGAGCTGGATCGTCAGTTGCTCGAAGGTCTGGGAGAAGACGTCTCTCCCGCAGCGGAGCCGGGCGCAGAGGAAGATCCCATCTTCAGGCTGAACCGCTTGATGCGCGAGGTTGAAGAGCGCATGGCCCGAGAGGGAGCCGATCAAGAGGTGCTCGACCGCCAGCAGAAGATTGCCGATGAACTGGCCCGCCTGCTGCGCGAACTGCAACAGCAGCGCCGGCAGCAGCAGCAATCTTCCTCCTCCGCGCGGCCGTCGAGCCGGCGACAGCGCGTGCAGCAGCCGTCGCAACCCAGCGGCCGCCAGAGTGCCCAGGAGGCCCCGGCGCGCGAGGCGACCGAGAAACTGCGCGAACGCCAGGCCGGCAAGCCAGACAGCCGCCAGCTCGAAGAACTCTTCAAAGATGTCTGGGGCAATCTGCCGGAAAAGGAACGCGAACGGCTGATGCAGTCCTACCGCGAGGAATTCCTCGAGGCCTATCGCACCGAGATCGAGGCCTACTTCAACGCCCTTGTGAAGCGGCGTTTCGGCAACCGTTGATGAGGGACCACGCATGACGCCCCGGCCAGCCATCGCGTCGCACCGCCTCACACGCCGCAGCTTTGTGCAACGGCTGCCTGCCTGGGCAGCCGCCGCAGCCAGTGCCGTTTCTGGAGCCGCAGCCCGCGCTGCACCACGCCTGCTGGCCGTCGATAGCTCGACCGATACCGAACGTACCGCCGCCGAATTCGTCACCCCAGAAACGCAACAGGCCATCGACCTGGGGCTCAACTACCTCGCCGGACAGCAGCAAGAAGACGGTGCCTTCGGCACGGGGGGCTACTCTCGGAATGTTGCCGTTTGCAGCCTGGCCGGGATGGCCTTCATCTCCTCCGGTAGTACCGATGGCCGGGGGCCCTACGGCACCGAGGTGGGCCGCTGCCTGGACTTCGTCCTGGCCAACGCTCAGGATGACGGCTTCATCAACGTCCCCGGCTCCAGCAGCCACGGCCCCATGTACGGCCACGGCTTCGCCACCCTGTTCCTGGCCGAGGCCTACGGCACCAGCCCTCGCGCCGAGCTGCGACCCAAACTGGCCAAGGCCGTGGAGCTGATCATCAGCACCCAGAACTCCGAGGGGGGCTGGCGCTACCTCCCTCAGCGCCGCGATGCCGACATTTCCGTTACCGTCTGCCAGATCATGGCCCTCCGCGCGGCACGTAACGCCGGACTGTTCGTCCCGCGCCAGACGGTTGATCGATGCATCGAATACGTCAAGAAAAGCCAGAATGCGGACGGCGGCTTTATGTACATGTTGCAAAGCGGCCAGAGCGCTTTCCCCCGCTCTGCCGCGGGCGTGGTAGCCCTGTTCAGTGCCGGGATCTATGAAGGGCCGGAGATCGAAAAGGGCCTGGCCTACTTGATGGAACATTTGCCGCGCGGCAACGCCTTCAGCCGAGAAAGCCACTACTTCTACGGCCACTACTACGCCGTGCAGGCCATGTGGCACGCGGGCGGACAGTACTGGCAGCAGTGGTACCCCGCGATTCGAGACGAACTGCTCGCCCGCCAACGCGCGGACGGATCGTGGATGGACTCGATCTGCCCGGAATACGGCACTGCCATGGCCTGCATCATCTTGCAGATGCCCAATAACTACCTGCCCATCTTTCAACGGTAACGCGACGGCCTCTCTTGCAGCGAAGCCGGGCCGGCGGGGTGCCGCCGGCCGTAGCGCACAGCCTTCGTCACCCTTTACTTTGCAGAGCCGCATGGAGGGCCGCGCTTGGCTACTGGCGCGGCGGACGTCCGACAAAGTAGAGGGCCTGCAAGAAGGGCACGGGGTTGGCGCCCAGGGCATTGAGCACCGTGCCGCCAGCAGTGAAACCGTGCGTCACCCAGTCGGGCTGGCCGTAGCGCTCCAGGGCGGCCCCCCCCTCGCCGCCACCCACATAGACCTCCACACCCGCCTCCTTCATGCGGCGAAGCTGGGTGATGAAGCGGCGCGTACCAGCTTCAAAGCGGGGGTCCTCGAACTTGCCGAACACGCCGTTATAAAACGCAACCGGCGGCTGATCCTGACTGTGCGGCACCACGGACCGCAAGAAAGCCTCCACTTCTTGCTCGAACAACTCGCTGCTGCGCGGCCCCACGTCAAGCTGCTGGTCCTGCGGACCGATGCGCTCGGCGACTCGGCCGTCTTGCAGCACGAAATCGACTGGCAGCACGAAGCGGATGCCCTGCGCACGCCCTTCTTGCAGCAATCGCCGCGCCTGCTCGATGCGTGCTGGAGGCAAGTAGTACGGCTCGCTGGCGCGAGCGGGATCTTCGGCCACGCCCACGCAGAAGTCCCCTCCTGCGAGCTGGGCTTCTGCCTTCTTCAGCGCCATGGCCAGCGAGCCTGCCACAAAGATCCAGCGTGCGCTGCCGCGCTGGATCACGGCCTCCAGATCGTCCAGCTTGTCTGCCTTCAGGCCGCTGAACACGACCAGCACCGCGCGCAGGCAGCGGCGCAGCGGGCCGTCAAACTCTCCGGCGGCGTAGCGCCCCAAAGCAACCCGCTGCATGGCAGCCGGCACGATCACGGAAGAGGCATCGAGGCTGCCAGCGCTGAACGCCTCGTGCACATAATGCACCGCCACATGCTGGGCAAACTGGTTGGCCAGCGTGGCCAGCCTGGGGCAAAGGGCTTCGAGATCTTGGGGCGTAGCGTCCCAGAGCACCCGCTCGATCTCATAGCGACGGGTGTTTTCCAGCATCACCACGCTGCCGGGCTGTGTGGCGGCCAGCGCACGTGCCGCCTCGGCAGGGATGACAAGCGACTGGGGATCCAGCCAGTTCTCGATGAGGGGAACCTGGATGCCTAGCAACTCCCCCAGCCTGGCAGCGACGGCCCGGAGGCTCCCCTCCGGCTTGCGGCCCACGTGCCCGAAAAGTACCTGACGCCATCCCCGCTCGCGGCCAAAGTTGAGCGTATCGAGCATGGAGCGGAGGCGGATGTCGCCCTCTCCCACGCTGGGGCCGGGTTTGCAGTCGAGGTCGCCGCGAACCAGCACGGCCGTGCCCGAAGGCAGATCGGCCAGGGCATCGAGCCGCGGGATGGCGTCCAGGTAGCTTTCGAGCGGCAAGCGGGGCTGGCCTTGCAGCAGGTTGCGGCACCAGGGGAGAAGCTGTGCGGCGGTCACGGTCATGGTTCGACTCCACAGATGGCGGGCAGCACGCCGGCCCGGGCTATTCTCTTACCACATGCGGCAGCCGCTGAGAATGGGCCTAGGCCACATACGTGCGGCCAGTCGCTGTACCCGAGGTCGCCCCGTTTCTCGCCAGGGGCTGAGAATGGGCACGGCCTACATACGTGCGGCCGGGCTGGCGTTTGCAAGCGGGGCAAACAGCCGGCTGCGGCCGCTGTTCGACGGGACGCCATGCGTTGCAGAAGCGTCATTCGCCGCAGCCGAAGTGGCCAGACCGCTTCAGCCCGCAGGAAACGCTCCAGTAGCGGCGCGGTGCCGGTGGCGGCCAAAAAAGCGCTGCGTGAACACCGTGCCACGATGGCCAGCGACCCTCTTTGGCAGCCAGCTCGTAGCAGACGTTTCATGCCCGCGGCGTGATGCCCACCCTGGATGCCCACCCCGTAATGGCAGCCGCGTGATGTCGCGCGCGTGATGTTGCCCGCGTCGTGTCGCCCGCGTGATGTCGGCCGTGCGAGAGAGTCGCACACCCGCGCAGCATGTGAGGGATGGGAGGCCGCCTTAGCCACACAAACGTCAGGCCTAGGCGGCACAACTCTAGGGAGCATGACCTCAGCCCTGGGCATCGGGAGCTGCAACGGTAGAGCGACGCTCGGGTCCATGCACGGCCTGGCGTTGTCGGCGGCATGACGCGGGCCAGGCGGGAGGTTCTCGAGTGCGGCTCGGGGCGGCTGCATCCTCATTGGGTGAGACTTGGGTTATACTGCGGCCAGGCTAGTCTCGTGGGAGCCACACATGCGCTACGTATCGCCAGAGCTGGCAGATTTTCGCCATCCGCTGGGTTTACCGGCCGGCAGCGTGCGGGCGTTGCTGACGCTGCTGGTGGTGGGCGTGGTGTGCGTGGAGATGGTGCGCGGCCACGACCTGCTGTCCCAGTTTGTGTGGGTCGAGGCGCTGATGATCGTGCTGGCGCACTATTTCACGTCGCGGCGGCTGGTCTATCTGCCGCCTGACGCCGTGCGGCAGCTCACCGAGCAGGGGGTGCTGGTGCCTGAGCCGCATCCGCTGTACCTGCCGCGTCACTCGATTCGGTTGGTGATCGTGGCGGCGTTTGTGCTGGTGGGGGCGTGGCTGTACAAGGAGGGCCGGCTGATCAATGCGCAGGGGCAGCTTGTGGACAAGCACGCCGTGGCGATTCTGGTCATGGTGTTTGCCTACCTAGCTGGGGTGTTGCTGCGCGGGCTGGGCGGGCTGGTCATGCGCGGCCGGCAGAACACGCCGACGCGGATCTGGGGCGATCTTAAGGCCTTGGTGGCATTGGGCGCCATGTTCTTTGCGGCGGGGGTCACGCTGGCGGGCAAGCCGGAGCTGTTGCCGGATGTGGCGCGTCACGCCGCCTTGGCAGCGGTGCTGTTCTATTTTGGCTCGCGTTAGCCGCAAACGGGGCACAGCTCCACGTGCAGCCGCTCGGCCAGCGCGGCAAGCTGCTTCCAATTGCCCTCGTCAATGGGGATGCCTTGCATTTGCCGGTGGGCGATGGTGCGGCGTTCCGGATCGCCGGGCAGCAGGATTTCGCTGGCGGGGTCGATGCGCGGGCAGCCGCGTACGAAGTGAATCAACTGCCGCACCTCCGCGGCAAAGTGTTCGGCGCCGCCAAGCTGGGCCGGATCGAGAAGCTGCATGAACACGCAGTTTCCGTTCTGGTTCATGGGAACCTCGCGCACGGTGACGCCGCCGGATAGGGCGCCGGCGAAGATCTCCACCATCAAGGCCAGGCCGAATCCCTTGTAAGCTTGCGTACCGCCCATCGGCAGGATGGTGCCCGGAGGATTCGCGTACAGGGCGTTGGGATCGTTGGTAGGGCGGCCTTCGGCATCCAGCAGCCAGCCGTCGGGACAGGTCTTTCCCGCGATCTTCAGCACGCGCACCTTGCCCTCGGCCGTTGCGCTGGTGCCGAAATCAAGCACTAACGGCTCGCGCTCATGGGGCACGCCGAAGGCCAGTGGGTTGGTGCCCAGACGCGGCGCCTTGCCGCCGGGAGGAGCCACGCGGCGTGAATGGCCGTGCGTATTGGCCATCAGCATGGAGACCAGTCCTTGTTCGGCCGCCAACTCGCAGTACTCTCCCAAGCGGCCGATGTGGCCGCAGTGGATGAGCGTCCCCACGGCGGTGCCCATCCGCCGTGCCTTGGGTGCCAGCCGCTCCAGCAGGCGCCGCGTTTGGGTCTGGCCAAAGCCCCAGTGGCCGTCAGCCACCAGCACAGCCTCGGCCTCGCGGATTGGCGTCAGGTCGGCACCGGCCACGACCTCTCCCTTGGCCAGCGATTCCAGATAAAAGGGGATGCGCATCACGCCGTGGGAATCGTGGCCCCGCAAGTTGGCAGCCACCAGGCTGGACGCAACCAGCGCGGCTTCTTCCGCTCCCAGCCCGCCGGCGGCAAGCACGCGCGTGGCGAATGCTTCAAGTTCTGTATGGCGAATGTAGGGCATGGTGCCTCGTCCAACTCTGCATACACAGTTTTCGTGCTGTGCTATTCTGCTTTCTTCGGGGCGTTTTGGCGATGGGCTGCTTGCATCTGCGTCGCTGGCGGTGTGTGCCAGCGGGGGAGCTGCGTGCCGTTGGGGCCTGGCCAATACGTCCGCCGGATTGGACGGATCGGACCGATGAAGTTTCAGCGGGGCCGTCCGCTGGCGCACACGGTAGCGCTGCCGGCCAACGCGCTGCGCGCGCGGGGCGGCAACCGGAGGGGGCAAGGGACCAGCGGCGGGGGAGAGGGAGCTTCGGGCAGGGGCGAGTCATGCTGGCTGGGGGGGCGGGCCGCCGGCAGAAAAAAAGGTGCGTTCCGCGGGATCTCTAGTGGCTGGCGCGTCACGGTTGGGTAGAATTGGGCGTGGAGCGGGCGTGCATCCGCTCCCTTGCCTCCCATTAGCCGGGGGTGCCGGCAGGGGAAACCTCAACAGGAAAGGAGTGTGCGTGGCGAGTTCGACAACTCGTGAAACGATTTCGGAGGCGCGTGCGGATCGCGCGCTCCGCCTGGCGCTAGCCGCCGCCAGGACAGCTTGGGAAAACCGGGGACGCGACATCGTGGTGCTGGACATGCGCCGCTGCACCTCGATTTGCGATTATTTCGTGCTGGCCACCGGTACCACCCCCCGGCAGTTGCACTCGATGAGCGAGGAGATCGACCACGTTCTGGAAGAGGGCATGGGCGACCGCCGGCTGGGGATCGAAGGCTTCAAGGAGAGCCGCTGGATCTTGCTGGACTACGGCGATGTGGTGATCCACCTCTTCGATCCCGATGCCCGCGCTTATTACGACCTCGAGCATCTCTGGTGCGAAGCCCCTCACGTGCCGCTCGATTGGGAGGCTTCGGCCAACGGCAAGAGTTGAACACCGCCCTGCGTTCCTCCGTGCCAGCCGGAGACGGTCTCGCCGGCCCCGCCGCGCCAGCCATCGTCTCCAGTTGCTGTGATCACTCTACAAAACAGCCGGCGGTCGTTCGCCGCATGCACGGCCGCGTGCGACACAAGGAGCAAAGGTGAATCTGTTAGCAGAGCTGCGCCGCCGTTTTGCGCAGGCCTTGGAGAAACTGGACAACGAGGCAATTTCGGCCGCGCAATGGGAAGAGCTGGCGCGGCTGGTCCTCCCCTGTCAGCACCCGCGCTTTGGAGATTATCAGGCCAATCTGGCCATGCCCCTGGCCAGGCAGCTTCGCCGCCCGCCGGCAGAAATCGCCCGCCAGCTCGGCGAACTGGCCGATGTAAGCCCCTGGTGCCTCCCGCCAGAGGTGACGGCCCAAGGCTTCATCAACCTGCGCGTCAGCGACGAGCGGCTGGCCGCGTTGTTGCACGACCTGCTGCCGGACGAGCGTCTGGGCGTGCCGCTCGCTGCCCCTCCGCTCAGCTACGTCATTGACTACTCGGCCCCCAATGTGGCCAAACCGATGCACGTGGGCCACATCCGCTCCACCGTCATCGGCGATGCCCTGTACCGCACGCTAAAGTTCCTCGGCCACCGGGTGATCGGCGACAACCACCTGGGCGACTGGGGTACTCAGTTCGGGATGATCATCTACGGCTACCGCCACTTTCGCGACCCGCAGGCCTACGCGCGGCAGCCGGTAGCAGAACTGGGCAGGCTGTACCGGTTGGTCAACCAGCTCATCGAACATGAAGAGGCTTGTGCGCAATTGCCGGAGCTAAAGCGGCGTGCCGCCGCGACCAAGCAGAGTCTGGAGCAGGCCGAGGCCGCTCTGCGCGCCGTGCCGCCCACAGACTCCGCGGGGCAGAAGAGGGCCGCGGCCGTCCGCCGCAAGTGCGAGGCCGCCCTGGCGGCAGCCGAGGCGGAGCTGGCCGAGGCGCGAGCACGCATTCAGGCCGTGGAAAGCGACCCTCAGCTCGCATCCCTGGCCGCGGCGCACCCTCAGATCGGTGCGGCCGTGCTGGCAGAAACCGCCCGTCTGCACGCCGGCGACCCGGAGAACGTGCGCCTCTGGCGCGAGTTCTTGCCCGCTTGCCGGGCCGAGATCGACCGCATCTATGCCCGCCTGGGGGTACGCTTCGACGTGACCCTGGGCGAAAGCTTCTACCACGATCGGCTGCCGCAGGTAGTCGATGAGCTGCTGGCGCGCGGCATCGCCCAGCATAGCGAGGGCGCTGTGTGCGCGTTCGTGCCGGACATGCCGGCACCCATGATCGTCCGCAAGCGGGATGGAGCCTTTCTCTATGCCACTACCGACCTGGCCACCATCCAGTACCGCATGGAGGCGTGGTCTCCCGATGTGATTCTGTACGTGGTGGACCACAGGCAGAGCGAACATTTCCGGCTGCTGTTTGCCGTGGCCCGCCGCTGGGGATACCAGCAGGTGGCCCTGCACCACCTGAGCTTTGGCACGGTGCTGGGGGAGGACGGGCGGCCCTTCCGCACGCGTTCGGGCGATACCGTGGGCCTGGAGTCGCTGCTGGACGAGGCCGTGGCGCGTGCCTATCGCATCGTTTGCGAGAACGACGACCAGAAGCCAGACGGACCGGAGCTGAGCGAGGAGGAACGCCGCCAGGTGGCCGAGACCGTTGGCATCGGCGCCATCAAGTACGCCGACCTCTCTCAGCATCGCACCAGCGACTATGTGTTCAGCTACGAGAAGATGCTGGCCACCAAGGGTAACACCGCCACGTACATGCAATATGCCTATGCCCGCGTACGGAGCATCTTTCGCAAGGGAGGAGAGCAGCCCGAGGCGATCCGGGCGTTGGCGCCGCCGATCATGATCACCAGTCCCGCCGAGCGGGCACTGGCACTGTTGCTGGTGCGGTTCCCCGAGGCCCTGGCCGACGTGGTCGAGGACTTCTGCCCGAACAAGCTCACGGCCTACCTCTGGGAACTGGCCAACAGCTTTTCGACGTTCTTCGAAGAATGCCCTGTGCTGCGGGCACCCACGACCGAGTTGCGCCAGAGCCGACTGGCCCTCTGCGACCTGACAGCGCGGGTCATCCGCCGCGGCTTGGACCTGCTGGGCATTGGCGTGTGCGAGAAGATGTAGCGCCAGGAGGCTGCCTGCCAGCCGGAGAAGGACACAACAGTTGCGGCAAGACCTTGCTTGCTGGGCGGGACGGTTGGCATGGACGGCCCCCCCTTGACCAAACCCTTTCTGAGGGCTAAGGTTAGTGCAACCTACCTTGCGTGGGGCAGAAGGATTGTTGAGCCCAGGAGAAGCGTTTGACCCACCGCGCAGAGCACCCCCCCTCGGGGTTTAGCGCACTTGGCCTATCTGAGACCATGCTGGAGGCCCTCGAGCGGGCCGGTTATCTGGAGCCTACCCCGGTTCAGGCGGGGCTGATTCCTCGCGCCTTGGCGGGGGTCGATGTTTTGGGACAGGCCCGCACGGGCACCGGCAAGACGGCCGCCTTTGTGATTCCCATCCTTGAGCGGCTCGAGCCCCCTCACGCCGAACGCTGCCCCCAGGCCCTGGTACTGGTGCCCACGCGGGAGCTGGCCGTGCAGGTACGTGACGAGTTTGTGAAGCTGGCGCACGGCCGCCGCACCCACGTAGCCGCCGTGTACGGC
>JAIMBC010000134.1 GCA_023511675.1 Pirellulales bacterium
GGCCCGGCTACCGGGTCTTTGACACCCAAGGCAAGCTGGTCTGTGAAGAACCTGCCACCACCGGCAGCCTGGAGCACGTGGCCAATTTCCTGGCCGGAATCCGGGACAGCACGCCGCTGGCGGCCGAGATCGAAGAAGGCGTCAAGAGTACGGCGCTGTGCCACCTAGGCAACATCGCCTGGCGGACCGGACGTACCCTGAACTGCGACCCCGCCACGGGCCACATCCTTCACGACCCGGATGCATCCCTACTCTGGAGCCGCGAGTACCGACCAGGCTGGGAACCGGTGGTGTAGCTATTAGCGCCAGCCTGAGGCTGATCCAGGGCCGCCCTGCTGCTGACGGGTGGCGTGGGCACAGGGGACCCGGGAACAGGACGTGTAGCCACCGCGGCAGCCCACCACGCAATTCCCGGCCCCTCCGCCCCCCCCCCCAGCGTCACACCGCCCCGGGGCCGATGCACCCCTCCCCGCTTACGGCCCCGCACTCAGCGTAAAGCCTGAGCGGCAGACTGCGTCTGCCCCACAGCCTCCGCCACAGGGAAGACGCCTGCCATACCTCCACACTCCACCGCCGCGTGCAATCGGCGCACGGCCCTGCTGACCTCCGCCTTGCGACGATTTGCCGATCCCGCGTACGCCGCAAGCCCTACACGGGCGATTCAGCAGTGCCAACATCGCCGGCAAAGCTCTCCCAGGTTCTCCATTTTATGTAACAGGAGAATCCGCTAAAGCCGGTAAGTTGCGCATGTCGAAGCACATCAACACGGTCAGCGTAGGCTATGCGGCCGATCCCCTGCCAGCGGCGGGCAACTCGCCCGGCAGGGGCTTGCCGCAGCTTGCTCGCCTGCCAAGGCTGGCACGAGTGGGACGAGCCGGCTTGTTGGGCGCTGGAGGGCCCCCATGCCGGTGTGACTCCGGAGGGGCTACGCGGCCAATTGGCCCGCTGAGCTGAGCGGGCAGCAGCAATCCGTACAGCGAATCGAGCCGGCTTTGCCGCCTCAACAGCTTGGCGTGCCGGTCGAGGGGGAAAGAGCGGTTCTAGGATGGCCAGCAAGTTGCACGCTTCAGGTGGGAAGGCGTCCATGACATTCGTGCGGGTTCGTGCGGCAGTACCCTTGCTCGTGCTGGTAGCGGTGGTTTCAGGGGGATGCACGCGGGCATTCTGGCGCGAACAAGCGGACCGCGAGGTGGCCTACTTGATTGATGAAAAATCGAACGACCCGCGTTGGGCATTGCCGCCGGGGTTCAACGTGAGCATTGACCCGCGCAGCCGGTATTACGACCCGTACGATCCGGATCGGCAGCCCATGCCGCCGGACGATCCCGCCTCGCATCAGTACATGCACTGGGTGAATGGGATGCGGCATTACGGGGGCTGGCACAAGTTCGGCGACCGGCCGATGCTGGAGAGTCCCTGCTGGCGGCAGAAGCTGTCGGAGTACACGGAGATGACCGAGGACGGGGCCATCAAGCTGGATCTGGAGAAGTGCGTGGAGCTGGTGTACATCCATGCTCCGGACTGGCGGTTTCAGATGGAAGAGCTGTATCTCTCGGCCCTGGACGTCAGCGCCGAGCGCTTTCGCTTTGCCACGCAGTTCTTTGGAGGAACGGGGCCGACCTTTACGCACAATGGCCGCAAGAGCAATGCGGCGCGGATCATCGGCGTAGGTCCGGGGGGGCAGCCGATCCGCTCGGATCGCAACACGCTGAATCTGGGAACGGATTTTCAGGTGCGGCGGCGCTTTGCCACGGGTGGCGAGTTGCTCGTGGGCTTTGCCAACTCGTTTGTGTGGCAGTTTGCGGGGCCTGACAGCAATGTGACCAGCTCGCTGGTGAACTGGAACCTGGTGCAGCCGCTGCTGCGCGCCGGCGGCCGCGTGGTGGCGATGGAGCAGCTTACCATCGTGGAGCGTGCCCTGCTGGCCAATCTCCGCGCCTTGCAGCGTTACCGGCAGGGCCTGTACACGAACGTGGCCGTGGGAGACTTGGGCGTGACGGGGCCGCAGCGGCGCGGCGGCTTCTTCGGCGGCACCGGTTTGACGGGATTCACGGGCCAGGGGGCCGGCGGTCTGGGCGGCGTGGGCGGTGCCACCGGCTTCGGCCGCGGCGGCTTCGGCGGCGTTGGCGGCGGTGGCGGCGGCGGTGGCACAGGCGGCGGGTTTGCCGGCGGCGGCGCTGGCACCGTGGGCGGATTCATCGGCCTGTTGCAGCAGCAACAGCAAATTCTCAATGCGCGAGACAGCCTTAATTTGCAACTTCGCACGCTCAAACTGCTGGAGGCCAACCTCGAGGCGGGGCTGATCGACATCGCCCAGGTCGATCAATTCCGCCAAAGCATCGAAACGGCCAAGGCCAACCTCCTGCAACAACAGGTGGCGTACGAGACCACGCTCGACAACTTCAAGCGGGCCACGCTGGGCCTGCCGCCCGATCTGCCGGTAGCGCTGGACGATAGCATGATCCGGCAATTCCGCTTCCGCGATCCGGAGGTGATCGGCTTGCAAGATCGCTTCAGCGACATGGTCGACCGCGTGGGTGAACTGCCTGAAGAGCCGCCCCTGGAAGAACTCACGCGCGCCCTGGACGAAATCGTCACACTGCGTGCATCGCTTGCGGATGCCTTCGAGTTGGTGCGGGGCGACCTGGACAGGCTGGAGCAACAGCGCTCGCTGCGGGAACGCAGCATGACGGAGGATGATCGCCGCCAGTTCGTCCAGGACATGGCTACACTGGCAGATAACTTCCGAGCCCTCGAAGAACGCTACCAGCAGTCGGAGGCGCTGCTGGGCGAGCTGCGCGAGGAGGCGCGCACCGCTGAGGCTTCGGAACTCGCCGCCCGGATCGTGCAAGCGGCGGGCCAGTTTGTGGGCCTGGTGCAGGAACTCTCGCTGGTGCAGGCACGCGCACGCCTGGAAGCGGTGGTGCTGGACCCCGTTCGGTTGGATCCCGTCGATGCCCTGGCCATCGCTCGTGCCAACCGCCTCGACTGGATGAACAACCGCGCCAGCTTGGTGGACACCTGGCGGTTGATCGCCTTCAACGCCAACGCCTTGCGCTCGAACCTGTCGGTGACCTTCGCCGGCGATGTGGGAACGGTTGGCAAGAATCCCCTGGCCTTCCAGGGGCCGACGGCCAATCTCCGCGCCGGCCTGCGATTCGACGCTCCCTTTACACGCTTGCTGGAACGCAATAACTATCGCTCGGCACTGATCAGCTACCAGCAGGATCGACGGCAGTTGATCCAGTTCGAAGATGGCGTCAACCAGTCGCTGCGCAACTCACTGCGTAGCTTGAGGCAGTTGGAACAGAACCTGGAAATCCAGCGCAAGGCGGTGGTGATCGCCGTCCGCCGCGTGGACCAGACGCGCGAGGCACTCTCCGCCCCGCCGCAGCCCACCCAGCCGGGACAGTTGCCGCAGCCCCTGGGCGCTACCGCGGCCCAGAACTTGCTCACCGCACTCAACGACCTGAGCAACTCTCAAAACAACTTCATGAGCGTCTGGCTCAACCATCTTGCCGGCCGCATGACGCTGCTGCGCGACCTGGGCATCCTCGAACTCGATGAGAGAGGCATGTGGATCGATCGGCCGCTGGACGAACTGCTGGCCGAGGTGCCACGCTGCTACACTTCCTCCCTGCCGCCTGACGTGCCGCACGACTGGCTTGATGAGGCAGGCGTCACGCCCGAAATGCTCCAGACGCCTGATGGCAGCCAGCAGGCCCTGCCCCCGCCCAGCACGGATGAGGAGCAACAAGGCACACAGGGCCAAGGCGCACTGCCCCATTCCGAGGCCTTGCCCGATCTGCCCCCCACCCAGGACGCAACAGGCGATGTCGGTTCCCTGCAGCGTCTGCCCCAGGTTTCGGCTTCGCAGCGCCTGCCAGGTGCCATGTCCGCCGCGCCCTCGCAAGGAAGAGAGAATAGACCGCAGGCCGGCTCCGCAGGGGAGAGAGCTGCCGCCGCGGGCAACACCAGCCGGCGGCGCAGGGCTACCGTCGAGGCAGCGTCCCACGGTGCCTCAGCGGCTGCCAGGGACCACACAGCGTTGGAACCAGCGTCACCCCCACCACTTCGTGTGCGGCAGTGATCGTGCTGCGGCGCGGGCCGCTTGAAGAGGCCCGCGAGGGGCCACATCTTCCGCACATCGTCCGGGCCGTCGGTCCCCCTGGCCGGCCGTTTCAGACGGTGAGGGGAGCAGGCGTGCGCCAGTCCGTGACGTGCAGCTCCACGCGGCTGCGCCCGTTGAAATGGTTGACCACCGGCTGAAAGGCGACATCAAGCGGCGTGGCAAGCTTGGCCAGTTCTGCCGCCTGTTCTCCTCTGCCGAACGCCACGGCACGGAGCCGCACGTTGTGCTGCACCAGTTCCATGCTCAGATGGCGTCCCCCATTGCCGATGGTGCGGGGCGTGCCCAGCACGCGCAGCTCCGTGGCGCAGAGCACGGGCCGCGGATTGCCCGTTCCAAAGGGAGCCAGGCGCTCCATCTGCTGCACCGTCTCCAGCGTGAGCGCTGCCAGCGGCACCTCCGCGTCGATCCACAATTCTCCCTGGCGGTCGGCGTCAGCCAGCTCCCCGGCAGCGTACTCGCAGAAGGCCTGGCGAAAGGCCTCCACCTCTTGCTCCTGAATCTTCAGTCCCGCGGCCGCGTGATGCCCCCCGTAGCTGAGCAGATGCTCCCCGCACGCGGCGAGGGCCTCATGCAGGTTGAAGCCCGGCACACTACGAGCGGACCCAATACCGGGTTTGATGCCCAACTCATCCAGGGCGATCAGGATCACGGGGCGATGGAACTTCTCGGCCAGGCGGCCCGCCACAATGCCGATCACCCCGGCGTGCCAGCCACGAGCGGCCAGCACCAAGGCCGGATCTCCCTCAGGATCAAACTGTTCGTTGGCCTGCTTCAAGGCCGCCAGATAGGTGCTGCGTTCCAGGCTCTGGCGGCTGGAATTCAGCTCATTCAGGTAGGCCGCCAGCGCAGCCGCCCGATGCGGCTGCGCGGTGATCAACAGCTCAAAAGCCAGTTGTGCCTGCCCCAGACGGCCGGCAGCATTCAACCGCGGCGCCAGGGCAAAACTGAGATCCTCCGCTGAAAGCGGCCGTCCCCGGTCCACGCCCGCCGCCTCCATCAGCCTTTCCAGGCCCAACCCAGGTGAAGCACGCAAGCTGTTCAAACCGTGGTGCACCAGGATACGGTTTTCGTCCAACAGCGGCACCACGTCCGCCACTGTGCCCAGGGCTGCCAGCCCCACTACTTCCAGCAACAGCTCGCGCATGGCGGCTGAAACCCGCCGGGCCTGGCTCGCCTCCTGACACAGTGCCCATGCCAGCTTGAACGCCACTCCCGAGCCGCTCAATCCCGCAAAGGCATATGGCCGGTCCGGCAGCCCCGGATGCAGAATCGCCGCCGCATCCGGCAAACGCTCCCCCGGCTGGTGATGGTCGGTCACCACGAGTTCCATACCCAAACGCGCCGCCCGCTCCGCCTCCGCCACGCTCGTGATGCCGCAATCGACCGTCAACACAAGCTGCGCCCCCTGCCGCGCAAGCTGCTCCAACGCCTCCCCATGCAGCCCGTACCCCTCCTCCAACCGATGTGGCACATAATAGCCCACGTTCGCCCCCAACAGCCGCAGGCATTTCCACAGCAGACTGGCCCCCGTCAGCCCGTCCACATCATAATCGCCGTAAATTACGATCCGCTTGCCGCCGCGCACCGCAGCAGCCACCACCTCCGCTGCCCGCTCCATCCCCGGCAACTCCCCAGGGTCGCGCAGGTGCGTCAGCTTGCACTCCAGAAAGGCACGCACCTGCTCCGGCTGATCCACCCCCCGCGCACACAACAACTGCGCCAACACCGCCGGTATGTTCGCGGCCCGTGCCAACCGCGCAATCCGCTCCGTGTCATGCGAGCGCAGCCGCCAACGCCGGCTCATGCGATCCTCCTGATCCCGCACACGGCCCGTAGCCGGCCGCACTATTTCTTCTTTTCAACGTGGAGTGTGTGCTTGCGCAACCGGGGGCAGTACTTCTTGAGCTTGAGCTTCTCTCCCCCCGCCTTGCGACGGAGGGTGTAGTTGTAGTCTCCCGTTTCCTCACATACCAGGAACACGGTTTCGACCTTCTTTTTCCCTTTTGCCATGATGCAGATCCTTCAGGCCGCTCTGGTTGCCAGGCCTTCTGCATGGAAGCACTACCAGCGTCCACGGGCCGCATGGCAGCGTGCAGGGCACAGCAGCGATCGCCCGCCGATTGTAACGCCTGGGCCCAAACCTCGGCTAGGGGCGATCGCAGGCCCGGCAGCACGCTGGGCTGGGACGGGCCGCCACCGGACCATGCTGAGGCTTGAGGTCGCCTTGGAATGGGCCAATTCCCGCGGGCTGGGCGGCTGTTCGCCGGAGCGGGGTGGGGAGACCTGGGCTCGGTCGTGGGGAGGAAGGCAACGCGCAAACTCCCCACGGCCCTGGCTGCCGATTGCTGGACCAGCCAGGTGCATTAGGGTACACTGAGCAAGTGGGTTTCCGCCATTGTGGGCATGCCTTGCGGCCAATGCTGGGCAGCCCACACACCTCCGCGGCTATGATAGCAACACGAGATCGAGTAGACTTAAGCTGGGTTGCATGGTGTTAGCCGTGCGTTGCCCGAATCGGCGTGCAGCCCACGACCTGGAGTTCTTGCGGCGGTCTAGGAGCAACTAACATGGCAATCGAGCCGTCTGGCAGCTCGTCTTCCACTCGCCTGGACGAGACAACGGCACGGCGTACGCAACCCAATGCAAAGCCAGATGTTGAGGGCAACACCGCCGCAGCGGCGCAGAATCCTTCCACTACCTCAAAGCCGGCAGGCGGGAAGACGCGAATCCTGCAGGCCAAGGCCGACCCCACACTCGTCAGAGCCAAGCCGCTGACGAGCACGTCTGCGGCGGCGCCCCAGGGGGCGACGGCCTCCAAGCCGGCAGGGGGCGGCGAGCAGCCGCAAGCAGCTTCCACGGCCAGCCAGCCGCAGCAAGACGGCAAGGCCAAGCAGAAGACCAAACCAGCCGCCTGGGAAGAGCTGGAACAACTGGACCAGTACGGCTCGCTCTCTTTCATGCAGGTGGCCCCCGCTGCGCTGGTGAGCATTGTGGTCCATATCGTGCTGGTCTTGATCCTGGGGTTGATCCTGCTGCCTGAGCCAGCGAAGGACACGCTCCGCCAGCTCGTTTCCAGGCCGCTCGATCAAACCCAGCAAGAGGTGCTGGACAACCTGCCCGATTTGCCGGAAGAAATCCCCCTGGACGTCACCACGGAGGCCACGGAGTTGGTACAGACCGAGTCGGCGAGCGATACGGTAGCCCCCGAGGTGAGCGAGCTGGTCGACGCGCTGCCAGCCATGGCTGCCGTGCCGCTATCGGACGTCGGCCTGGATCACGCCCCCGCGGTGGACCTGGCTGAGCGGATTGGAGCCTTTGAGGGCACGGGGCTGGGCGGCCGGGGGGCGGCCCAGCGCAAGGCCCTCGTCGCCACAGGAGGGGGGACCGAAGAGAGCGAAGCCGCTGTGGCACGTGCGCTGGAATGGCTGGCACGCCACCAGCTTCCTGATGGAAGTTGGAGCTTCGACCACCGGCAGGGGCTGTGCCAGGGGAGATGCAAGAATCCGGGTAATCTTGCCCAGGCGCATCTGGCGGCCACCGGCATGGCGCTGCTGCCATTCCTTGGCGCCGGGCAAACGCACAAAGAAGGCAAGTACAAGAAGAACGTCGAGCTGGGACTCTACTACATCATCAATAACATGCGACCCACGCCCAATGGCGGCGATATGACCGCCGGGGGCGGTGCCATGTATGGCCACGGCATCTGTTCCATCGCCCTGTGCGAAGCCTATGCCATGACGCAGGACCGCGGCCTGCTCCAGCCGTGCATGGCAGCCCTGGCGTTCATCAACTATGCGCAGGACGATGTGGGCGGCGGCTGGCGCTACTCTCCCAACGAAGCGGGCGACACGTCTGTGGTGGGCTGGCAGCTCATGGCCCTCAAGAGCGGTCACATGGCCTACTTGCAGATCGACCCGCGCGTGATCAAGGGTGCCGAGAACTTCCTCAACACGGTACAAAGCGACGGCGGTGCCACCTACGGCTACACCACGCCGGGTGCTGGGCAGGCCACCACCGCCATCGGACTGCTGTGCCGTATGTACCTGGGCTGGAAGCGAGACAACCCAGCGCTGGAGCGCGGCGTGCAGTTGCTGAGCAACTGGGGCCCTGCGCCGGGCGCTTACTACTACAACTACTATGCCACCCAGGTCATGCACCACTACGGCGGCGAGTTGTGGGAGAAGTGGAACGCCGTGATGCGAGATAGCCTGGTGAACAGCCAGGTACAGGGGGATCCCAAGGAGAACGACGCGGTAGGGAGTTGGTTTACCGAGGGGGGCGACCATGGCGCCGCCTCAGGAGGCCGGCTCTACTGCACCGCCATGGCGACCATGGTGCTGGAGGTCTATTACCGACACCTGCCGTTGTACAAGTCCCAGAGCACGGAGGACGAATTCGAGGAGTAGGGGATCTATAATTGGACGTAAGGACCTGCGCAGGCAGGCTCGTCCGCAATACCTGGCCGCACGGATGCCCCCTACCCGTGCCGGAAATGCCCGCATGCCGCGCCAAACTGACGCTGCTTTGCAAGCGGAGAGGGATCTACCCCGCCCCGATGCCAGCCGTGCCGAGTCCCTCTCGCCCAGTGAAGCGCAGCAGGCTGCCCCGGGCTCATTCAGCTCAGCCGGTCCCCGCGCTGGGGAGCCCCCCCGCCACGTAGGCGCGCAATGTGCTTCGCTGCCAGACGCCGCGCATGCGCCAGTAACGCCGGCTGCGGAGGCGATGCCGGCGCCTCCACGAATGACCTCCGAGCAGAGGGCGTTTGCCGCATCACAGCCGCCGGCGGCTGCCGCCCTCTCGCCGCCACCGTTTGCTGAGCAGAGGCCAGCGGCTGAGCACCAGGCCGCGCAGCCCCCTGCTGCGGCCGCACCTCCCGTTGTGCCCCCCCGTGTACCGCCGCGCGCGCTGCGCGCGGCGCCCGTGGCTGTCTCCGCCATCCGCCCCGGGCGGCCGCGCAAGCGATGCACGTGGCACCGTGTGGCGCAAAGCACCATCACCAGCGCCGTGATACACGCTACGCTATTGGTGGTGCTCGGGCTGCTGTTCATCGCTGGGCCTGAGCGGGCCGTTTTGCCGGGCTTGACGGCCACCGCGAGTCTGGACATGAACCGCCCCGTGGTGGTACGGCTGCCGACGCAGCATCAGAGCGGCATGCCAGCGTCGGCCGCAGGCTGGGCCGCAGAGCCGATGCCGCAGCCCGCCGAGTTGCTTGCAGAGTTCTCGGGCCTGCCGGACGCTACGCCAGACGTTGCGCAGCAACAGCCGCCAACGGCACACGCCGTGGGGCTGGAGCTGCCGGTGGGAGAGCCGCCCCTGGCGCATGTACGCACGGACTTGCACGGCCTGCTGGCGGGCCGCGGCGCTGCGGCCCGCGCGGCGCTGCTGGAGGGAGAGGGGGGCACGCCGCAGTCTGAGGAAGCCGTGTGGCGCGGGCTGCGCTGGCTGGCGGCACATCAGCAGCCGGATGGAAGCTGGAATTTCAACCATCACCTCGGTGCCTGCGCGGGCCGGTGCCGGCATCCTGGGACGCACGCCTCCACCACCGCGGCCACCTCGCTGGTGCTGCTGGCCTTTCTCGGCCATGGCGAGACGCACCGCGACGGCAACTTTGCCGAGGTCGTACAGCGGGGGCTCTACTACTTGATCAATCGAGCCGTACCCACGCCCCACGGGCTGGACCTGCAAGAGGGAACGATGTATGCGCAGGGCCTCAGCGCCATGGCGCTGTGCGAGGCTTACGCACTTACCGAAGACCGCAGCCTGAGAGAACCGGCCCAGCGCGCCCTGGACTTCATCGTCTATGCACAGGACACACAGGGAGGAGGCTGGCGTTACGCCCCCGGCATGCCCGGCGACACGACCGTTACGGGCTGGCAGATCATGGCCCTGCGCAGCGGGCAAATGGCCTACCTGGTGGTGCCGGAGGAATGCCTTGCCGCGGCAGCCCGGTTTCTCGACAGCGTCCAGGAAGGTTATGGCGCCTACTACGGCTATCAGACACCCGACAAAGGCCCCACAACCACCTCGATCGGCCTGCTCTGCCGCATGTACCAGGGCTGGCACCGGCAGCACGAAGGGTTGGCGGCCGGTGTTGCCCTGCTGGCCGCCCAGGGCCCATCTCCCGACAACATGTACTACAACTACTATGCCACGCAGGTCCTGCACCATTGGGGAGGCCAGCCCTGGGAAAATTGGAACCGCGTGCTACGCGAGCAGTTGATCGCCGATCAAGCGTTGCAAGGCCACGAAACGGGAAGCTGGTATTACGCCGGCGGACGCGCCGCCGTCGCAGGCAGGCTTTACAACACCGCCATGGCCGTCATGACGCTCGAAGTCTACTATCGCCATCTCCCTCTTTACCGCGCAGCGGCAGTGGAACTGGGAGCCGAAGACTGACTTGCCTTGGCCACACATGCTGCTGATGCCCGTGCTGGACTTGAAAGGCGGCCTGGTTGTCCATGCCCGCCGCGGGGAACGGCAGCACTACCTCCCGGTGCAAAGCCGCCTCTGCCCCAGCAGCCGGCCCGCAGATCTCGCCGCCGCCTTCCACCGCCTCGGCTTCCGGGAAGCCTATGTGGCCGACCTGGACAGCATCGCCGGCCTGCCGCCCGCCCGAGACGCTTACCAACACATCGCCGCCGCCGGACTCGAGCTGTGGATCGACGCCGGACTCACCACGGCCGAGCAAGCCATGCAGCTCGACGGCCTCCGCCCAGCAGGACGGGCTTGTACCCTGGTGGCCGGCCTGGAAAGCCTGCGATCGCCCGGTGAACTGGCCCGCATGGTACAGGTGTTTGGCCCCGAGCGGCTTGTGTTCAGCCTCGACCTGCGCGCCGGGCGGCCGGTGGCAGGACCGGCGTGGCCGGAGACCCCCATGGCCACTGCCCGCCTTGCAGCGCGGCTGGGAGTGCGGCGGATCCTGGTGCTGGATCTGCTCGGCGTGGGAGCGGAAGGGGGAGTACCCACCTTGGAGCTGGTGTCTGCCTTGCACCAGGCCCTGCCCGGAGTGGAACTTGCCTCGGGGGGGGGAGTGCGGGACATGGAAGATTTGCGGCGGCTGCGGGCAGCGGGCTGCCGGCGAGCGCTGGTGGCCACGGCGCTGCACGTGGGCAGCCTTGGGCCAGCCGAACTGGAACAATGGGCGGCAGAGTGCGGCGGGCGGTGATGGTAGCACGCGCGTCGGGGCGAGGTGCTGGCCACCTGCGGCAAGTGGGCTCATCAGCGGTGCTTATGGGCAACGTGCTGCCTATCACGGCCGGTCTCTAACACCTCATCGTTGACGGGCCGTACCTTGGCAATGGTGCCTGATGCTGCCGTGTGTGCCGGGTACCGCGCAAAGCGCTGCAGCCCGAGCAGGTTGGCCCGAACGGATGGCGCCGCGTGACGCCCCGTGGCGTCTGGAACATTCGATATACCGCCGGCCGTCCCGAATCAGGTCCCGCTGGGGAACTGCTGGGTGGCTTCGCCCCAGCCACCATAAGAACGGAGTGTCTGCCATGCCGTTGCCAGCAACCTGGCTCACGATCGATACGGCCGTAACAGCGAAGCGAGCGCTCGCCGTGTGCCTGCTGTTGGCCTTCTGGTGCTGGGAGACGTGGCAGCCTTTTCGTGGCCGGCTTGAGGGCCGCTGGCGGCACGCCTGCCAGAACCTGGTCATGGCGCTGGCAAACACGCTCATCCTGGGCCTGCTGTTTGTGTCCGTGACTCTGGCCGTCATCGAATGGACCCAGCATAACGGATCCGGCCTGCTGCACGCTGGCCCCATGCCCTACGCGATTCGCTTTGTGCTGGGCCTGCTGCTGCTGGACCTGTGGATGTACGTTTGGCACAGGGCAAACCACGCCATCCCCCTCTTGTGGCGGTTTCACCGGATGCACCACAGCGACCGCCGCGTGGACGTCACCACCGCCACACGCTTTCACCTGGGCGAACACGTGGGAGCCTCCCTCTTGCGGTTGGGGCTGATCCCCCTGGCAGGGCTGGACGTGTGGCAGCTCGTGGCCTACGACACGCTGGTGTTGGCCGTGACCCAGTTCCATCACGCCGACATTTCCATCGGCCGCCTGGACGCCTGGCTGCGTTGGGTGATCGTTACCCCACACATGCACAAGGTGCATCATTCGGACTGGGCGCGGGAAACCAATTCGAACTATGCCACGGTTTTTTCCATCTGGGACCGCCTGTTCGGCTCGTTCCGCATCAGGCCCGACCCGCGCACGCTCGTATACGGGCTGAACGAGTTCGCCGCACCTCGCTGGCAAACGGTCTGGGGCATGCTCCAGACGCCGTTTGTAGCCACCCCTAGCCCCTCGGTACCGCACCGCACGCAAAAGGCCGAGACAGGCACACACGACGCTGGGCACGCACAGCAGCGTGTCTAGCCCTTACGGCCGGGAGGTAACGTGCGGCGGCAAGCGAGCGTGCGCGTCCCCCTCCTCCGGACACGACCGCCCCGTCCGGCAGCACCACGCGGCGGCAACCACAATGGCGTGGAGCAATGGAAGCGCAGCCGCGGGCCATGCCGCGCTGAGGTCACACCCTTGACTGCATCGCCAATCGTTCTAGCAGCCCTGCTGCGCTGCCCTCGTCGATCGCCCGGCGGGCCGCTTCGGCCGCCTCCAGCAGGCTGGCCGCGCGGCCGGCGGTCCAGATGGCCGCCGCGGCGTTGACGACCACGATCTCCCGCGCAGGGCCCGGCTCTCCTGATAAAACCTTTCGGATGACCGCGGCGCTCTCGGCCGGTCCTGAGACTTTCAACGCGTCGAGGGCAGCGCGGCCGGCACCGAACTCTTCCGGCTGCCAGCGCATCTCCTTCACCCCACTGGGCGTCACTTCCATGACAATCGTGTCGGCCGCCAGGGTGATTTCGTCCAGGCCGTCCTCGCCGTGGACCACAACTGCATGCTGCGTGCCCAGCCGTGCCAGGGCCTCGGCCACCAGCGGCTGCACCTCCCTGCGCCCCACGCCCAGCACCTGAAACGAAGCGCCCGCTGGGTTCGCCAGCGGGCCCAGCAAATTGAAGATCGTCGGCACCCCAAGCTGCTGCCGCACACGCGCCACATGCTTCATCGACCCATGCCACAATGGCGCAAAGCAGAAGGCAATGCCCAGCTCTTCCAGCGCTCGGGAGGCCCAGGCAGGGTCCGCCAGGACGTTCACGCCCAGCTCAAGCAGCACGTCCGCGGAGCCAGAGCGGCTGGAGAACCCGCGGTTGCCGTGCTTGGCCACGGGCACCCCAGACGCCGCAGCTACCAGTGCCGCCGCCGTGCTGATGTTAAATGTGCCCGAGCGGTCTCCGCCCGTGCCGCAGGTGTCGACCACGCCTTGCCGGGTGGTGTGCAGCGGCGTCATGTTCCGGCGGAGCGCGCGGGCGGCTCCCACCAGCTCATCGACCGTCTCTCCCTTGACGTTCAGGCTGGCGAGCAGCAGGGCTACCTGGGGGTCAGGCACCGCGCCAGTCATCACGCACTCGATGGCGAGCTGCATCTGGTCTGAAGAGAGATCCTCTCCGCCGGCCACGCGGCCGAGAATGGCCGTAAAAGCTGAGGGGTCGTAGTCAGTCATGAGGGGTGTGGAGAGGATGCACAGGACGTTCAGCGCTACCGGCCCTCGTGTTCCAGCGGGGCAAGGCGCCATGCAGGGGTGCGGGCCTGAGAGATCGACCGGCTCCGACGGATCGACCGGATTCAGTCTGCTACATGGGGGCCGTTACAGCAACCGCCTTGTACTGCGAATCGCTGCGCCCTACAATCCAGCAAGTTGACGGACCGCTTACCCATCGCTGAACAATAGGACGTAAGTCGATGGTCCGCAAGGTGATTCTCGATGTCGATCCGGGCATCGACGACGCGGTGGCCATCACCATGGCGCTGTTCGACCCCCGCCTGGAGGTGCTGGCCCTCACGGCCGTCAGCGGCAACGTCGCAGCCAGCCAGGTCAACCGCAATCTGCAGGCGGTCGTCGAGCAACTCGACCCCCCGCGCTGGCCCCGGCTGGGCGCGGCGGCTGAACCTGAGCGGCGGCCCGATGCGGATGCCCGCCATATCTATGGTGCCGATGGCCTCGGCAATGCCAACTTCCCCGTGGCCGAACTGCACCACCTCCACGCCTCTGAAAAGGTGCTGACGGACGAGCTGCGCGGCGATCCCGGCAACGTCACCGTGCTGGCCCTGGGGCCGCTCACCAATGTGGCAGCCACCTTTCGCAGAGACCCTGCCCTGGCCGGCCAGGTGGGCCACCTGGTGATGATGGGCGGCACCATCAGCGGGCCGGGAAACGTGACGCCTGCGGCCGAATTCAACATCTACTGCGACCCCCTCTCTGCCCGCGCGGTGTTCCGCGCCCCCGTCACTTCGACCCTTGTGCCCCTGGACGTGAGCAGCCAGGTGATCTTCGGATACGACCTACTGGATGAACTGCCTCCGGAAAACACCCGTGCCGGCCGTTTCTTGCGCCGCATCTTGCCGCATGCCTTCCGCACGCATCGGCAGGTGCTGGGTACGGAAGGCATCCACCTGCACGACTGCGTGGCCCTGGTAGCGGTTACCAACCCGGAGCTGTTCCAGCTCGAACGCATGGCGGCAGATGTGGAGACCGCCGGCGAGCTGACACTGGGCGCCACGGTGTTCGACCGCAGGCCGAACCGCGTCTGGCGGCCGAATCTGTATGTAGCGGTCGACGTGGATGTGGAGGGCGTCAAGGATTCGATCCTCCGCGGCATCAAGCAGGCCGGCGAGGCCACGCGAGATTGAGTCCGATCCGTCGGATCGGCCCCATCAGACGGATCCGACCGATCATGCCCACGCTGGCACGCAGGGCGGCGCTCGCCCTTGCAAGGGAACCTTGCCACAGCAACCTTGCCCTGTGTTGGCGGCCGCGCGGGAGGCCATCTTGACAATACCCCGCATTCTCGGCTATCTTGCCCCACTTGCCGGGGCAACAGAAGTACGGAGTCTGCCAGTGTCGGCAAATAGGTTCGCGTGTGCCGGCCGCCTGCTGCGGCCGCTCTGCCTGGTGGCGTGGATGATGATGTGTGGCTGCTCGGGACCGGAACCCAAGCCGCTGCCAGGGGGCAATCAGGGAGATGATGGCGGCGAAATGGAGCTGGACGTCGACCTCGAAGAGGAGGCCTCGGCCGACGATGCGCATACACGCACAGGCGCCTCGACCCGTAGCGGCTTGCGCCTCGCCGACGGCGCCGAGGAGATTCCCTCCGGCGACCAGCCGACTGCCGAGAGCCTTGCCGCCGATGACGCGGGCCCGCTCGACGCGGCGGACGAAATCCCCCCACCCGCACCACAGGGCGGCAGGCAGGAAGAGACGATCCCATTCAGAACGGCAA
>JAIMBC010000135.1 GCA_023511675.1 Pirellulales bacterium
GCACCATTGCGCGTGGAGAGAGCCACGAACACCAACTGATTGATCTGCTGATGGATGAAGCGGGTTGACCCGTCTCCCAACAGCACGTTACAGCCGTTGGGATGGTCGCTCACCATCATGTCCACGTGTGCCGACGGGTAGTTGGGCGGATGGATCACGGGCGGAATCTCGTTGGGCGAAGGCCCGCTGTGAACCAGAAGCTGCGGCGCCGCCACATCGCAATTGCCCCAGGCAAATTCCTCGCCAGGGCAGGTCTCGGCCCCTGGCACGATGGCCACCCAGGTTGAATCCGTCAGCCGGGGCGACTTCTCGCCCACGAAAATGGTGTGGCTCAGGCCATCCGGAATGGCCGCAATATTGATCTCGCTGTTGCGATATAGCGGCCCGTTGGCCAGGCGGTGCAGGTCGCCGGGAACCGTCCACACGTCCAGCTCCCCGGCATTGCAGGTGTAGTGCGAGCGGGAAAACTCCGCCAGCACGATCCCCGCCGCATCCTGCACCTTATATGTACGCGAGGCCTCGCGGACCGACGGACACAAATGCACCTCCAGCGGTGTCAGCGCAGGCTGCGCATTGACGGGATCCCAAGACGGCCGGTTGAGATCGAACGATCGGTAGAGCGGCTGCTGTTCCATGAAGGGAAGCAGGAACACAAAGCAGGTCCAGCCCGGGCCGGCATCGCCCGTGTCGGGATCTTCCGGCCCCATCACGGCGTTGCCGCCCGGTATGGAGAGATACCCCGGGGGAAATACCTTGAAGGCGTCGTGATAGGTCTGGAAAGCCAGCCCCATCTGCTTGAGGTTGTTCTTGCAGTGCGCGTTGCGTGCCGCCTCGCGGGCGTGCTGAACCGCCGGCAGCAACAGCGAGGCCAGCACGCCAATGATGGCAAGCACCACGAGCAGTTCGATCAGGGTGAATGCGCGGCGATTCTGATGCATGGTAGTGTGCTTCCCAATCCGTGACATAAGAGCTGCGGGCTACGACGCCCAGCAGCTTTGGCCGAGCGGTGGTCGGGGGCGGCCCGCCGCAGCGGCCGGCATGTCGAGTAGTCTAACAATTGTTTTTGTCTTGTCAAAAACTTTTTTATGGCCATCCTGCCACCACTTTTTGGAAGAGCGAAGGCACCGCTGCGAAGCCGGTCCCCCTCGTTGCCCGGCAGCCTGCCTTAGCCAGGGATTGCCGCGCGTTGCCAGGGGCGCCCTGCCTGTCACACCCTGCGTGACGAGCGCATCGAGTTCCCTCGTGGGAGTGCCGGGGGAGTGCGAGGCGTCACGCCTAGGCCAGCTTTGTGCCTTTGATGAGGCTTGGCGGCGCGTTCGGACCACCTGTTGAACACCAAATGCCCTGCCTTTTCTGGCCGATGGCGGCACGGTCCATCCTGGGAGCAGGCCCAGGCGGCGGGGCGCTGCTTCACCGGCGACGTACGCGCGGTAGCTCAGCCAGGGGAGGGGGCGAAGGCGGGTTCAACGTGTGGCGGGCCTGCTCAGCCAGCATGCGTGCCGCTCAGCGGGGCGAGCCGAGCGCTTCTTCGAACAAAGCGAGTTGTTTGCGCATCAGGCCCGAGTCGGGGTCCAGGGCCACGGCCCGTCGCTGGTATTTCACGGCGTTTTGGAGGTCTCCCAGGGCGTAATAGCAACGGCCGAGGGTATCCAGATAGGCGGGCGTGTTGGGTTTCAGCTCCAACGATCTCTTTGAGGCTTGCAGGGCCTCTTGCTTATCGCCGTCGGTATTTGCCAGCAGCCAGGCGAGCTGGTTGTAGGCCTGCGGGTCTTCGGGGGCGGCCTGGATCTGGTTGCGGAATTCCTCGGCGGCGGCGCGGATCAGGCGCATGGTTTCGTCGCGCAGCTCGGCGGGCAGGTCGGCGATGCGATGGAGCGCAATCAGCACATCTGCATCGGTGGGGTCCTCGGCCATGGCGGCCTTGAGGTGTTCGATCTGATCTTCACGACGGCCCTGCTCGTGCGCGTGGCAGGCCAAAAAGTAGTGCATTCTCGCCCTGAACTGGGCGGGGTCCAGCGAGCCGATGGCATCCTGGTTGCCGGCGTTGATGTTGGCTTCCATGGCTGCCACCGCCTCCTGGCGCACGGCCGCGGCGCCCTGGTGATCGCCACGATCGTGCAATAGCTCAGAAAGCCACTGCTGGCAGGCCAGCGTGTAGATGTGGCCGGGAGGGTTGAACTGGATCATCAGCCGCAACTCCCCCTCCACAAAACGTCCCAAACGGTGGCGAGATAACTCCTGCGCTACGGCATAGTGCGCCTCGAAGTCCTTGGGATTGAGCTGCAACGCCTGCTCGACGGCCTCCTGAGCCTTGGCTGCCTCCCCGCGGAGAGAACGCGCGTGGGCAAGCTGATACAAAAGCAGCGGGGTTTGAGCGAACTGCGTGGCGTGCTGCTCCGCCAGCTTCTCCACTCCCTCCCACGCCTCTTGTTCCAGCAACCAATCGATCAGCCGCGGCAGTCGGGAGGCATTGTCCGGCAGTTGCACGATCGACTCGATGGCCTTGGCCGCATCAACCTGCCTCCCCAACTGCCGATAAAACTGGTACTGCTGCTGCCACAACGCCAGCACAATTTCTGGGCGCGTGGTGTGGGGCGCGTCGCGCCGCGCTTGCAGCTCAGCCTCCAGCAGCGACTCCCATGCCGCACAGGCCGCCTCGGTATCGCTTGCCGCCCGCAGGTACACCCGCAGCCACTCGGCTGCCGGGCGCGTGCTGGCCCCAATCGCCTCGCTAATCTTCTCTGCACGCGCCGCGGCCGCTTCCTCTTCAGGCCGATGCGAGATCAGGGCCAGAGCGGCCAGCTTGGACATCACAGGAGACCTTTCGAACCGCACCAGCCGGCACAGCGCCGGCACGCCCCGGTTCTCCGGCAAGGCGGCCAGCTCTGCCAGCACTTCGCGCCGCGTGGCCTCATCTGGGGCTTGATAACGCTCGACCAGCTCCTTGACCTCGGGGCTGTCTTGGTCCGTGGCCCACTCCACCTGCAAGCGGCGGATCAGGTATCGGGCACGGGCGGCAATTTCGATATCGTCGCTCCCTTCTGCCTCCGTCAGCGCGTCCAGCGCGTCCAGCCCCAATCGAGCCAGCTCGGCCTGGGCCCGCTCGCGGACAAAGTAGTCATCGTGCCCCAGCTCCGCAATCAACTGCCGGATCCGGCTGGGCGAGGCCGCATCCTCCTGCCAGGCCCACACACCCGCCGCACAACACAGCCAGGCCGCTGCCACACAGGCCGCGCCCACACGTGGTATCGATCCCATTCTCTTGCGCTCTGAGGACGTAGATGTTCCTGATCCCCTATGCTACAGAATAGCCCGTGCCCCCGCACGCCAACAAGGCCGACGAACACAACGGTGCGACAGGCTGTCTTGAAGGCATCCGGCTGCGGTGGTGTGCTCCACAACCTGCTGCACCAGCGGCCGCAGGCCAGGGCCCAGACCAGCCGCAAAAACCAGGGAGCTTCCATGCTGACCATCGACGGTTCTCACGGTGAAGGCGGCGGACAAATCCTGCGCACCTCGCTGGCGCTCTCCCTGGCAACCGGCAAGCCGTTCCAGATTGAACACATCCGCCGCGGGCGGACCCCACCCGGCTTGAAGAATGTGCACGTGGCCGCCGTTCACGCCGCGCGTGCGGTGGGCGCCGCCGAGGTGGAAGGGGTAGCCGTGGGCTCCAGCCGCCTGGTGTTCGTGCCCCACGGCGTACGGCCGGGAGAGTATGCGTTTTCGATCGGCAGTGCGGGCAGTACCACGCTTGTGCTCCAAACGATTCTGCCGCCCTTGCTCGTCGCCGAGGGTCCGTCGCGTATCAGCGTTACGGGCGGCACGCACAATCCGGCGGCGCCCCCCTTTGATTTCTTTTCGCGCAGCTACCTCCCCTGCGTCTGCCGGATGGGGCCGCAGGTGACCGCCACGCTGGGGAGCTATGGCTTCGCACCAGCCGGGGGCGGAAGGACGGCCATGCAGATCATCCCCGCTGCCAGTTTGCAAGGTTTTGAGCTGCTGGAACGTGGCCCGCTGCGGCGGGCGGCAGCACGTGCCTTTGTCTCGCGGCTGCCCCTTTCCATCGCACAACGGGAACTCTCGGCCGTGGCCGCCGCCCTGGAATGGGACGAACAGCAGCTCCACGCCGAACACGTGCCGTCGCCCGGTCCGGGAAATGTGCTGATGATCGAACTGGAGTTTGCCGCTGTGACCGAAATCATCACGGCCTTTGGCCGGCGCGGCACGCCCGCCGAGCAGGTGGCGCAGGAGGCAATCGACGAAGCCAGGCGGTTTCTGTCTGCCACAGCGCCCGTGGGCACGCATCTGGCAGACCAGTTGGTGTTGCTGCTGGCCCTGGCCGGCCAGGGCCGATTCAGCACCCTCGAGCCCAGCTCGCACCTGCGGACCAACATCGACGTGATCCGGATGTTTCTTGACGTTCCCGTGGCAGTGGAACAACTCGACGAACAGACCTGGGAGGTTTCGGTGTGCCGCCAATCGGCGATGGCCCCTGCTTCCCCGGGCTGACACAGCGCCATGAGCAAAGCCGATAGCGACGCCCGCTCTGCGCTTCGGTGTGGCCATATCGCCCTGTCCGAACCGATGCTTGACCAAACCCGAGAGCGACGCCCCACGATCCATAGCTCTCCTTTTGACGGGGGCACAGGGGGGGCAATGCCAGGGACCAGCACCCCAATCGCTCCTGCTGAACAAGGGGTAGCGTGGTGTGCGCGTGCGTTGGCAGGCCCTGGCAAGGTGGGGACAGCGGGTTCGTGCCGCCGAGGTAAGGCGTGCAGTGCCAGGGATGCCACTGCTGCCGGGGACGCCGCTCATGCCGGGGACACCGTTGCTGCTAGGGACGCCGCTGCCCGCTGGGAGGTAGAGGGTAGTAGTGCCGCAGGCATGGGCTTGCTAAACCAGCCGTCTGGGATGCCCCGTGTGGAACCGCTGCTGCGGCCGGCCTACTCGCCGGCATCCTGCCCGCGCTCGGCCAAGACGCCCCCGCCGTCTTCGGGCCGCTGCGCTAGCGTCGGTCGCGCTGGGCCAGAGTTTCGTTCACCCGCTCATCCGCCAGGAAGAAGTCCTTCCAGGAGTAGAACCGCTCGGCTGTGCCTTCGAGGTCAAACTCGTTCGCCAGCAGCTCGCCCACAAAGCCCTGTAGCGCGCGATTGCCGGCCGGCTGTGCGTGGTGCGTGGCCACCTCGGTGGCGAAGTTGAGCAGCTCGTACACCTTGCAGGCGGCTGGCAATGTGCGCTGGCGCTTGGCCGTGAGCGTGTTGATGTTGGCCATGCCGTACATCTCTTCCAGATTGCCGGTCAGGCGGCCAAAGGCCTGCCAGAGGGCCGTGCCGGGAGAGAGCGTGCTAGCGCCGTCTGTACCCGGCAGCGGCCGGGCGCTGTGGCGCAGTTCGCCGCGGTGGCACAGCCCGGCCAGCACGTTGCGCAGGGCCTGAACTTCGTACACCGAGGCCCAGCTTGTAGCGGCGGACTCGAACCGCTGCCGCAGCGCGGCGTAGCCTTCCTCGTTGTTGAAGCCCTCCAGCACGCGCATCAGCGCGTAGGCGGCGGAGTCGTGGGCCTTGCCCAGCGAGACCTCGCTGCGGAAGGCCGGTGCGGCGGCCACCGCACCGTTGGCACACACCAGCCGCAACAGGGAGAGATAGACGGCCGCCCGCCCAAAGCCGTCGATGGGCACCTCCAGCACATACTTGTTTAGGAAGGCATCGCCCGCAACCTCGAAGGGAGCCGCCAGCGGCGGGGCATGACGGCTGCGCACCACGCCCTTGTCGTAGGCGATCTCCTCGGCTGCGTACTCGGCCAGCAGAGCCCGCAACTCGTCATAGGGCATCACAGCGGCGGTGGGTGCACACACGCCCAGCAGCCGCGCACGTCCCTCACCGTCATGCTCGATGCAGTAACGCACGCGATCGTTGGGCGCTACCTGGCTGATTCGCTCGAACACCTCCTGGTGCGAAAAATAGCGGAAGATGTTCCCCGTGAACCCGAACCGCAGGTGCAGGCTGTGCCAGAACCGATCCGTCGGCTCCAGCCGCTGGCCCTCCAACTCCACGGCCGAGACCTCCGGCCGCTTGCCCTGCACAGCCGTGGCGTGAACCGTAAAGTCCCTGATCCGCGCTACGCCATACTCGAACGTCGTTTGCATTGCTAGCTCTCCTCGACCTCGCTCGTTATCTCCTAGCAGACCGCTGTCTGGTCAAGTAGGCCGGCAGCGTCACCTCCGCCGCCGCCAGCGCCTGCATCACCCGCGCACTGGCCGCCTCCACACGCCGGTTGGCCTCGATCGAACGCCACTCTCCACCCTCCCACACATACTGGCAATGCGGCGCCGCCGTGCGGGTAAACGGCCAGCGCGTGGCCCGGCACTGGACCACACGCTTCAGCGGCACGGCCGGATGCCGCCGCAACACGCGGCCACACGCCTGCACCGCCACGCCTCGCCCGCTGGGACGGCAAAACACCGTCCCCAAATCGGCACAGTCGAAGCCCTCCCCCAGCAACAGGCAGTTCACCAGCACCTGCACCTCTCCCTGCGCAAAGGCCGCCAGTTGCTCCTCCCGGTCGCTCGAGCCGTGCACCAACTCGGCCCGCGCCCCCGCCGCTGCCAGCAGCCGGCACGCCTGCCGGCACTGCGCCAGGGTGTGAAAGTACATGATGCTCTTGCCCCACAACGCCGGCTGATGCAAGTAACACTCCACCACGGCGGCCGGCGAATACTCCGGCAGCGTGTAGTGCGCAAACCGGCTGAGATACCCATCCTGGATCAAACGATGGATGCCCGCATCTCGGATCACGGTATTGAAACAAAGCTTCAACCGATCCGAGCGAAACGGCGTGGCACTCAACCCAAGGATGAACCGCGGCCGCAAGGTGTTGTGCAAGTGGGCCATGCTGGCCGCCGCATCGTGCTGCGCCTCGTCCACCACCAGCATCGTAATGCCCCCAGGCGGATTCTTCTCGAACATCGAGATCCACGCACAGCCCGTTTCCAGGCCAAACCGCCTTTCCTCCGCCGCAGCCTGAGCCAACAGGTGCCGCCGCATGGCTACCCAGCCCACCCGCACGCCGCAACGCTGCATCATCTCGCGCGCGATCAGCAGCCCCATCAACGTCTTGCCGCTGCCGGTCGGGCTGTCGATCAGCACCGAACGCACGCCTTGCGTGCAGAAAAGATCGACCGCGCGGGCCACGATCCGCTGCTGGTACTCGCGCGGCTCGAACGGCTGGCCGCACGTACCCGGCAGGAGAGGGGCCGGCTGCGCGCCGCTGATAGAGCCAGCTTGGGGGTGGGCCTGCATGCCCATGCTTGGCCCGCCGTTTCTGGAGCCGCCGGGAGGCGCCGTGTGCGCGTGCGGCACGGAGTGGTGCTGAACGATCAAGCGGTTGACCCTCACGCGACGAATGTGCCCCGGGGTTTACGCCAGCCCGGCAGCAAGAGGCTACTATACTGATGTTCATAGAATCTGGCAAGAGCACCTCCCGCGAGCAGGCGCTGGTGCAAGTTCAGGCGCAGGCTGATTGCAAGTCTTCAAGCCCGGAGTTCGCTCGCGGCCAGCCCTGCCGGGGAAGGCTCTGAGCAAGACCCGCATGCACTCGCAGAGGGGATCTGGCGCATGTTGATACGCCCCGGCTGCTTTGGCCGTAATGCGGGCCTTGCTCCAGATCGGGGCCGCGCTCTCTGTTGTCGCCGTCTTCTTGATCCTTGCGACTTCGCATACGGCCCTTCTATTATTAGCTACGCGCTAGAAGCTCTCTTTTTTCAGCGTCTTCTTGATCCTGGCGACCGGGGGCGGCCGGTACCGTTTGAGCGTTTGGCTCCCCATCCTGAACTTCTTGTACTCATCAGTCTGGCTGCAAAGGCCGAGGTAATCCACCATTGTTGCCACCTTGGGGAGGGTCAGCCCGACCTTCTCGGCGAGCTGCGTCTTGCCAAGCAGGTGCTGCAACAGCGGAACGCCCGACCGTAGGCGCACGTAGAGCCGGCCTTTGGAGAAGTCTTGCAAGGGGTACTACGTCGCGCTCCTCAGCCCGCTCATCGTCTACAAAATGCACGCCGCTCCGTCCGGACTCGATGACGCCCCTGCTGGCCAGGGCGCGTCATAGCAACTGGGTGGGAGAGGCGGAAGACGGTGAGCGTTCCCGTAACTCCCTCTTGTATGCTGGCAGCCGCACCTGGAGCGATTCGCCTCTGCCAAAGCACCGTGCGCCAGCGCCATTCGTGCGATACGCCGGCCCCCCCTTGCTAGGGGGGGCAAGGAGGGCAGCCGCTGTATCCTTTGGCCAGGCGCCATGCCGGTGGAGGCCTGCGTTGCTCCATGCCACCGCTAGCAGGGGCCGCGGAGTGGCAGGTGCCACGTGATGCCGAGCCACGCCTGCCACATGGGGCAGTACGGTGATTCGCCTACGGCAGGCCGCAAAGCGGCGTGGCCGCAGTGCAAAGCCGCCACAGCAATGGGGGAGAAGGAAGCTGCCCTCGCTCTTCAGGCCCGCAGCGGCGTCCCCTCGACGCGGTTGCAACATGGCAGAACAGCACCGTGGCAGCAGAGGACTTTGCCGGCACAGGAGTTTGCCCGCACACCAGCGTGCCCGGCCGGCGCTGCCGGCCGGGACAGTTTCAGCCTGGTCCGGGTGCAGCAAGCTCGGCCAGGACCTGCTGCGCGGCACTCACCGTGGCATCGATGTGCTCGACGGTATGCGCGGCGGAAACGAACATGGCCTCGAACTGGCTGCACGGCAGATAGATGCCTCGCTCCAGCAGGCCCCAGAAGAAACGGCTGAAGCGGGAAGTGTCGCAAAGCCGGGCCGTGGACCAGTTCCGCACGGGCTGCTCGGCGAAAAAGAGCGTGAGCATGCTGCCTACGCGTGCAAGCTGGTGCGGCACGGCGGCCGCCTGTGCGGCCGCGGCAAACCCGGCCGCCAGGCGTGCCGCGAGTTGCTCCAGGCGTTCGTAGGGCGGGTCGTCCCGCAGGCTGGTGAGCATGGCGATGCCCGCCGCCGTGGCAAGCGGATTACCGCTGAGCGTGCCGGCCTGGAACACCTTGCCCACGGGCAACAGGCAGTCCATCACGTCCGCCCTGCCACCGTAGGCACCCAGCGGCAAGCCGCCGCCGACGATCTTGCCCAGCGTGGTCAGGTCCGGTTCGATGCCGTACAAAGCCTGGGCACCGCCATAGGCAACGCGAAAGCCGGTGATCACCTCGTCGAAGATGAGCAGTGCTCCATGGCGGCGTGTCAGTTCGCGCAGTGCGGGCAGGAAGCCATCGGCGGGGGTGACGCAGCCCATGTTGCCGGCGATAGGCTCGACGATCACGGCGGCAATCTGAGAGCCGTACTGATCGAAGAGGCGTTGCAGGGCGACGGAGTCGTTGTATTCGAGGACCACGGTATCGCGGGCCGTGCCGGCGGTGACGCCGGGAGAGTTGGGCACGCCCAGGGTGGCGGCGGAGCTGCCCGCGGCCACCAGCAGGCTATCGGCATGGCCGTGGTAGTTGCCGGCGAACTTGACGAGCAGATCGCGGCCGGTGAAGCCGCGTGCCAGGCGGAGGGCGCTCATCACGGCCTCGGTACCGGAGCTGACCAGGCGGACTTTTTGGATGCTGGGCATGGCCTGGCAGATGAGGGCGGCCAACTCGGTTTCGGCCTCGGTGGGTGCGCCGAAGGAGGTGCCGCGTTCCAGGGCGTTTTGGATAGCTGCGAGCACGGCAGCGGGCCGGTGGCCGAGAATGAGGGGGCCCCAGGAGGCGACGTAATCGAGGTAGCGGTTGCCGTCGATATCGTAGAGCCAGGGCCCCTCGCCGCGGTCGATGAACACGGGCTGTCCGCCCACGGCCCCGAAGGCGCGGGCGGGGCTATTCACTCCGCCGGGGATGAGTTGTTTGGCACGGGCAAAGGCTTCGCGGCTGCGGTCGCGGTTCATGGGAGCTGGCATCGCATGAGGCGGCTGGCATGAGTTGCGGGTAAGGGGCAAAAGCGCGGGGGCTTGCAGCCGGGGCCATTATGCCTGGTTCTGGGCGGCGTCGCACGGGGGCAGCAACAGCGGCTGCAAGCGTTGCCGGAACCAGTCGGGGATTTCGATGGAGCGCGGGCCGTGTTCCTCCAGCCGGCAGCAGACGCTGGTCAAGGTGCCTTGTGCGATCCGGCGTGGACCGGCATGGAAGAGGAAGTTCCAGGTGACGCTTTTGGTGCCCAATCGCAAGACAGAGACCTCGATGCTCAGCAAGTCTTCGAAGCGAGCGGGGCTGAAGTACTGGCAAGCCGCGGCGACGCGCGGCCAGGTGAGATGGCCGTCGGCGTCCTGCATGAGCACGCTCAGTCCCAGGCTGCGGAGGCACTCGTGTTCGGCGGCCTCCATGTAGTAGAAGAAGGCGGTGAAGTGGGCGATGCCGGCGGTATCGGTATCACGGAACTCGACGCGCCGCTGGGTGGAAAAAGGCTGAGGCATCGGGCTGAGGGGCATCACGGCAGGCCGGCTCGCTGGCGGCGGGCACGGCTGCTGGAGTTGGTGCGGCGGCTGGGAGAGACAACGGTATCAGGACCGAAGAGGGGCAGGGTGGCCAGCTCGACCAGTTCTGCCAGACCTGCCTGGGCCAGCTCTCGGCCCGAAACGTGCCGGTGCGCCTGGATCCAGCCGTAGATGGTTTCGGGCGGACCGCCCAGCAGTTCGACCAGCAGGCGGTCCATGTCGGCCTCCAGTTCGCCGAAGTGGCGTGCCCACTCGGCGGCTTCGGCCAGCCCGACGCGTTCTGCACTCTCCCAGCGGATGGGGTGGAACAACAGCACGCTGTGGGGAGTCACCAGCCTGCGGCGGCAGGCGGCAAAGGGCCACAGCGCGGCGGACGAACATTCTCCCGTTACCACCGCGGTGGCGTTCAGGTCGCGGAACAGCAGCAGCGACATCAGGGCCAGGCCCGTGTAGGAACTGCCACCGGGCGAGTTGAAATACAGCACGCACGCGCCGCCCGGGGGAACGTCGAGCAGCCTCTGGCAAATCTCTTGCTCGCTCTGGGTCAATTCTCCCGTGACGGCGATTTCAACTAACTCGGTGCGGCGACGGCGATCCATGTTCTCGATTACCTGACCTCAGCACGGCAGCATGGGAAAGCGCAGGCAGCCTATCTTTCCTACGGTTTGACCAGGGTCTCACGCAAGCGGATCGGTCCCTGGCAGCATTCGCATTCCTTCAGCTCGTACATGGTGATGGCGCACACGTCGCACCAGTAATCCAGCTCGTACTTGGCCCCATCCCGCAGACGATACACGCGAATTACCTTTAACAGCGGCGTGCCCGGATAGCGCCGCACCAGCAGTTCCAGATCCATCTGGCGCAGCCGTTCGTCCTTGTAGAAGGCGCGGCCGCGCGCGTCCTTGACCAGCGGGTGCAACTCTCCGGAGGGCGTCTCGAGCACGATCAGCCACTCGGCCGCATCGGCATCGCTCTCCACGCCGTGCAAACGGCGCATGGCCTCCGATGCCCAGACGACGCGTCCGCGCAGAGACTCGACCTGGTATCGCGGCTGCTCCTCCCCTTGCCAGACAGCCGAAGCACCCCCCGCCAGCGCCGTCGCGGCGCACGCAACCCACGCGAGCCAATGATGCTTCATGGCACAAGTCCCCCGTGTTTCAGGCCCAACTCGCCCCTGGAAGCAACGATCGATAGACGCTCTCTCCAGGCGGCCGTTGCTACCCGCCTACTCGCTGGCCTGGCCGACCACCACCAACGCCAGCCTCAGTTCCGGGCTGGAGTCGCCCTGCTTGGCCTGGTTCGAGACGAGCAGCAGCCACCATTCTCGGCTGGCATCATGTTCCAGCCGGGGAACTTCTCCTTCGGCCACTGGCCGGGGCAAAAACAGACTGGCGGGATGGGTCGTACCTGCCGCCTGCTTGGAAAGTTCGAACAGCCGTTCCTCCTCCAGGGGAGACGTGGCGGTATCGTCCGCGGCAGGTACGAGCAGGAGAAAGTCTCGGTTGTCTGCCGTTCCCACGTGGTTGCCGTCGACGGGTTGCAGTCCGTACCGCAGTGTGTACAGGCCGGGTGCGATCTGCTGGCCGCGGAAGTCGCTGCCGCGGCGCGGAAAGCGAATCACCCCCACAAGCTGTCCCGGCGCGAAGGGATACACCACTTGCTCCGTAGCTTGCTGGCCTGCGGGCAAGTCCCACTGCTTGCAGAACCACACATCGCACACGCGGCGGCTTTCCCCGCGGAAGATGCGGTAGCCCTGCGGTGCCATGGCGGCGGCGACGGCTGGTGCCAGCTCATCCGCCGGCGGCGGTTCTGCCAGTGTCTCCAAACGATAGTCTTGCGCGGCCGCCGAGGTTACGGCGGCCAGCCACAGGAGGTTGCCCCACATGCCGTATTTCATGTTGCGATTCTCCAGGTGATTTCGCGGCAATCCTGGCGCGCAGCGTCCCTCCCGCGGCGCATTGCAGCCGTCAAAGGCAGGACCGATCTGGGCTCACACGCCCTAGGGCAGGTTGAACGTTGCCAGGTAGGCGCTACGCGAGCCAGGGTTGCTCCAGGTGGTACGCAGACCGCGGCCAGAAAACCCGCCGTCCAGGGTGTAGGCGGCGTCCGCATTCTCCACGGCTACCAGGGGCGGATAGTACAGCTCTTCGTTCGAGCAGACGCAGTCGCCCTTCTTCAGCTTGCGGGTCGACAGATGCACCTCGTCTCCCGCACGCAGGCTGGCCGACATGGAAATATGGTCCACGCGCATCTCGATCGCCGCCACGTCTACCCGCTGCACGTCAGGCGCCATGTGCGAGGTCTGGTCGCGCACAAAACGCTCCAACGCCTCGCGTTGTGCGGTCGAGGCGCGCTCGTCCAGTAAAATCACGGCCTGAATGGGATAGGGGTTGATGTCCAGCCCGCCGCCAAAGCTGAGCGTGTTGCTGGCGCGAACGGCCATCACGGCCTTCAAGCCAGATAGATCCACGCCTGCATAGCTGCCCTCGTCGATGCTCCAAGCAAGCACGGCTTGGTGGCCGGCCAGCCCCATCTGGGCATTGGCGAAGCAGGGGCCGGTGTACACGTCGCAGGTGCGGCTCTCAACGTAATCGCCGGAGATGGCCGCCTGGGCCCGGCCGGCTACCAGCGCGGCCGCCAGCGCCACCAGCAGACTGAGCGTACGGACCATGGTGGGGTCTCCTTCCAAGGGGATACCAAACGATCAGGAACGGCTGCCCTCATTCTAGCCGATGTACATCGGGCGGGGAAGCGAGCCGAACCGTAGCCAGGCCGCCAATCAGCCCAGCCAACGCTGCTGGCCCCCAAACTGCCGGGCCACCAAACTGGCAGGCCGCCAAGCTGCCAGGCCGCTTGCTCTTCCCGCCCACTCGCCCGCCACTACTCTGCGGGCGGCTGGCCCGTTCGCGCAGCGTTGCCGGCCTCCCTGGGCGGTAGACGGCGAGCTGTCCGCACCAGCCCGCCGCACCGCAAGATCACTTCAAAAGCCGCACGGGCACGCGCCGCACCAACCTGCGGCCGAACCGCAGTTTTGGGCCGCCGGCGTGCCATCGGGAAACGCATGCGCCGCTAGCCTGCGGCCGGACCAGCGGACAGCGGTTGCCGTCGCAGCTCACGCGGCAGGGGGAAGTACACCTCTTCGGCACGCACCTGCCGCTGGGACACGCTGGCGTGAAAATGGCGCACCAGCAGCTCGACGCATTGTTGCACAACGAGTTCGGGGGCGCTGGCACCTGCCGTGATCACCACCGTCTCGTCTCCACGGAACCAGCCCAGCTCGATGTCGCCCGGGCCATCGATCAGGTAGGCGGGCACGCCCGACTCGCGGGCAATCTCCGCCAGTCGCTGGCTGTTTGAGCTGTTCTGGCTGCCGACTACCAACACCAGCTCGGCCTCTGCGGAGAGCAACTTGACCGCTTCCTGACGGTTTTGGGTGGCATAGCAGATGTCATCCTTGGGGGGGCCGACAATCTGGGGGAAGCGTTGCCGCAGGCGTTCGATGATGCGGTTGGCGTCGTCGATCGACAGAGTCGTCTGCGTCAGGTAGGCCACCTTGCTTTCATCGGGGATTTGCAAGCGATCCACATCCTCGGGCGTTTCCACCAGCCGGATGGCGTGCGGCGCCTCTCCCATGGTGCCTACCACTTCATCATGCCCCTGGTGGCCGATGAGCACGACGGTGTAGCCGAGTCGGGCAAAGCGCAGGGCCTCCAGATGCACCTTGGTCACCAGCGGGCAGGTGGCGTCGATGGTGGCGAGTCGGCGGCGGCGAGCCTGTTCACGTACGGCGGGCGAGACGCCGTGAGCCGAATACAGCAGGTGTGCGCCCTCCGGCACCTGCTCCAGATCGTCCACGAAGATGGCCCCCTTGGCCCGGAAGGTATCCACCACGTACTTGTTGTGCACGATCTCGTGGTAGACGTACACTGGCGTACCAAACAGGCGGATGGCCAGATCGAGGCTCTCAATCGCCATGTTTACGCCCGCGCAGAAGCCACGCGGGGCAGCAAGCAGGATCTGCATAGGTTTGTCTCGCGGCGTCTCACCCATCATAATCCTACGGTCGCACCCTGCACAGCCGATTGAGATGCCTGGCGTTGTAACAGAGCTTGGTTTGTACGGACCCCGAGGTGTGGCGCGCCCGGCCACGCTGGCCGAGGGACGTGCCTACTGCCGGCGGCTAGCATGCAGCCATTATGAGAACTTTATCGTGGCCAGTTTGCTGGTGCCTGCGGGGCTGCGCCAGCACATGTATAACGTGTACGCCTGGTGCCGCTGGGCGGACGATCTGGCGGACGAGGCGGAACCGAGCGAGGCGTTGGCACTCTTAGACTGGTGGCAGGCAGAGCTGGCGGCCTGCTATGAGGGACGAGTGCGGCATCCCGTGCTCGTGGCCTTAGCTGAGACGATCGAGCGATTTGGCCTGGAGCGGCGACATTTCGAGGCCTTGCTGTCGGCCTTTCGCCAGGATCAGCAGGTGGCGCGTTACGAGACCAGGGAGGCATTGCTGGACTATTGCCGCCGCTCGGCTGCGCCGGTGGGAAGGCTGGTGCTTGCGCTGGCGGGCGTGGCGGAGCCGCGTTGCCTGGCTTTGGCTGATGCGGTTTGCATTGGTCTGCAGCTTCTGAACTTCTGGCAAGATGTGGCCCGGGACTGGGAACGGGGACGTCGCTACCTGCCGGACGAAACGCTCGATCAGTTGGGAGGGCACGATGCGTTCTGCCGGCGTTGCGCGACGCCCGGCTTCCAGCGGGCGCTGGAGAGCGAGGTGG
>JAIMBC010000136.1 GCA_023511675.1 Pirellulales bacterium
CCGCCGCCGGCCATCCACATGGTGAAGCAGCGGGGGTGGTGGTCGCGGCCGTAATTCTCGGTGGTCAGACCTCCCTGAGAGTAGATGGTGCGGCCAAACTCGCCGCCCCAGATGACCAGGGTCTTCTCGAACAGACCGCGGTTCTTCAAGTCCTGGATCAAGGCCCAGCAGGCCCGGTCCACGTCCCGGCACTGGTCGGGCAGCCGGCCTGCCACGTTGGCGTGCGTGTCCCAATTGTTGTGGTACACCTGCACGAAGCGCACCCCCCGCTCGACCAGCCGGCGGGCCAACAGCGCCGTGTGCGCGAACGTGCCGGGGTTCTTGGCCTCTTCCCCATACAGGGCAAAGGTGCTCTCTACCTCGCTGGCGGTGTTTACCAGCTCCGGCACGCTGGCTTGCATGCGGAAGGCCAGCTCGAATTGCTGGATCCGCGTGCGCGTCTCCGGATCCCCTACCTCGGCCAGCGTCAGCTCGTTGAGGGCATTCAGTCCGTCCAGCGTCATCCGCCGCACGTCCCGTGTTACGCCCGGCGGATTGTTGATGAACAGAATCGGATCCCCTGCGCTGCGCAGCGATGTACCGGCATGCTCGCCAGGCAGGAAGCCGTTCGACCACAATCGAGCCGAGATGGCCTGCACCTGCTCCGTGTTCGTGGAACGCGCCACCAGCACCACGAACGTCGGCAAGTTCTCGTTCAGCGATCCCAGACCGTACGATGCCCACGCGCCCAGACATGGCCGGCCCGTGACCTGGTTGCCCGTCTGGATGTAGGTGATTGCCGGCTCGTGATTGATGGCCTCCGTGTGCATGCTGCGGATGAAGCACATGTCGTCGACTATCCTTGCCGTATAGGGCAGCAGTTCGCACACCCACATGCCGCATTGCCCGTGCTGGGCGAACTTGAACTTGGAGGGCGCAATGGGAAAGCGTGCCTGGCCCGAGGTCATGGTCGTCAGCCGCTGGCCCATCCGCACGCTATCAGGCAGATCCTTGTCGAACCACTCCTGCATCTGCGGCTTGTAGTCGTAGAGGTCCATTTGCGGCGGCCCCCCCACCATGTGGAGGTAGATCACATGCTCCGCCTTGGGCGGGAAATGGGGGCCCGCGGCGCCGGCGGCGTGGGCGCGACGAGGCTGGCCCAACAGCGAGGCCAGTGCGGCCCAGCCCACAGCGTGGCTGCCGGCACGGAAGAAATGCCGGCGGGTCAGGTTCAGGCCGTATTGGTGTAACAGATCCATAACTCGTTCTCGCTGATCTCGACGGCAGCGCCCCAGGAAGCAGGCGATGCCGCCAGGGTGAGGTGGGGGCTACTTGTTGAGTACTTCGTCCAGATTGAAAACCTGATTGGCAAGCATGGTCCAGGCAGCCAGTTCCCGCGGATCGAGCTGGCTGTCCGCAGGGGTCTCTCCCACGGTCAGCAGTTCGGCTGCCTGATCAGGATGTGCCTGATACCAGGCGCGCAACTGGGCCAGGGAGTTCTGCAACAGGGCCTGCTCGGCCGGCTTCCACGGCCGCGCCAGCACGCGGCGGCCGATGAAGTCCAAGCGCGCGGCGTCCTCCGAGGCTGCCTCCTTGAGTGCACGCTGCGCCAGGTAACGGGCTGCCTCGACGAACTGCACATCGTTCAGCGTCACCAGGGCTTGCAGCGCGGTGTTCGTGCGTTCGCGCCGCACCGTGCACACCTCGCGGCTCGGTGCGTTGAAGATCTCCATCGAGGCGGGCGGGGCGCTGCGCTTCCAGAAGGTGTACAGGCTGCGGCGGTAGAGCGATTCTCCGCTATCCCGCCGGTAATCGCGCGTATTGCTGCCGATCATGGCCACCGCCTCCCATACCCCCTCCGGCTGATACGGCTTCACGCTGGGGCCTCCCAGCTTGCGCACCAGCAAGCCGCTGGCGGCCAGGGCATAGTCTCGGATCATCTCGGCGTCCATGCGGAACCGGGGCCCTCGCGACAGCAGCCGGTCCTGCGGGTCGCGCTCCAGCTTCTCCGGAGTGGTGATGGCCGCTTGACGGTACGTGGCCGACGTCACCAGCAGGCGGAAGAAGCGCTTCACGTCCCAGCCCGTCTCGCGGAACTCGACGGCCAGCCAGTCCAGCAGCTCGGGGTGCGAGGGCAGCTCGCCGGCCACACCGAAATCTCCCGCCGTGCGCACCAGGCCCGTGCCAAACACCTCTTGCCAGAAGCGGTTCACGGTGACCCGCGCGGTGAGCGGGTGCTCTGGCAGCAGCAGCCACTGGGCGAAGCCCAGCCGATTCCGCGGCAGTTCGGGGGGCATGGGCGGCAGCATATCCGGCGTGTCCGGATGCACCTGCTCGCGCCGCTTATCGTATTCTCCGCGGAACAGGACGTACGCCGTGGGCGTGTCTGGCCGCTCTTGCATGACGTGGGCAATCGTGCCGCGCGCCTTGATGGCCGCCTGTTCCTGCTGCAAGGCAGCGTGCCGCTCCGCCAGCTCTTGGTAGACCGTATCAATCGAAGCCAGCCACCACTGGTAGAGTTCGTCCTGCTCAGCAGGCGAACGTTCTGCTGGCGGCTTGGCGAGCAGCCAGGAGGCACGCGCGGCGGCAGCGAGCTGCTCCACAGCTCCGGCGGCCAGGGCATGGCCGTACAACCTCACGTCTGACAGGGCCGCGCCCGAAACGCGAGAAGCCTGATGCCGCTGGCCCACCTTCAGCGGCACGTCGGTACGCACGCTCTCGCTCAACGTATCCGCCTGGACTTCCGTCGGCTGCGGCCGGCCGTTGATGTAGACGCGAATGCCCGCCGCCTTGCTCGATCCGTCATAGCTCACGGCCACATGTGTCCACTGGCCCGCCGGCAGGGCCTGTCGGGACACGACCTTCACCGCGTTGGCCGGCCACTGGTGGATGATGTGCATCCCTGGCCGGCCGTTTTCCAGCCAGAGATCCCAGCCCGTGAAACCGTGGCCGTCATCCATGCGGGCCACCACGGCGCCCGTGGTGGGGCCGGGAAGCTTGAGCCAGGCCGAGATGGTGAACGGCTGGTCGCGCTCCAGATCGCCGGCGTCCGCCAGTTCGATCGGCATCTGGCCATCGAGTTGCAAGGCGAACGCGCCCACGTGGCCGGCTTCCCAGGAAGCAGCGGCAGGCAGCTCGCGTGCCTCGCCCCGCACCCGCGCAGCGAGCGGCTGCTGGGGACCTTCGCTCAGGGGGAGCACGAGCAGCGCGTCGCTGGGCAGATGTGCCTCCACGGCGGCGGGGGTGGCGGCGGCCAGCCAGCTCTCGAAGTCGCTCCGCGCGCTAGCGCGGCGGGCATCGAGCTGTGCCTGGGCCTGGGGGATTTCGCTTTCCAGGGCGGTGTAGCGCGCGCGATCTTCTTCCAGCGGCACCACGATCACGGGCGGCGTATCCTTGACGTTGCCGTCCATGGCTCCCTGCGTGGTGTTGTTGAAGAACGCCGCCATCTCGTAGAACTCGCGCTGCGAGAGAGGATCGAACTTGTGGTCGTGGCAGGTGGCGCAATTGGCCGTGGTCCCCAGCCACACCTGGGAGACGGTCTCGGTGCGGTCGCGCGTGTACAGCACCAGATACTCCTCGGGAATCACCCCCCCCTCGTTCGTGGTGATGTTGCAGCGGTTGAAACCGCTGGCCACGATCTGCTCCAGCGTGGCCCCCGGCAGCAGATCCCCCGCAAGCTGCTCGATGGTGAACTGGTCGAAGGGCAGATTGCGGTTGAAGGCCCGGATCACCCAGTCTCGATACGACCACATCTCCCGGTAGTTGTCGAAGTGGATGCCGTGCGTATCCGCATAGCGGGCCGCATCCAGCCAGTAACGGCCGCGATGCTCGCCCCAGTGGGGAGAGTCCAGCAGCCGCTCCACGAGCTTCTCATAGGCGTCGCTGGAGGGATCCTCCACAAAGGCCTCCACCACCTCTGGTTCGGGCGGCAGGCCGGTGAGGTCGAGGGCCAGGCGGCGGGCCAGCGTGCGGCGGTCGGCCTCCGGCGCGGGCGAGAGGCCGGCCGCCTCCAGCCGCGCCAGGATAAATCGATCGATCGGGTTGCGCACCCAGGCCTCGTTGTGCACTTCGGGCAACTCGGGCCGCACGGGTGGAATGAGGGACCAGTGCGGTTCGTACGCGGCCCCCTCCGCGATCCAGCGCCGCAAGGTCTCTTTCTGCTCCGCCGTGAGTTGGCGGCGGCTAGAAGGCGGCGGCATCTGCTCCTCGGGATCGTCCGAGTTGATGCGGCGGATCAGCTCGCTGGCCGCGGGGTCCCCCGGTACGATAGCGCCGCGTTCCACGGCCACGTCGCGCTGATCGAGCCGCAGCTCGGCCTGGCGGGCAGCGCTATCCGGCCCGTGACAGCGGAAGCAGTTCTCTGCGAGGATCGACCGAATGTCTCGGTTGTACTTCAGCTCGGGCGGCGCCTGAGAGAATGCCGCCAGCGCGGGCCAGCTCAGCCAACCCGCCGCGCCGAGCAGGGCGATGGACAGCCATCGCCTTGCCAGCGAGCCGCCGGCGGGGCCGCGGTCAGCATGCCGCGCCAGCCGTGGGGTAGCAATCACACGTCGGTATGTCATCGAGCGGTCTCCTCGGTAATGGCTCATGCCTCGTCTGATCATGCACGCCCCTCGTGCCTTACCTATCATGCCAGCACTCCCTGGACGACCTGCCCCGCAATGTCCGTCAGTCGGAAATCGCGCCCCTGGAAGCGGTATACCAGCCGCTGGTGATCGATGCCCAACAGGTGCAACAGCGTGGCGTGAAAGTCGTGGACATGCACGCCGTCTCGCACCACGTTGTAGCCATACGGGCAGGTCTCACCGTAGACGGTTCCTGGCCGCACGCCGCCGCCGGCCATCCAGATGCTGAAGCAGCGGGGGTGGTGGTCGCGGCCGTAGTTGGCAGGCTCGAGCCTTCCCTGGGAGTAGTTGGTGCGGCCGAACTCGCCACCCCAGATCACCAGCGTGTCTTCCAGCATGCCTCGCTGTTTCAGATCCCGCAGCAGCGCGGCGCACGGCTGATCGGTCTCCCGGCACTGCTGCCGGATCCCAGCAGGCAGGTTGCCGTGCTGGTCCCAGCCTTGATGGTAGAGCTGAATGAACTTCACCCCGCGTTCTGCCAGCCTGCGGGCCAGCAGGCAATTGGCCGCAAATGTGCCGGGCGTGCGCGCGTCTGGCCCGTACATGTCGAAAATATAATCCGGTTCGCCGGAGACCTGGGTGGCCTCCGGCACGCTCGTTTGCATGCGGAAGGCCAGTTCGTACTGGGCAATGCGTGCCTCGATCTCCGGATCTGCCGTGGCCGCGGCTTGCAGCTCGTGCAGCTCGCGCAGCCGCTCCAACAGCAGGCGCCGGCCCGATGCCGTGACCCCCGGCGGATTGTTCAGGTACAGCACCGGCTCGGCCCCCGCGCGGAGATGCACCCCCTGGTACTGCGAGGGCAGGAAGCCCGCACCCCACAACCGCGAGTACAGCGGCTGGTCTCCCTTGCCGCGCGTGATCAACACCACAAATGCCGGAAGATCGGCCGTATCGCTGCCCAACCCGTAGCCCAGCCATGCGCCGATGCTGGGCCGGCCGGCAATCTGTGCCCCCGTCTGCAAGAACGTGATGGCCGGGTCGTGGTTGATCGCCTCCGTGTACATCGAGCGAATGATGCACAGCTCGTCCACCACGCTCGCCGTGTGCGGCAGCAGCTCGCTCACCCAGGCCCCGCATGCACCGTGTTGCTGGAAGCGAAACACCGATCCCGCCAGCGGCAGAATGGCCTGATTGGCAGACATGCCCGTCAGCCGCTGGCCGGCACGCACCTCGTCGGGAAGAGGCTGGCCCTGCTTCTCGTTCAACAGCGGCTTGTAATCGAACGTCTCAAGCTGCGATGGGCCCCCGCTCTGAAACAGATAGATTACCCGCCGCGCCCGGGGCGGATGATGCGGCCCCTCCAGCACGCCTCGCATGGCCCGAGCCGATGCGCCCCCTCCCTCTCCGCGCGCCCCAGCGCCGCCCCACTCTTCCCGCAGCAGCTCCGCCAACGCCAGCCCTCCCAGCCCCATCCCAAACCGCCACAACAGGGCACGCCGCGATAGCCCCCATGCCGGCTCGCGCCCCGTGCACACGCATCCTCCCACGTGCCCGCCGCGATACGGCGCAGCGCGGACAGCAGCCGATTCGGACATCTCGTGGAATCCACCCATGGCGCTAGCGCTTCCAAACGAATGCATCATAATTCAACAAGGCCTGAACGACGGCGGTCAATGCCGCGTGGGCCGCCACGTCCAGGGTTGTGTCCCGCGGGGCCTCTCCCACACTGACATACGCGGCAGCCAACTCCGGCTGTTCGGCATAGGCGGCATACTGTTCCTGGTACAACTGCCGCAACACGTCTGCCTCATCGGCACGTGGATGCCTTCCGGCTAGCAGCCGGAAGGCCGTCTCGATGTGCTGGTTTGTCGTGGCTCCTCCATCTTGCAGCAGGCGTTCGGCCAGAACGCGGGCTGCCTCGACAAATTGTGTGTCGTTGAGCAGCACCAGCGACTGCAAAGGCGTGCCCGTACGCTCCCGGCGTGCCTGGCACACCTCGCGGCTGGGCGCATCGAACACCGTCATGCTGGGCGGAGGCGAGGTCCTCCGCCAGAAGGTGTACAGGCTGCGGCGATACAGCCCCTCGCCGTGGGATTGCTGATAGGTCTTGCCCGTACCCGATTCTTCCCATAACCCGGCCGGTTGATACGGCATCACGCTCGGCCCGCCCAGCTTGCGCACCAACAGGCCGCTGGCCGCCAGGGCGCTGTCTCGCAATTGCTCGGCCGACAGGCGATGGTGCGGGCCGCGCGCCAGCCAGCGGTTCTCCGGATCGAGGCGGTACAGGCTCGGCTCCCGCGGCACCGAGTCCTGCCGATACGTACTGCTGAGCGCAATCAGCCGGCACAGTTCGTGCACATTCCAGCCGCTCTGCATGAAGCGGCGCGCCAGCCAGTCGAGCAGCTCGGGGTGCGACGGCGGCTGGCCCTGAATGCCGAAGTCTTCCGCCGTGGCGACCAGCCCCCGCCCGAAGAAGATCTGCCAGATGCGGTTGACCGCCACCCGCGCAGTAAGGGGATGCTGCGGATCAACCAGCCACAGCGCGAATCCCAGCCGGTTTCTCGGCAGGTGCCCAGGGAAGGGCAGAATCGCCGCAGGCGTGTCGGGATGCACTTCTTCTCCCGGCGCGTCGTAGGCGCCGCGCTTGAGCACGTAGGTGGGCCGCCGCCAGGAGAGTTCCTCCATCACCATGATCTGGCGGATCTGCCCCACGAAATCATCCTCCGTGCTGCGCAACGCCTCCAGCGCTGCACGCCGCTGTTGCCAGACGGCATCGTGCCGGCGGAGGTAATGTGCCAGGCGGGCCTCCTGGTCAGCGGGAGGTGCAAACCCTCCCAGCGCCGCGACCTCGAGGGGCGACAGCTCGTCAGCAAAGACAGCCAGTTCGTCCACCTGGCCGCCCTTGAAGCCCACGTCGCGAAAACGAGCCCCCAGCGACAGCTCCACCGCGCCAGCGTCATAGTCCCCCCACTCCGCACGGTGTACGATGTCTCGCGTCAGCTTGTCCCGCACCACCTCCAGCGTGCAGGGCCGCCCGTTCAAATAGATGTGCACGCCTGCGGCGTGGCTGCTGCCATCGTACGTGACCGCCAGGTGCGACCACTCGCCCAAGGGCAAGACCTCCGCAGCGCGCACGCTGATGGCGTTGCCCGGCCAGAAGTGTACCAGCGAGAAGGTGGGATGCCCCTCGTCCAGCACCAGCGAATAGCCCCGAAAGGCACTGTCCTCTGCGGCACGCGAGCGATGCAGCACCACCATCCGGGGCTGGTGGACGGCCGGCTTGACCCAGAGGACAAAGCTAAACCGCGAGGTGCGGCGGAAAACGCCCGCTCCCTGGCACACGTAGGCGTCGTCCCCCCCAAACTCGATGGCTTGCCCCACGCGGCCCGCAACCGGCCGGTCATCTCCCGCCGGCTGCACCTCCTCGAACGTGTACCTGGCCGCCGGCTCCGGTGGCTGTACGGACAGCGGCTCCTCGCCCCCCGCCGCGAACCTTTCTCGGGCCGCCTGTTCGGCCTCCGCCAGGGCCTGCTCGGCCAGGGCGATCTGCTCCCGAAGCGCCTGGTGGCGGGCCTCCTGGTCTGCCTCGTAGAGCAACAGCGCGGGCGTGGGCGCGGTCTCTGTGAAGTGAGAGTACAGCCCGTGCTCGTCGATGTTGTTGAAGAAGGCCGCGAGCTGGTAGTACTCGCGCTGGGTGATGGGATCGTACTTGTGATCGTGGCAGCGTGCACACTCCAGCGTTAGCCCAAGGATGGCCGTGCCCATGGTTCGCAGCCTGTCTGCCACGTACTCGGCACGGAACTCCGCCTCGATGCTGCCCCCCTCGTTGGTCTGGCGGTGCAGGCGGTTGAACGCCGTGGCCAGGCGTTGCTCGCGGGTCGCACTGGGCAACAAATCGCCCGCAATCTGCCAGATCAAGAACTGGTCATACGGCAGGTTGCGCTGGAAGGCAGAGATCACCCAATCTCGCCAGGGCCAGACATGCATGTCCCGATCCGCCTGGTAGCCGAACGTGTCGGCATAGCGGGCAGCGTCCAGCCAGTCGGCGGCCATTCGCTCCGCATAGGCTGGGGAGGCCAGCAAGCGATCGACCACCTTCTCGTAGGCATCGGCACCGGCATCCGCCAGAAAGGCATCGATTTCCTCCAGCGTCGGCGGCAGGCCGGTCAGATCCAGCGTCACGCGGCGCAGCCACTGCTCGCGCGGGGCCTCCGCCGCCGGTTGCCACCCTTGACGCACCAGCCCGGCTAGCACCAACGCATCGATCTCATTGCGGCACCACCTGCTCGGATCTTCCGGTTGCGGTACCGGCACCACCGCAGGCACCGGCAGGTATGCCCAGTGCGCCTGATACGGGGCACCGGCACGCAGCCACGCCTCCAGCCGCGCTATCTCCTCCGCGGTGAGCGTCTTGCCCGAATCGACAGGCGGCATTCGCTCCGCCGGATCTTCCGCCCGAATGCGCCGCAGCAGTTCGCTCCGCTCGGGATGCTCTGGATCGATCGCACCGGCGGCCACGGCCGCTTCCCGCACGTCCAGCCGCAGGTCCGCCTTGCGCGCCGCACTATCCGGCCCATGGCACTGGAAACAGGCATTTGACAGGATGGGCCGAATGTCCCGATTGAACACCAGCGCCTCGCCGCACGCCCCCGCCTGACACCACCCTACCCCTGCCAGCAAGGCCAGCAGGCACGCCCAGCGCGCCGTCGTGACGCGCATGGCGCCCGCCGGCACACATGCGACAAGCGGCAGGCCACGTTCGATCATGGGGCGAAGGGGCAGGCAGGTCATGGGGCCTCCTCGCGGGGGCAGGACCGCGCGCTGCGCGCAGGCGCGGCACATCTACCCCCGTGCAACTGCTGTGCCGGCTCCGTCGCCACCTGGCTCCAGTAGCGGCCGCCCGCCATGATATGGCGGGCCATGGCCTGCACGGCTCGGCGCCGGTTCAGCGAAAGCAGGGCATCGACGATCGCCAGATGTTCGACGGTTTCCTCTTCCAGGCGGCGGTAATCGTTGCGGGCGTCCTGGTGCTCCCAGCTTACGTCGCGGAATGCACGGAACACGGTTTTCAACCGCCCCAGCTCAGCGGCCAGAAACGCATTGCCACTGGCGGTGGCTACCAGATCGTGCAGCCGGCTATCCAGCTCGCGTGCCTGGGCAATAAAAGCAGCTCCTCCCGCTGCGGCTACGCTGGCAAGATCGAGCAAGCCACGCCGCAAATCCTCCAGCGGTGTCCGCTCCATGCGGCCGCAGGCCAACCGCACCGCCTCGCACTCCAGGGCACGCCGCACCTGGCAAACCTCCCGCACGTCGCGTGCCGTGACGCGCCTCACCACCGCCCCGCGATTGGGCAGCAAGTCCACAATGCCCAGCCCTGCCAACGCCACCAGCGCCTCCCGTACCGGGGTGTGGCTGACGCCGAACCGCTCCGCCAGGTCGCGCGTCACCAGGTGCTGCCCTGCACGGAGCCGCCCCGAGAACACCTCACGCAACACCGCCTGCACCACAGCCTGGCGGCGCTGGCCGTGTTCCTGCTGAGTGGCAGTTGTGGTTGAAATCATACGTTCCTCCGCGCGCCCTAAGGCTAGCGCTCCGGACGACAGCTCTCCAAGGAGCAGGTGTTGGCTAGCAGATGTTCACGGCCCCGGGCTAACCGGACTAGCCGTGGGCTGGTCGAAGCGGCTGGCGCGGGTGGCTGCCAGGCCGCTACGACAGGCGGGTGGTGGCAATCGGCCGAAGCGGTAACTTATGGCACGGCCGCTCCGACGACCGCCACGACTGCCAGCATAACGATCTGCCCCAGCCCATGCAAGCAGATTCTATAGAATCCAGGCTGCCATCCCGCCCTTGCCCGAATCCCCCTTGAGCGGCATCATGCCCTAAGTGCTTGAAATGCTATGACTTTTGTAACACCTGACTGTCGTAAACCCCAGCGTCAACAAGTCTTCCATCCTTGATGCGGATGATACGCTGCGCCCGCTCCGCCACGTCTTGCCCGTGCGTAATCACCACCAGCGTCATGCCTCGTTCTCGATGAAGGCGATCGAAGAGGTCAAGCACGGCGCTGCCCGTGCGGCTGTCTAGGTTGCCTGTCGGCTCGTCCGCCAACAGTACGACTGGGTCGTTGGCCAAGGCCCGCGCAATGGCCACCCGCTGGCGTTCCCCCACCGAGAGGCGGGAGGGTAAGTGCGTTTCACGCTCGCTCATGCCCACCGCGGCCAGCAGCTCGCGGGCCTTTGCCACCCGGCGTGCCCGAGGCAGTCGGCTTTCAAACATGGGAATCTGCACGTTCTCCAGGGCCGTCAGAGTGGGCAACAGGTGAAAGCTCTGGAAGACGAAGCCCAGTTTCTCGGCGCGGAATCGGTCGAGGTCAGGCATCCGAGAGAGGCTTTGGCCTTCGAAGAACACCTCGCCGCTGGTGGGCTGATCGAGCGCCCCCAGCAAGTTGAGCAACGTCGATTTGCCGCTGCCGCTGCGGCCCATGATGGCCACGTACTCTCCCCGATAGATGGTGAGGTTCACATCAGAGAGGGCCGTGACCGCACCATCCCTGTAGGTCTTGCACAGGCCGCAGGTGCGGATCAGGATTTCGCCGTTTTCGTTCGAGGTGGTTTCCGTCATGCTGGCTCCGTTGCATCGGGGCCGTTTTGGGCCGGGCTGCCGCAGGCGGGCGCCGCTATGGGGTTAGTCATGCCGCAATGCCTCCGTGGGACGCAAGGCAGCGGCTCTTAGGGCCGGGTAGAGGCCTCCCACCAATCCCAGCACAATCGACATCAGCATGGCACGGCCCACCACGGCCGCCGGAATCTCTTGAGTCAAAAAAGCTCCGGCCCGGTGCGTGCTGCTGAGTACCTTCACCAGCGTCGCCGCCGAGACCACACCCACCACCGCACCGGCCACAGACAATGCCAGCGACTCGGAAAGAATCATCCGCACCACCCGGCTCTTGCGCCAGCCGATGGCGCGCAGCACCCCGATTTCTCGCGTTCGCTCCAGTACCGACATGATCATCGTATTCAAGATGCCGATCGCCCCGATCACCAAGGCGATGGCCGAGGTGACCCAGGCCATTGCATGCGCTATGCGGATTTGCAACGTGCTCGTTACGAACCGCCGCGTGGGCTGGGCCAACAGGCCCAGCTTGCGTCCCTGCCTGTCGGTCAGCGACTCGATGGCGGCACGCACCGCCTCCACGTCGAGAGACTTGTGTGCGGAGTCCCGCACCTTGAGCTGAAATGAGGTCACCTGACCCGGCCGATCCATCAACTCTTGCAACTCTTGAAGCTGTACCACTGCCGTCAGGTTCTCGAAGCGGTTCCTGCTGGTGAAGATGCCCACCACGCGAAACTCTTGCAACAGCAACTCCACCGTATCCCCTACCTGCTTGCCCAGCCGTTCCGCCAGGGCCTCTCCTAGCAAGACGGCATGGCGATCGCTCTTCTTCAGCGGGCGGCCGGATGTGAAGGTCAGACTCTCATAGAGCTGGCTATTCACCTCCCAGCCCAACAGCGGCGTGCCCACCAGGGCCGAATCTCCCAAGGAGGCCTGATCTCGCAGCTCCAGAACCACGTCTTCGACAAAAGGCAGCTTGCGCAGCCGGTCTGCCAGCCGCTGGTCGAGCGAACTGGTCAGCCTTTCCGCCACGCCGGCACGCACCACCACCAGGTCGATCCCGCGGGACTCGTACGCCCCCGCCATCGACTCTTCAAAGCCTCGGGAGATGGCCAGCAGGGCCGCCACCGCCATGATGGCCACCCCCACTCCCACGCTGGTCAGCGCAGAACGCAACCGCCGGCGGAGCAGGTTGTGCCAAATCAGTGTAGAAAACCGCATGCCTCCGGCGGGACTCCCAGTCGGGCGCGTGGAACTGCAAAGCCAATCAACGCAACAGGATAGCCAACCACGGCCGGTTGTCAATTTACGGATTCTCGCCCGAGCCGGCCCTATGCCCGCGGGTCGCACTGATGCTTGCCAACACCGCGCTGTTGCGGGTGCCGGCGTACCAACCTCAGTCCGGCGGTGCCCGCCAAGAGCGGGAGTTGCCTTGAACCACCCTGCCTCCCTTGCAGCGGCGCCAAGATTTTGAGGCACAGGCCGTAGGGCCGCGCAGCTTGGTCTTACGGCGCTCGCTGGCGCCTTGGGGCTACATGGTCTGCCCAGAATACCACCTTGTGCCGTGTGACCTGGCCAGATTGGCAAGTGGCTTTCACCGTTCAACATCCAGCGCTAGAGTGCTCGGCCCCTGGGAGCGAAGGCTCGACACGCCTGTGCTCGCTATAAATGGGGACTTCCGTACCGACGTCGAAAAGCTTGACAAGCTACTACAGCCCAGATTACCTGGTCAACACGTGGTGCTCCGTGAGAGTGTCGTGGAATAACAGACGTCTGGTCTCGAAGCCGGCTTCGCGTCCGACAACACCGTGCAGCCATGACGCTCCAGGATAACCGTACAGCGGCACCATCGTGCCGTGGCGGGCGAACACGGGCGACAGAGAGGGGAAGCGGTGGGCGGTTGCGGGCGGCGGGGATGGACGGGGGAAAGGGGGATTGATCGCCGCGCAACGTTTACGCTCCCCGGAGACGTGACGGAGCGTGTCCCTCCAGAGGGTGGATGGAGGCGCACGCGTCGCGATGGAGGGCCACGCTCCGTCGTGGCCGTGATTGGGGCGGACGTTTGCGCTCGCCCGGACGCGACGGAGTGCGTCCCTCCAGGCCACGGATGCACCGCCACGCTCCCCGATGGAGGGCCGCGCTCCGTCGTGGCCGTGATTCTCTAGTTCCCAGGCTTCTGCCTGGGAACGCCCTGTCTGCGAGGCTCTGCCTCGCTCGTCCGCATCCCCGGCCGTGATTGCGGCCTACCGTCTGCGCTGGTACTCCGTCCTGGAGGGCCATGCTCCCTCGTGGCCGCGATTGGCGCTGTTCTCGCCATTCCATCCACACGATCCGCATGTCATCAACGACGCGCTGTCCCCTGAGCGCTCGGCCTACCTTTACTTGATATGGTCGCTGCCTCAGCTTCCCAGCGAACCTGCGCCAGGATGGCTCGCCGTTAGCGTGACCGTGGTAAATCGCCTGGCAGCGACGAGTGCCAGCGACACACGGGGCATCACCGGCGTGCAGGGCTTTTGCCGTTGGCTCCGGCAGCGGCCTCCCAGCGAGATGGCCGGAACGTCGATCCTCATCTACCACATCACCGAGGCAGACATTGCGGACTGGCATCGCTGGCGGCACGAGGCTGAGCAGCACCCCTAGCACCAAGATCGGTGGCCAACTCCCGAACCGGCCACTTTTCCGCCAGCGACAGCAGATGGCGGACCTTCCAGGTCTTGGCGTCCCACACCACCACGTCGCCATTTGTACGACGCTGGCGAACGCTAAGCATCAGCAGGTCGGTCTCCGCGATAGCGAGCAGATCCACGGACAACCAGGAAACTGTGGCAACGGAGAGCACTCCCGAACAACCAAGAACTGGGGTCCGGCTCCGCTGGATGCTGTCCTTAGGCACCGCCTGTGGCTTCGCACGTGACGGACTGGTAGAAGCCTTCCCATCCTTCTGGCTCTCGGAAAAGTTTGGGATAGCCAGCCTGAGCCTCGGTGGGAATGCCGCGGAACCAACCAATCGAGTTCTTCATGTCGTCACCGGCCGGTCCCCTCTTCCACTCCGGAGAATTCCGAGGGATCCCCTTGAACAGGATCCAAGGTGGCGTCAAAGGGCCAGTGCCGCGCGGTTCGCCTGCTATCTCAGCACCTGGCTGATTGGGATTGCGGACGTGGGAACCACAGAAGAGATCACAGCCGCGCTTGTGGTCGCAAGGCCAGAGGACTTTCCAACCGGTTACCTCCGATGAACCGGGCGGCGCCTGCTTTCCTCGAAGTGCGAGTGCGATGATCGCCCCTTCGAGCAAGCCCGACTTGCGAAGCGCTGTGACGACCGATTTCGTGGCAGATGATGGGTCAACAACGTCCTCCAGAAAGAAGTTGATTGTCCCGCTTCCGATATCGTTTCCATCGCACATACCATTGGCGGTAGCTTCCAGGCATTCGTTCGGTACGCCGTCCACAGGCTCTAGCCATGCCCCATCGCAGTCTGTGCTCCGGTTGGAGGGCATTCCATGCTGCACGATGAGCGAGTGAACAGAGTCCATTTTGGAACCCTCCTGGAAAGCCGAACGGCCAAGCTCGCCTGCCGGGACGGCTGCAACACCGTGATGCCGCGCGAAACCAGGATGGCGGCCGCGGTCAGGTGCAGCATTTTGTTCGACAACTTGATCCTTTGCCCCGTCACGAGCGCGCTCCGGCTATGGCTTGCAATAGGATCCAGGAAAAGAACTGCGTGCAACATTGATTGCGTCTGCAAGGCCGTGGTAACGGCGTTCCAGGTCCTTAATGCCTGCCGGAGCGAGACAGAACATCCCGCAAACATGTAGAGGCTGCCCGATAGTTTTCGTCATCATGACTCCTTAGTTTTGAAGATCAACCGCACTTGCGATGCCCATAACTGGTCGCCTCACGAGGCTGGCCGTCATGTCCGCCAGCTGAATTCCCTTGCTGCTTGCGGAGCAAATGTAGCGCAGGTTGTTCTTGAACATCTTCCCGATGTCCAGCCCCTCATCGCAGTCCCAGTTCTTTACCAGGGGATAATCGGCAGTGTGAATCCCCTCGATTTCCGTGAAGGGTTGGTCC
>JAIMBC010000137.1 GCA_023511675.1 Pirellulales bacterium
TCTCCATCCAGGCCCAGAAACAGATCAAGGACCTAGGCGCCACCAACATCATCATCCGCAGCATCAAGCCGCCGGAGAACTCCTCTTCCATGGGGGCGGGCCGGTTCTTCGCCTACGGTCTGTTGCGGGCCGACTTCGATCGCATTGCTCGCACGGTCCCCACCATTGTCCAGGCAACCCCCTTGCGCGAGATCCGCCGCGAGGTGCGCTTCCGAGAACGCGTGGCCCAGGTCCGGCTGGTGGGCTGCACTCCTGAATACCTGAAAATGAACAATCTCGAACTGGCGCAGGGCCGGTTCATCACCGATCGCGACCAGGAGCTGAACGAGAACGTCTGTGTGCTCGCGGACGGCACGGCCGAACAGCTTTTTCCCTACGAGGATCCCATCAACCTCGCCATTCAGATCGACAACACGTTCTACCGCATCATCGGACGCACGCGGTACCGCATCCCCTCCGGCGCCATCGGCGGCAGCTTCTCTGGGCAGGATTACAACATGGACGTGTACATCCCCCTCAACACGCTGCGCGCCCGCATCGGCGACCAGGTGTTTACCTCCCGGCAGGGTAGCTTCGAAGGCGAAATCGTCGAACTCAGCCAGCTTACGGTTACGGTCCGCGACATTGCCGAAGTCGAGGACACCGCCGACATCATTCAAACCCTGTTGCAGAAGTTCCACCCCAATCCCGATTACGCCATCATTGTGCCCAAGGAGCTGCTGCGGCAGGCGGAGGCTTTGCGCACCATGTTCAATGCGCTGTTGGTGCTGATCGCCTCCATTTCGCTGGTGGTCGGCGGGATCGGCATCATGAACATCATGCTGGCGACTGTGACCGAGCGCACGCGTGAGATCGGCATCCGCCGGGCGTTGGGGGCCAAACGGTCTGACATCGTGATGCAGTTCCTCACCGAGACGGTGGTGCTCACCGTGACCGGCGGCCTGCTGGGCATCGGCATCGGTTTCATGGTCGAGCCGGCGGCGGCCTGGTTCCGCAAGTATTGCGAGAGTTTTCCCGATCGGGTGCGTGATTTGCCGGCGACCGTGCAGCAGATCGATCCGGAGATCGCGCCGTGGTCCATAGGCGTCTCGTTCGCCATCAGCCTGGGAGTCGGGGTGATGTTTGGCCTCTACCCGGCCATCCGCGCTTCTCTGATGGACCCGATCGAGGCCCTTCGCCACGAGTAGAGCCGTCTACCCGATCGGCTAATGCGGTCAGCCGCGACGCGCTGCCTGCCTTGCGTTCGAACGGCGGGGCCGGCACACGCGAGGGATTTGTGTCAGAGGGCGGCCTGCTGATCGACCAAGGGGGCTGCCCATCGAGCGTGGCGGGCTGCCGATTGCAGGCGGGGCGGCCTGAAGGGGCCGCAACGTTGCGGCAGCTTGGCTTGTCTTGCCGCTGCCCGATCAAACGGCGAGGCGGCGGTAGAGGGAAATGGCGCACCGCCCCTGCCTGGCCCTCGTTGTTAAGGGGGGAGAGAGTACAAGAAACGTTGCGCACGGTCCCCTCCGTGAACCTTGTCCAGGGGAAGGGAGAAGGTAGGGCGTATTGCTCGCCGCAGGTCTCGCGGTCGACGTTACTGCTATTGACTGCCCGAGGAAAAGATTGGCACTTGAATCGCAAGCACTGGCAGTGGTACAGCTCCCAGCATGGGCCAGGGCCATTGCGGCGTTGGCTAACAAGATCGGCGGGCGGGCCCATCGGCAAGCTGGTGCGTCTGCCGTTGCGGGTTGGCGGCCGTGCGGCGTTTGCAGTTCGCTCCGTCTGGCATCAAAATGGCGGCTGGATCAACCGCCGGACTTGAGGTGCTTGATGTGCGAGAGATCAGGCCATCGTCATGTCACCAGCCCTCGCCGGAATGGCGACGGCTATCAAGCATCTGCATGAGGGAGAGGGCCCCGCATGAGCAGCGATAGACCTTCTGTGGATCGACGCACATTTCTGAAGGCCGGCGCGGCGGGGCTGGGAGTGGCGGGGGTTGCGGCAGAGCGTGCCGGAGCCGGCGAGGCCGCGGTGAGTATGCCGCTCAAGACCGAGGGTACGCGCGAGGTGGCCAGCGTCTGCCCCTATTGTGCGGTGGGGTGCGGCCAACTGGTCAGCGTGCGCGACGGGCAGATTGTGAACATCGAGGGGAACCCTGCCAGCCCAATCAACGAAGGGACGCTCTGCCCCAAGGGCGCGGCAACGTACCAGCTTGTGGTCAATCCGCAGCGGATCACCAGGGTGCGCTACCGCCGGCCGGGCGGCACGGCCTGGGAAGAGCGGCCGCTCGACTGGGCCATGGACCGCATCGCGCGGTTGGTGAAGGAAACGCGCGATGCCACCTTCCGCGAATGGTGGGAGTCGACCGGCCCCGACGGCCAGCCGATACGCAAGCGGGTGAACCATACGCTGGCCATCGCCTCCTTGGGGGGCGCCACGATCGACAACGAGTGGAATTACCTCCAGGCCAAGCTGTTGCGGGCCCTGGGCGTTGTGGCCATCGAGAATCAGGCCCGCACGTGACACAGCTCGACCGTGCCCGGTCTGGGCACCTCGTTGGGCCGTGGCGGTGCCACGACGTTTGCACGCGACCTGGCACATGCCGATTGCGTACTGATCATGGGCTCGAACATGGCGGAATGCCATCCCGTGGCCTTCCGCTGGGTGACGGCAGCTCAAGAGCGCGGGGCGGTGGTGATCCACGTCGACCCACGATTCACGCGCACCTCGGCGCTGGCGAGCCTGTACGTGCCGCTGCGAGCGGGGAGCGACATCGCCTTCTTGGGTGGACTGATCCGCTATGTGCTCGCCGAGGGGCGCGAGTTTCGCGATTACGTGCGGCATTATACGAACGCCAGCTTCCTGGTTTCCGCTGATTTTCGAGACACGGAGGATCTTGAAGGCGTCTTTTCCGGCTTCCTTCCGGAGGGACGCTACGACAGTACCACCTGGGCCTACGAGCGAGATGCCGACGGGCAGCCGCTCACCGATCCCACGCTCCAATCTCCGCGGTGTGTGTTCCAGATCGTCAAGCGGCACTTTGCCCGTTACACGCCCGAGATGGTCGAGCAGATCTGCGGCACGCCGCGAGAGCTGTTCTTGCGGGTGGCCCGCACGCTGTGCGATTGCTCAGGCCCTGATCGCACCAGCGCCCTGTGCTACGCGGTAGGCTGGACGCAGCACACGACGGGGGTCCAGGTGATCCGCGCAGCGGCCATCTTGCAGCTTCTGCTGGGGAACATCGGGCGGCCTGGCGGGGGCATCCTGGCGCTGCGCGGCCATGCAACCATCCAGGGCTCTACGGACCTGGCCACGCTGTATCATTTGCATCCGGGTTACCTGCCTGCGCCCAGTGCGCTGAAGGACCACGATACGCTGGCCGATTATCTGCAAGCCGAAACCCAGGCGGATACCTACTGGTCGAACCTGCCCAAGTTCTTCATCAGCCAGCTTCGAGCCTGGTTTGGCGAGGCAGCGGGGCCGGAGAATGAGTTCGGCTACTCGTACTTGCCCAAGTCTGTGGGGGACCACTCTCACCTGCCGCTGTTCGTGGACATGTACGAGGGCCGCATCAAGGGGCTGTTTGTGGTGGGGCAGAACCCAGCCGTGGGAGGGCAGAACGCGCGGCTACAGCGGCAGGCTCTGGCCCGCCTCGATTGGCTGGTGGTCAGAGACCTGTTCGAGACCGAAACGGCAAGCTTCTGGAAAGACGCGCCCGAGGTGCAAGAGGGCCTGCTCAAGCCGGAAGAGATACGTACCGAGGTGTTCCTGCTGCCGGCGGCCGCCGCGGCGGAGATGGAAGGCACGTTCACCAACACGCAGCGTCTGGTGCAGTGGCACGACAAGGCCGCCGATCCGCCGGGAGACGCGCGCAGCGATCTCTGGTTCACCTTCCATCTCGGCCTGCGCCTGAAGCAGCTCTATGCGGACAGTCCCCTGGAGCGAGACTGGCCCCTACGCGCCTTGACGTGGGACTATCTCCGCCCCGAGGAGAACGCGCGCTGGAGGATCAAGGACGAGCCTTCCGCCGAGGCCGTGCTGAAAGAAGTCAACGGTTACTCCTGGGCCGATGGCCGGCCGCTGGCCTCCTTCGCAGAGTTGAAAGACGACGGCAGCACGGCCTGCGGCGGCTGGGTCTACACCGGAGTCTTCGCCCCCGACGCCCAGCATCCTCATGGCCGCAATCGAGCCCGAGACCGGGAGGCCGATGGCTGGCTGTCGCCCGGCTGGGGCTTTGCCTGGCCTTCCAACCGGCGCATCCTGTACAACCGTGCCTCGGCCGATCCGCAGGGCCGGCCCTGGGCCAAGGAGTCCCGCCTGTCGGCCGAGTACACCGCCGGCCAACTCGCCGGCTATGTGTACTGGGACGAACAAGCAGGCTGCTGGACGGGAATCGATCAGCCGGACTTTCCCCTGCACAAGCCCCCCGCGGCCCCTACGCGGCCTGATGCCAAAGGTGTGGACGCGCATGACGGCACCGCGCCCTTTGTGCTGCGGCCCTGGGGCAAGGCGAGCCTGTTCGTGCCCAGCGGCCTGGCGGATGGGCCGCTACCCGTGCATTACGAGCCGTACGAATCTCCGCTTCCCAACCTGCTTTATCCTCACCACCCCACCAATCCTGTGGTCAAGGTGTGGCGGGTAGCGATCAACCGTTATGCACAACCCCTCTCGCGGGACTACCCTCACGTGGTCTCGACCTATCGGCTTACCGAGCACCATCTGTCGGGCAGCATGAGCCGGTGGCTGCCCTGGCTGGCGGAGTTGCAGCCGGAACTGTTCTGCGAATTAAGCCCCGAACACGCGGCAGAGCTGGGCATTGGCAACACGGATTGGGTAGAGATCAGCACGCCGCGCGGGTCGATCCGTGCCAAGGCGCTGGTGACGCCCAGAATCAGGCCGTATTATGTTGCCGGCCGCATGATCCACCATGTGGGGCTGCCGTGGCATTGGGGTTACAAGGGGCTTACCACCGGTGATGTGGTGAACGATCTTTCGGCACTGGTGGGCGACCCCAACGTGACCATTCACGAGGCCAAGGTCTTCGTATGTCAGGTACGCGCGGTGGGGGCAAAGGGCAAGACCTGAATCGCGGGCGGTAGCGGGGCGTGGCAAAAAGGGAGGCGCCGGTTCTTGCGCGGCACAGTCCGGGCCATTCCGATTCTACCGGTTCGTTCTGGACGCTCGCGTGTTTCTAGTCTGGACGGCCGAGCGGCGAAGCTGTTAAAATGACGGGGATGCTGAGAAGAAGCAGCCCTCCCCAAGCTGCCCTTGGAATGAGCCTTTGATGCGGTGCCAAGACCGCATCGGCAACAGGCCCGACCTCCCACCGCGTAGCTTTCTGATGCACCATCGACTGGCCTTGCTGGCTGCCGTTGTCGCTGTTGGGGCGGCTTTCTGGACCGCCGTGGCGCCCGTGTGCCAGCGGGCGGAATCGCGAGCGTCCCAGCCGTCCGAGAGTGGCGTGGCGGGCGAGCGCGACCAACTCGCGGCGGCAGAGCGGTTCACGTGGCACGTGGTGCCGTTTGTGCGGGCGCATTGCACGGGCTGCCACGCAGGGAATGAGGCGGAGGGGGGCCTGGACCTGGCGGCATACGACGCCGTGGAGCAGCTTCATGCCAACCGCAGCACGTGGGAGAAGCTGTTCCAGTACGTGCGAGAAGGGGTCATGCCTCCGGCGGAGGCCGAGGCACCGCCGGCTGCCGAGCGGCAGCAGTTCGTGGAGCAGCTCCACGAGATTCTGTTCGGTGTCGATTGCAATCTGCCACGCCGTCCTGGGCGTGTCACGCTGCGGCGGTTGAACCGCGTCGAGTACAACAACACCATCCGCGATTTGGTGGGTGTGGATTACCAGCCCGCGGCGGATTTCCCCTCAGACGATGTGGGTTACGGCTTCGACAATATTGGAGACGTGCTCTCCCTGCCGCCGCTGCTGTTGGAGAAATACCTGGCGGCCGCAGAAGAGGTGATGCAGCGGGCAATCACCACGCAAGAGACCTTGCAGCCCTTGGTCGATCTTCCGGGGGGCCGGCTGGAGCGTTCCGGCGGTGTTAGGCGGCAGCGCGCCTTTGCCGGCATGTACTCGAACGGGGAAGTGTGGACAGAAGTGGTGTTTCCGACGGACGGAGAGTACCGGCTGCGGATCGTGGCGTACGGAGACCAGGCGGGAAGCGAGCCGCCCCACATGTCGATCCGCCTGAATGGTGAAGAGGTGGGCACGGCCGATGTAACGGCCCTGGCGGACGATCCACAGCCTTACGAGGTTCGGCTGCATGCCCGCGCAGGACCCCAGCGAGTTTCGGCGGCATTTACGAACGACTATTATCGACCAGAAGACCCCGATCCGAACAACCGCGATCGCAATCTGATCATCGTTCGCTTGGAGGTGTTGCCCCTGGCGCTGCTGGGCGAACTGCCGGCGGCCCACCGCGCGATCATGATCGCCAGCCCGCAGGCAGACGGCGGTCCCGCCCCGGCAGCGAGAAAAATTCTCGACCGCTTCGCCTCGCGTGCCTATCGCCGGCCTGTGCGTCCGGAGGAACGGGAGCGGCTGGTGCAGCTTTTCGAACAGGCACGTGCGGCGGGAGATTCGTTCGAGCGTGCCATCCAGGTGGCCTGCACGGCGGTGCTGTGCTCGCCGCACTTCCTGTTTCTGGTCGAGCAGGAGCCGCAGCCGGGCCAGCCGGCGCGGGCCCTGAACGGGTACGAACTCGCCTCCCGGCTGAGCTACTTCCTGTGGAGCAGCATGCCGGATGACGAACTCTTCGCGCTTGCCCAGGACGGCTCGCTAACCCGGCCGGACACGCTTGCCGCGCAGGTTCGCCGCATGCTGGCCGATCCGCGGAGTCAGGCACTGGTGGAGAACTTCTCCACGCAGTGGCTGACCATCCGCCGGCTGGAGCAGGCCTCGCCCGATCGCAGCCAGTTCCCGAGCTTTGACGAAGAACTCCGCCAGGCCATGTATCGGGAGACGGTGCTGTTTTTCGGGCACGTGGTGGAGAACGATCGCAGCGTGTTGGAGTTGCTGGACGCAGACTACACCTTTCTCAACGAGAGGCTGGCGCGGCATTACGGCATCGAGGGCGTCACAGGGGCAGAGTTCCGGCGGGTTAGCCTTGCGGATCGACGCCGGGGCGGCGTGCTCACGCACGCCAGCGTGCTGACCGTGACCTCGAATCCCACGCGGACCTCGCCGGTGAAGCGCGGCAAGTGGATCCTTGAGCAACTGCTGGGCACGCCGCCACCGCCGCCGCCCGCGGCCGTGGAGCCGCTGGCAGAAGGCCCCACGGCCGAGGGCACCACGCTGCGGCAGCGGATGGAGCAGCACCGCGCTAACCCCAATTGCGCCGTCTGCCACGCCAAGCTCGACCCCCTCGGCTTCGGGCTGGAGAACTACGACCCCATCGGCGCCTGGCGCAGCGACGAGCACGGCCAGCCCATCGATGCCTCGGGCGAGCTGCCGGACGGCAGCCGCTTTTCGGGGCCTGAGCAGCTCAAAGACTTGCTGCTGGCCAGGCGGGACGACTTCGTCCGCGCCTTCGCCGAAAAACTGCTCACGTATGCGCTCGGCCGCGGCCTCGAGCCGTACGACCGCTGCACCGTGGATGACGTGGTTGCCGCGGCGCGGGCCAACGAGTATCGTTTCAGTAGCTTCGTGCAGGCAATTGTCGCCAGCGATGCCTTCCGCCTGCGCGGGGCTGCCGGGGAACCCTGATCCGCCGAACGCCAGAGAGGAGGAAAACTCATGACGCACGTCCGCCGCCTTTCGCGACGTACGGTCCTGCGCGGCGTGGGTACGGCCCTGTCGCTCCCCTTGCTGGAGGCGATGCTGCCCGCACGCGCCTTTGCCGATGGCCAGCCGCTTCCCTACCCCAATCGTATGGCGTTCTTCTATGTGCCCAACGGCGTGCACATGCCGCACTGGACGCCCTCGGCGACCGGAACCGAATTCGAGCTGCCTCCCATCCTGGAGCCGTTGGCGCCGCTGCGGCATCAGATCCTGGTACTGTCGGGCCTGACCGCGGATAAGGCACGTCCCAACGGAGACGGCCCCGGCGACCATGCCCGCGCCCTGGCGGCGTTTCTCACCGGCTGCCAGCCCAAGAAGACCGACGGAGCAGACATCCGCGTGGGCATTTCGGTCGATCAGTTCGCCGCCGCACGCGTGGGACAGCACACGCGCTTCCCCTCTCTGGAACTGGGTTGCGAGCAAGGCGCTCAATCCGGCAACTGCGATTCGGGCTATAGCTGCGCCTATTCCTCCAGTGCCTCGTGGAAGACCGAGTCGACGCCGGTCGCCAAGGAGATCAACCCGAGGCTGGTGTTCGACCGCCTCTTCGCCAGCCAGCGCCCTGGAGAGAGCGAGGCAGAGCGTGCCCGCCGTGTCAGTCGAGAGCGGAGCATCCTCGACCTGGTGCGCGAAGACGCACGCGACCTCGCAGCCCAGCTCGGTGCCAAGGACCGTCGCAAGCTGGACGAGTACCTGACCAGCGTGCGCGAGCTGGAGCAGCGGATCAACCGGGCCTCCGGCCAGACGCCGGCCGACGTGGGCCTGCCCCGGCCGGACGGCATTCCCGCCGACTACGCGGAGCACATTCGCCTGATGTGCGATCTGCTGGCCCTGGCCTGGCAGGCCGATCTGAACCGCATCGCCACGTTCCTGGTGGCCAACGAGGGGAGCAACCGCAGCTATGCCTTCATCAATGTGCCAGAAGGGCATCACGACCTCTCGCACCACGGCGGCAATGCGGAGAAGCAGGCCAAGATCAGCAAGATCAACGTCTTCCACATGACGCAGTTCGCCCACTTCTTGCAGCGTCTGGCCGCCACGCCCGAGGGTGACGGCACGCTGCTCGATCATGCCATGATCGTGTACGGCAGCGGCATCGGAGACGGCAACGCACACAACCATGACAACCTGCCCATTCTGGTGGCGGGCCGCGGCTGCGGCACGCTCTCGCCGGGCCGGCACGTACGCTATCCGCGAGAAACGCCGCTCAACAACCTCTGGCTGTCGATGCTGGATCGGGTGGGCGCCGGCACGGATCGGCTCGGAGACAGCACCGGCCGCCTGGAAGACCTGAGTGTCTGAACCCGGCCGGCTGGTCGTTCACAGCTCCATCTGGCTCGCGGCATGCCTGTACTTTGCGGCCGTGTGCGGCCGCCTGTGCGCGCGGCGTACCGCCGCCTCCCCAACATATCGCCTGCTCTGGCTCCTCGCCTGCGCAGCCTACCTGATCCATGCGGTCGCGGCGTTCGGCATTTGCCACGGCTGGAGCCACGCCAGGGCTGTCGCCCACACAGCGCAGCGGACCTATGAGATCACGGGCTGGTACTGGGGCGGCGGAACCTACGTGAACTACGCCTTTACGGCGCTCTGGGCGCTGGACGCAACCGTTCTGGCGGCCTGCCCCGCGCGGCATGCCCGGCAGCCGCGCTGGCTGAGCGGCCTCTGGCTCATGGCCACGCTGTTCATGTTCTTCCAGGGCATGGTGGTCTTTGGCCACGGCACAAGCCGCGCGCTCGGCATAGCCGGACTGTCCGCATGCTATGCGGCATGGCTCTGGCACCGGCGAGGCACGAGCCGGAAAGAGGGGCACGCCCGCCTGGGTTGCTGCTGACTAGGGCAGGGCCGGGCCGCGGCAGCCATCCATCGCCCGCTCGGGGCCGGTGCGTGGCAAGCCCAGGCAAACGCCGCGCACAACGCTGAGCTATGATTGCGTACACGACTCCCCAGACTCGTCTGGAGGAATCGCTGATGGTAGGGCTGATACCAAACTTGCTATTGAAGCTCATCGAGTCGGCTGCGGGGCCGGAAACGGTGGCGGCAGTCCTCAGGCAGGCTGGGATTCCGCTTGAGCGGCGGTACGGTCTGAACCGTGTCTACCCCGACGAAGAGTGGCAGCGGCTCTATGCGGCGGCGCGCGATCTGCTGGGCCTTGACGAGGATCGGGCCGAGGCAATGTTTGCCGAGTTCTTTGTCCAGGATGCCTTGGCCAGGTTTCCCAGGTGGTTCCAGATGTGCCGCAACTCGTACGAGATGCTCTGTTTGCAGCCGAAAATCCACAACGCCTTCGCCACGGGATGTAGCGCTGCGGCAGCACGCAGGGTGCTGAACGACAAGTTTCGCACGGTGTCCGAGCCTCATCGGCTGATCGTGGAGTACCGCTCTCCCAATCGGTTGTGCGGGCTGTACGTCAAGCTAGCTCGCTGCATCGCCACTCATTACGGAGACGAGGTCGACCTCGCCGAACGCGAGTGCGTCAAGTGGGGCGCCAACCGCTGCCTCATCGAGGTTGCCTGGCGGAGGCTGCTGCATGGCTAGCACCCATGCGCCTCGTTGTGACTCGGCCGACCTGCGGCGGCAAATCAACGAGCTGGCGGACTATCTCTGCGGGGCCGTGCAGGGCAACTTCGACCTGCTCGCCGTCGTGGACACCGAGGATGAGGACATGCAGAAGCTAACCATGATGGTCAACTTCGTGCTCGAATCCGCTCGCCGCGCCGTGTGCGAGTTGCAACAGCGGGAGGCCTGTCTCCGCTCCGTGCTGGAGACGGCTGCAGAGGGCATCCTCACGGCCAATAGCGACGGCATCATCCAGACCTGCAACCGGGCTGCGGCGGCCATGTTCGGCTACGAGCCCGAAGAGGTGCTCGACCGGCCCATTGAAATGCTCATGCCCGATGCCGTTGCCCTCACGCATCGGATGCAAGTTGAGCGGCTGCTCGCTCAGCCTGCCACGGTGTCCGTTCCCGCACGTGAGGTCACGGCCCGGCACCAGAGCGGACGGTTGTTTCCCATCAGCCTGGCGGTCAGCCAGGCAGAGACGCGTCAGGGGCGGATGTTCACGGCGATCATGCGCGACCTGACGGAGGAGAAACGCATGCAGTGCGAATTGGCCCAAGCGCAGCGGCTCGAGTCGGTGGGACAACTTGCCGCAGGCATTGCCCACGAGATCAACACACCCACGCAGTTTATCGGAGACAATTTACGTTTCTTGCACGAGGGGTTTCAGGAACTGCAAGCCATCATGGCGGCGTGCGGGCGGCTGGTGGAGGCCATCGACAAGGGTGCCGTGCAGGCGGAGCAGTTACGAGACTTTGCCGCAACATGGCGAGGGTCCGAGGCAGACTACTGGAGGCGAGAGTTTCCCTCGGCCATCCAGCAATCGTTGGAAGGGAATGAGCGGGTGGCGAGCATTGTGCGGGCCATGAAGGAGTTTTCGCACCCCGGTGTGGACACGCCGGTACTTGCCAGCTTGAACGACGCTGTGCGTACCACGGTCACTGTTTCACGTAACGAGTGGAAATACGTGGCCGAGGTCGAGCTGCATCTCGACCCCGAGCTTCCGGAGATCGAGTGCCTGCCGGGGCCGCTGAATCAGGTGATTCTCAACCTGGTGATCAACGCCGCGCACGCCATCGAGAAGGTTCTGCCGCGCGCAAGCGCCGAGAAGGGAACCATCCACATCAGCACTTCTTCCGGCCCAGATAGCGTTGAACTGCGTGTTTCGGACAGCGGCTGCGGCATTCCTCCGGAGATCCGGGATCGCGTGTTCGACCCTTTCTTCACCACCAAGGAGGTGGGCAAGGGCACAGGGCAGGGCCTGGCGATCGCACGCAACGTGGTGGTGGACAAGCACGGGGGATCCATTTCTTTTGAATCCGAGGTTGGGCGAGGCACGACGTTCGTTGTGCGATTGCCCTTGAAGCAACGCCAGTAGGGAGGGCAAGGGCAGATGGCGAAGCGGATCCTGTTTGTTGACGACCAGGCGAATGTCCTGGAGGGCTTGCGGCGGCTGTTGCACCCTTACCGCCACGAGTGGGAGATGGTGTTTGTGGAGAGCGGCGCGGAGGCGCTACGGCAGCTCGAGGCCTCCCCCTTCGACGTGCTGGTAACCGACATGCGGATGCCGGGCATGAACGGTTCGGAGCTGTTGCAACTGGTGCAGCAGCGGTACCCTCAGGTGGTGCGGATGGTGCTTTCGGGGCACGCCGATTTGATACAGGCGGAGCGCGCGCTGGGCACGGCGCATCAGTATCTCTCCAAGCCATGCGACACCCAGACCTTGCGCGCCACGCTGGTGCGCGCCTGCGCGGTGAAGGAGCGGTTGGCGGATCCCAACCTGCGCCGCCTGGTCGGGCAGATGGCCTCGCTTCCCAGCCGGCCGGACCTGTTCGGAGAGCTGGTGCGGGAGCTGGAGTCGGAAGACGCCTCGATCCAGCGGATCGGCGAACTGATCGGCCGAGACGTGGCCATGACGGCCAAGTTGTTACAGATCGTCAACTCCTCGTTCTTCGGCTTGCCGCGGCGGGTCGAGTCGCCGGCGCAGGCAGCCTGTTTTCTAGGCTTGAATATTCTGCGGCCGGTTGTGCTCTCATCGGGCATTTTTTCTCGCCTGAGCACGCCGCTGCCCGCGGGTTATACCATCGAAATGCTCACGGAGCATTCGCTGGCGGTCAGCCGGCTGGCGGAGCGGATGGCCAGATCGCTTACCTCGGAGCGGCAGCTTGCCAATGACGCGTTGATGGCCGGCATGGTGCACGACGTGGGGCAGCTCGTGCTGGCCTCGGGGGTGCCCGAGGGCTTTGAGGAGGCATTGGGGGAAGCGCGGCGGGAAGGCGTGCCCTTGCACGTGGCGGAGCGGCAGGTGCTGGGAACCGACCATGCCGCGGTGGGGGCATATCTGCTGGCGCTGTGGGGGCTGCCGGCCTCGGTGGTGGAGGCGGCCGCCTATCATCACGACCCTGCCGCGGCGGGCGATCCGGCACTGGGCACGCTGGCGCTGGTGCACCTGGCTAACGTGTTGGTGAAACAGCGGATGGGCCCGGACTGGATGCGCGGCCATGAAGAGGCGGATCGCGAATGGCTAGGTCGGGCGGGGGTATCAGAGCAGCAGATGAGTCAATGGGCCGAACTGGCGGATAAACTCGTATTACAGGAGAGCCCAGCTTGAGTGGTAAGGTGCTCTGTATCGATGACGACCCGCTGGTGCTGCGCGGCTACGAGCGGCACCTCAGGCGGCGCTTTGCGCTGGAAACGGTCGTGGACCCTCATGAGGCCCTACGGATGGTGCGCGAGCAAGGGCCGTATGCGGTAGTGGTTTCCGACATGCGCATGCCGGGCATCGATGGCGTGCGGCTGCTGGCAGAGGTGCGAGCCGTGTCGCCAGACACGGTACGTATCATGCTCACCGGCAACGCTGATCAGCAGACGGCCGTGGATGCCGTGAACGAGGGGCACATCTTCCGCTTTCTGACCAAGCCCTGCATGCCCGATGTGCTGGCTGGGGCCATCGAGGCCGGCCTGCAACAGTACAGCCTGGTCTGTGCCGAGAAGGAGCTGCTCTCCAAGACGCTCAGCAGCAGCGTGCAGCTCCTGACAGAGATTCTGGCCCTGCTCAAGCCGCCTGCCTTCGGGCGGCTGGACAGCCTGCGGCGTATTGTCCGCGGCATGTGCGCGCATTTGCAGTTTCCCAACGCCTGGGAGGTCGAGCTGGCCGCCATGCTGTCTCAGATCGGCTGTGTGGCGGTACCTGACGGTATTTTGGCCAAGCTGGCGGCCGGCCAGGCCCTCTCCTCAGTAGAGCTGAAACAGTTCCGCGACCATGCACGCATCGGCGGCGGTTTGATCGCCAAGATACCGAGGCTGGAGGGTGTGGCCCGCCTGGTGGCCAACCAGTTTGTGGGCCTGGAAGGCGGGCCGCCGGATGATGAAAACGTGCCTTATGGTGCGCGGGTACTTGCGGCAGCGATCGAGTTCGACCGCCTGCTGGCCGCCGGCTCCCAGCCAGACGAAGCCCTGGCACTGCTAGCCGCCGGCAGTACCTGGGACCCGCAGATCCTCACGGCACTGGGACGCTTGCATGATGCCGAATACACCGTGCGACTTGTGCACGTGCACGAACTGGAGCTGGGCATGATTCTCGACGAAAACGTCTGCGCCAACAGCGGCGAGCTGTTGCTGGCCCGGGGCAGCGAGATCGTTCCCTGGATGCGAGACCGCCTGCTTGCCTATGCCGCTTCGCCACACGGCGTACGGCAGCCGTTTCGCGTGCGCTGCCGCACAGCGAGCAAGGTTTCTGAGGCGGTTCACGCTACAACCACTTGATACGGAACACTCGCCATGCCAGACTCCGCTCCTTCATGTGCGGCCGCCATGCCCCTGGACAGTTTGTCCCCTCCAAGCATCTCGCCGCTGGATGCTGTCTCTTACCGCGCCGCCCCGCCCCCTCAGACGACGGTATTGCTGGTCGATGACGATCCGCAGCTTCTGCGCGCCCTGCGGCGGGCGCTGCGCAACCAGCCCTACCGGCTGCTCACCGCCCCCAACGGCAACGAGGCGCTGTTGATCCTCAAGACGCAGGCGGTAGACGTCGTCGTCTCGGACGAGCGGATGCCGGGCATGCCCGGCACGGAATTGCTGCACTGGGTGGCCCGCGAGTGCCCAGACGTGGTGCGGATTCTGCTCACGGGCCATCCCGACTTGCAGGCCGCCGTGCGCGCCCTCAATCAGTGCCGTGCCTTCCGCCTGCTCACCAAGCCCTGCAAGGACTTCGAGCTGGCGATGACCATCCGCGAGGGGCTGGAACACCGCCGCCTGGTCCTGGAAAACCGACGGCTGTTCGAACTCAATCGCTCCCAGGTCGTGCGTCTGGAACTCGCCAATCGCGAGCTGGAAGCCTTCTCCCAGACGCTGGCCCACGACCTGTGCCAGCCGCTCCAAGCTCTGAGGTTGTGGTGCGACCTGATTCGCAGCAACCTTGGGCTGCCCCCGGCCGAGATGCAGAAACTCGTCGATCAGGCGCTCGCCAGCGTGGACCGCATGGCGGCTCTGATCAGCGACCTGCGCGCGTATGCAGGCCTGGCGGTCGCCCCCAGTCCGCCCATGCCCACCAACCTCGATGAAGTCGTGGCGGAGGTCCTGGAAGATCTCACCACGCTGTTGCGCACCGCGAACGCCACGGTCTGCTGCGAGCCGCTGCCGACCATCTTAGGCCATGGCTGCCGGCTGCGTCAGCTCTTTCAGAACCTGCTGGAGAACGCCGTCAAGTACCGCTCGGCGGAGGATCCGCGCATTACCATTCGGGCCGAGCGGGTGGGACAGGGATGGCGGGTGTCTGTTGCCGACAACGGCCTGGGCATCCCTGAGGCGGATCAAGGGCGGATTTTCGAGGCGTTTCAGCG
>JAIMBC010000014.1 GCA_023511675.1 Pirellulales bacterium
GAAGTAGGCATCGCAGCGGGTCTTGGGGTTGGACATCTGGCCGAGCAGGATGCCGCAGCCGTTCTGGACCCAGTCGATCTCGACCCCTTCGCGTTTCTGGAAGTGATGGAGGGTGTCCTCAATGGCCGTCCGCAGCATGGCGCCGCTGAAGAGAACGATGCGCGGCGTCTCGGCCCAGTCGTCCCCATCGACCGGCCGGTAACCCTGCTGGCGGAAGAACTCGGCAACAAGGGACGGGATGCCATCCATGGCCGTTACACCGACCTGCTGATGGCAGAGCGGCACCTGGCCCTGTACCGCGAATTGTGTGCCGCTGCTTCTGATGCCTACGCCAGCGCGGGCGATACGCTTACCCAAAGCGGCGGTGGATGACGAAGAAGGCGCCCGAGCACGCCGCCGTGCACGGCCGCGGCCACGCAGCCTGAGCCGCACACGCCGCCGCATGATGTGAACACGGATGCCACGCAGCGGATGGATTGCACGTAAGCGGCACACGCCGCGATATGATGGAGATGCGCCGCGAGGGCCGGCTAACGCCTCGGCCGTGCCACCCGGCACCGCACCGCGTCCCCAAGGTGCTTGCCACACTGCTGATGCGGGTAAACTTCCCCCCGCCACTGCACGGCGGCTCCAGCCATGTGCGGCGAGGGAGCAGGCCGTGGATCGGGCTTGATGGCTGAGGTCGGTCCGCTTCCTTGAAACGAGGTTGAGCGACCTCACATCCCCCGCACTCCCTTTTACCTTGACCAACCGCTGCGATACGATTGGCCGCATGGATGCTACCAGGGAATTCGCCGCAGCGCTTGCCGCCGCCGTGCGACGCGTTCGCTCTCCCGTGATGGTGGGGCTCGATCCGCAATTTGAGCAACTTCCCGAGGAGTTGCAGGCGGCCGGCCAGGATTTGGCCGCGCGCGCTACGGCCTGTGAACGCTTTTGCAAACATGTCATCGACGCCACCGCTTCGCTGGTAGCGGCGGTCAAACCGCAGGTAGCCTGCTTTGAACAACTCGGCCCCGCCGGCATGGCCGCCTTGAAAGCCGTGATCGAACACGCCCATGCTGCTGGGCTGCTGGTGGTCGCCGATGGCAAGCGCAACGACATTGGCCACACCGCAGCCGCATACGCCAGGGCATGGCTGGGTCGCAGCAGCCCCTGGGGAGCCGACGCACTCACGGTCAACCCCTATCTGGGCGAGGAGAGCCTCCAGCCCTTCGTCCAGGCTGCCGTGGCAGCAGGGGCAGGCATCTTTGTGCTGGTGAAAACATCGAATCCCGGCGGCGGCCAGTTCCAGGATCTGGCTGCCAGCCTCCTCGTTGCAAAGGGGGGGGAGGCCTCGCCAGCGCAGTGCTTGTACGAGCATGTGGCCCAGATGGTGGAGCGGTTGGCGGCGCAGACGGCGGGGCAAACGGGGTATGGGCAAGTCGGGGCGGTAGTGGGGGCTACCTGGCCGGCGCAGCTTGCGGAGTTGAGAGAGGCCATGCCGCATGCCTGGCTGCTGGTGCCGGGGTACGGCGGTCAAGGCGCCGGGGCCGCGGACGTGGCGGCAGCCTTCGACGAGCGCGGGCTGGGTGCCCTGATCAATAATGCGCGTGGGCTGATCTATGCCTTTCGTCAGCGGCCGTACAGTGAGCGATTCGGCCCGGGGCGCTGGGAGCAGGCCATCGAGGCCGCAACGCGAGAGATGATTGCGGCCTTGCGTGCCAGCACGGCGGCCGGACGATTGTAGCCGCCTGCTAGGCTGTTTCCCTGCGTGGTGGAGGCGACGCGTTCCAGGCGATTTCCGGCACGGCCGCGGGGGTCTAGGCGCGTGTTCTTGGCCCCAGCCGGCCCCCTTTCCGCCGTGCAGCCTGGCCCCCTTTTCGCTGCGCACGGTGTTCCCCTGTTCGCTGCTCATTGCCTGAAGGAATTGGCGCCAGCGCGGGAGGAGAAATGGCAGGTTCGTTCGAGGGCTGCTAGCAGCGGGGACCTTGCGTGTTAACCGGACGCAAGGTCCAGGCAAAGTGGGCAAGATCTACCGGTTTCACAGGAGGGTAGATTTCGTCGAAGATTATCGTCTGAAGTGCCGATACTACGTGTGCCGATTTTGCAGGCAGAGCCTGCGCGATCGACACGAGTTGCGAGGCCTTCGGTAGAGGGGACAACAAACGATGTGTCGACGAGTCACGTGCTTCGGGCCCCTTGTATGCGGGCTGGTACTGATGGCGGGCTGTACACCGAGCCAGCCGCTGTACCTGTTCGAAGACGGCGACTTGTCGCACTACCGGGGCGTGGCGACGGAGATCGAGTACCCCGATGTTGAGGCTGATACACTGCCGGATACAGCGGGCGCATTGCCGCCTCTCACGTTGGCAGACGCCTCCAAGCTGGAGGTATGGGACCTTTCTCTTGAGGAGGCGTTGCAGAACGCCCTGGCCAACAGCAAGGTGATGCGCAACCTGGGGGGGGCGACGTTTGTCGCGGGTCTGCCGGCGGTGAATCAGAACCTTTCGCCTACGGGAGACATCGGCAGAGCGCCCGCGGCGCTGCCCACGATTTACAACCCGGCAATTACCGAGAGCGATCCACGCTTCGGTACAGAAGGGGCGCTCAGCCAGTTTGATGCCCAGCTATCCAGCAGCATCTTCTGGGAGAAGAACGATCGTCCGGTGAACCTGTTCTTTCTCGGTTTCCTGGCGCCGATCCTGGAGCAGGATCTGGCCACCTACCGCACGGAGCTGAGCAAAACAGCGGCCACAGGTACGCGGTTCTTCTTGCGCAACAACACCAGTTATGAGTGGAACAACAACCCTTCCAACCGCTTTCCCAGCTCGTTCAACACAGACATCGAGGCTGAAGTGCGACAGCCCCTGTTGCAAGGAGCCAGCGTCGATTTCAACCGCATTGCGGGGCCCAATGGCGTACCGGGGTTTTACAACGGCGTCGCCATTGCACGGATCAACACAGACATCGCCCTGACAGACTTCGAGGCGGGAGTGCGCAACCTGGTCTCGGACGTGGAGCGTGCATACTGGGATCTGTATTTCAGCTATCGCGCGCTGGACGCTGTGGTGGCTGGACGGGACGCGGCCTTGCAGACCTGGAGGAGGATTTACGCCCTGTACGTCACGGGCGCACGTGGCGGTGAGGGAGAGAAAGAGGCGCAAGCCCGCGAGCAGTACTTTCTGTTCCGCGGACAGGTGGAAAACGCCTTGCATAACCTTTACACGGCCGAGAGCCGTCTGCGCTACATGATGGGTTTGGCCGCCACCGACGGCCGTCTGATCCGTCCTTCGGATGAGCCGACCACGGCCAAGATCGCCTTCGACTGGAACGAGGTCCACACCGAGTCGCTGGCCCGCAGCGTGGACGTTCGCCGCCAGAAGTGGCAGGTCAAGCAGCGAGAACTGGAACTCACGGCTGCCAAGAACTTCCTGCTGCCGCGGCTCGACGCGGTCGGCCGCTACCGATGGCGCGGATTCGGAGACGACCTGATCGTGAGCAATGCCCGCAGCGAGCGAGAGATTTTCGCCGGGGCATATCAGGAACTCTTCGGTGGCAATTACCAGGAGTGGCAACTCGGCCTGCAACTGAACATCCCCATCGGCTTCCGCCAGCCGCTGGCGGCGGTGCGCAATGCCCAGTTGCGTCTGGCCCGCGAGCGCGCGCTGTTGCAAGACCTCGAACTCGACCTCTCCCATCAGATGGCCGCTGCCATTCGCGATCTGGACCGCCATTACGCTCTGACGCAAACCAACTTCAATCGTCGCGTGGCCGCCCAGCGGCAGGTTGAGGCCGTGCAAGCTGCTTACGAAACCGAAACCGTCACGCTCGACCTGCTGCTCGATGCCCAGCGGCGGCTCGCTGAAGCCGAGAGCGCCTACTACCGCTCGCTGGTGGACTACAACCTGGCCTTGCTGCAAGTCCACTTCCGCAAAGGCTCCCTCCTGGAATACAATGGCGTGTACCTGGCTGAGGGTCCGTGGCCCGCCAAGGCATACTTCGATGCCCGCAAGCGAGCGCGCGAACGCGATGCCGCCATGTACATCAATTACGGCTTCACGCGGCCCGGCGTGTTCAGCCGCGGCCCCGTGCCCCAACATCTGGCTCCGCCCGGCGCTGCCAGTCGGCAACCCGCTTCCTCGCCCGCTACCGAGCACCAAGGCGAAGAGCTGCCTCAACCCACCCCCGCCGCGCCAGCGGAATCAGACAGCCAACCCGAACCCTCCGCGGCCGATGGTGCAGGCCTGTTCGACCGCGGCCGTGCTCCACGTGGCCCAGAAGCCTTCCCCGGCTCCAGCAGCGTCGCAGCCGCAGCAGCCCCCGCTGACCCCAGCACGCCTGCCCTGCCCCAGCTAGCACAGCCCGCCACCCTGCGCCGTTCGATCACCGGCGTTTTCCCCGCCGCGTACTTGACGGACACGCCCTCTGCCGGCACATTGAAGCCACCTGCCCCCCAAAAGATGGGGCCGTCCGAACCGTCGGCGGCAAACGCACCTGGCCTTGCGGAAGACGCCAGCCTCTTCCCCGACCCGTCTGTGCAGCCGGCCGGAGACAAGCTCCCCCGCCGTGTCCGCCAGGCCGCCACAGCCGCCAAGGCCGCGACGCCCCCTCCCCAAGACGGCTGGAACGCGACCCGCCGACAGTCCCCTGTAGGCCCCTGAGCATGTCAGCACGCCCGAATCACGCGGTGGCCCTCCTCTTGCCAGCGGGCACGATCTCTCCTGCTTCTCAATCATCCCGGCACGTGGTGCACGGGGTGTCTGCTGCCCGCGGCCCTCTGCCTGCGGCTGGCTGCGGGTTATACTTGCGCACGGCCGATGCCGTGCCTTTGGTCGGCCGCAGGTGAAGCACCGTCAATTGCAGCAGTCATGGAGTTTGCAGGATCCGACCCCATTATCGTGCCCGCGGGCGAGGGGAAAGTCTTCAACGTGTTCGGGGAAACGATCACGTGCAAGTTATACAGCGAGGACACGGCCGAGGCCTTCACGATGTATGAGGTGGAGACGCCACCCAACGGCGGTGCTCCCTTGCACCAACACTTGAAGGAAGACGAGACGTGCTTCGTGCTCGAGGGAGAGTACGAGGTGCACTGCGGCAATCGCCGTTTCAAGGTGGCTCCCCGGATGGTGTTCCTGTTGCCGCGGGACGTCCCCCACACGTTTCGCAACGTGGGCAAGACGGCGGGGCGGATGCTGGTGATCTCCGCACCGGGAGGCGTGGAGAAGTTCTATGAGGAACTGAGCCAGGCGCCGCCGGAGGCCGTGGCCGATAGCTCGCGGCTCAAGAAGCTGGCACGTCGGCATCACATCGAACTGTTGGGACTCTCATCCGCTTCGCCCGGCAAGCCGGTGGGCTAGACAACCGGCCTGTGCAACCAGTGGGGCGCAGCTAGCGGCGGGCGTATCCAAGGGCGCACGAGCACGCGCGCCGTGAACATGCGCGGCGAGTTGGAGTAATTCCCGGCAAGAGCGGTCCTTTGCTGCGAAGACCAAGCCGCGTTTCGCTGCGGCCGCTGCGTGTCAAGCTGTGTCTGCTGCGCCTCAAGCCGTGGCCGCTGTGCTGGGCCCACGGCGCTGCGCGGGGCGCGGCTCTCCCCGACGAGCTGGCGGCGGGGTACCATGCCGGCATGGCCGCAGATGAGCTTTTGATCCTGGGAGATCTGGTACTGCCCGATCGCGTCGAGCCGCACGGAGCCGTGTTGGTACGAGGCGGGAGGATCGCGGCCGTGGCAAGTGCAGAAGAACTGTTATCCCAGGCTGGGCCGCACGTGCCACGCCTCGTAGCAGGCGGCTTCGTAGCGCCCGGCTACATCGACCTGCACGTCCACGGCGGTGCAGGTGCCGATTTCATGGACGGTACGGCCGAGGCCTTCCGCACGGTGCTGGCGGCACACCTGCGCCACGGTACCACCAGCATCGTCCCCACCACGACGGCCGCCAGCCAGGAGCGGATCCTGGCCATGTTGCGGCTGTGCCGACAGTTCCAGCAAGCTCCCGCCAAGAATGCGCCCCGTGTGCTGGGTGCGCACTTCTATGGACCCTACTTCCGCCACGAGGCACGCGGCTGCCACCCCGCAGCGCCCCTCCGCTCGCCGCAGCCCGCCGAGTATGCACAGTACCTGGCTGAAGCCGACGTGCTGCTGACGGCCACGGTGGCCCCAGAGCTGGATGGCGCCGAGGAGTTTGCACGGGCCTGCCGTGCCCAGGGCATTCGCGTGACCGTGGGCCATTCGCTGGCCACCTTTGCGCAAATGGCAGCCGCCGTGGAATGGGGCGCACGCCATGTGGACCATCTGTTCTGCGCCATGTCGGACAAAACCCGCCTGCGGCAAGAGCGGCCTTACCACATGCAGGGCGGCGTGCTCGAGGCCGCGCTCTACTTTGATGAGTTGACCACCGAGGTGATTGCCGACGGCAAGCACCTTGGCGCCGAGCTGCTGCTGCTCGCCCTGAAGGTGAAGGGGCCCGACCGCCTGGCGCTGGTGACCGATTGCAATCGCGCGCTGGATATGCCGGAGGGCCGCTATGTGTTCGGCCCGCTCGATGCCGGCGAAGAGTTCATCCATCGCGACGGGGTGGGCCTCATGCCCGATGGCAAGGCCCTGGCCTCCAGCGTACGCGGCATGGACCACATGGTGTCCACTTTTGTGGCGCTCACTGGCCGCCCTCTGTGGGAGGCCGTGCGGATGGCCACGCTAACCCCTGCACGCATCGTGGGTTGGGACGACCGCATCGGCAGTCTACAACCCGGCAAGCTGGCAGACCTGGTGCTGCTGGATCGGCAATTGCAGGTGGAGCGCGTGCTGGTCGGCGGGGTCGAGGCGTGGTCCGCCGCAGACTGACGGCTGAGTTTCCTTTCAGGGGCGCACGCACGGCCCCGCCACGCATGTGGAGCAACCGGCGGGCCATCTCCACGACAGCGGGCAACAGGCGCAAAGCGAGATGCCCCTTGCGCTTACCGCTGCGCGCGTACTGTGGCAGCGTTGGTAAGTACGGAAGGCTGATGCCAAAGCATCAGAGCGACTGCTCCCCCCTCGCGGCATGGGATGGCAAACGCACGTCTCTCCCTTGTCGCCGCATGAGTTGACAGCGGTGCCTCCAGCTTGCAAGATGGGCGGCACGTGTGGCGGAGCAAGCCGCAAGCCGTTAGCCGGCCGGCAATGTCTCAGGTGGGTGCAACACTGCGTTCCATTAAATCACCGATCTACTGCGTACTGTCCTGGGCGCTGCTTGTGGTTTGCGCGTGCCTGGCCATTTGCCGTGTGCGGGCCGGGGAGGCGCCTGCCGAAGGTGGCACATCGGCCAGGACTCCGGGCGGCGAGCCAAGCGCTGCCGAGCGCCGCCGTCAAATGGCGAAGTTACGCGCCGCCTTGCAGTCGGCAGAGGGCTCGGCGCTCTCCGAGGCCATTGCAGCCTGGCGTGCCCGCGGCGATACCGAACTGCCGGCCTTAACCAGCGCCCTCCGCCATGCGTTGACGGCGGACGCCAACAAACTAGACAAAACGGCCGCAGGCCTGAAAGTCGCGCAGCAGGGCGAGCAAATTGAGTCGGCATTCGCCGCACTGCGTGCCCAGATGCGTGCCCGTATTGCCGTCCTGGCGCAGGGGGCCGCGGTAGATGCCCAGCGTGCCGACTATGAGCAGGCGGCCAAACTGCTGCAACAACTGGTTCCTGTATATAGCCGCAAGCACGAACTCGCCCGTCTGCTGGGCCGCCGCAGCCTGCTGCTCGACGCCTGGCGCCAGGTAGCACGCCATCCAGAAACACAATTTGGCGAGGCGGCCGAAGAGCGGCTGCGTGCCCGCTGCGTGGCTGCCCTGGGTAGCGACGAATACGCTGCCCCGCCCTTCGGGCAACACGAGGGGCCGCTGGCAGGAGTGTGGTTCTACCGCGATTGCCGCGCCATCGAGGCCTACAACGCCGAGGCAGCCCGCAAGGCCGAACTCGCACGCGGGGAGTTGGAGAACATCGCCGCGGTCAACGCCTACCGAGAGACGCTTGGCCTGCTGCCCCTGGAAATCGACGTGCGGCTGGTAAAGGCAGCACGCGGCCACTCGCAGGAGATGGCCCGGCTGGGCTACTTTTCTCACGATTCCCCCACTGCCGGCCGCAGCACCTTTACCGATCGAATGCGGCTGGAAGGCTACCAGGCCGGAGGGGGAGAGAACATCTTGCAAGGCGCTCAGACGGGCCAGCAAGCGTTCTGGATCTGGTTCGAAAGCCCCGGGCATCATCGCAACATGGCCGCGGCAGACTTTCAGTCGATCGGTGTGGGGCAGCACGGCGAGCTGTGGACGCAGAACTTCGGCATGGGCGAGCGGGCCATGCTGGGTGAGTAGCTGGAAGACAGCAGCAGAGCGTGGCGAAGCCGAACAGGGCCCGAGCTGGCAGGCCGCTCCACAAAGCAAATCGAGAACTGCCCGATTCACCCTGGCTCTTGCAGTAGGCAGCCGCCCACGTTAGCCTTCGCCTTTGATGTGCGGTCGATTCACCTTGCGGACTCCGGCGGCCGTCGTTGCGTGGCAGTTCGAGTTGTCCTCCGTTCCCGAGCTGCAACCGCGCTATAACATTGCTCCGCGGCAGCCGGTGGCAGCCGTGCGCGTCAACGCGGCGGGCGAACGCGAGCTGGCTTTCTTGAGCTGGGGCCTGGTGCCTGCCTGGGCAGATGACCCGGCGGTCGGATACAAGATGATCAATGCCCGCGGAGAGACGGTGGCCAGCAAGCCCTCGTTCAAGCAGGCGTTCCGCAGCCGCCGCTGCTTGGTACCCGCCGACGGCTTTTACGAGTGGCAGAAAGCCGGCCCACAGAAGCAAGCCTACCACATTACCCTCGCATCGGGCGAATTGTTCGCCATCGCGGGGCTGTGGGAGCGCTGGCAGCGCGGGGACAGCGTGCTGGAGACCTGCACGTTGCTCACCACCTCGGCCAATGAGGATCTGCAACACGTGCACGACCGCATGCCGGTGATTGTGCCGCCGGAGAGTTACGCGGCATGGCTGGACCTCGGCAGCGCGGTCGCGGCGTTAACCTCCTTGATTCGGCCCTTGCCGCCCGGCCTGCTGGCGCTGCGGCCCGTGAGCAGCTTTGTGAACAACCCGGTGCACGAAGGGCCAGAGTGTCTCCAGGCGTAGACTGGCCCAGGCTGGGAGGCTGGCCGGCGTGTCCGCCGAGGTCGCGCCACGTGCGGGGCGGCGCGTCCAGGCGCAGAGGGCCCGACAGGGGCCTGCGTGAAGTGCGGGGCGGCTCAGGAGCGTGCCGGCGTCTTGCGCACCACCTCGCCCCTCTCCAGCCGCTCGCGCCACTGCCGCACCGATTGCTCGCGCTTCTTGGCGTTGGCGTACGGTTCGTAATAGAGGCTGGCGCCGGTGATTTCGCGCAGATTCCAGTGGGCCAGCACGCGTGCATCGAGATCTTCATGCTCCAGGGCATCGACGAGTTCTGCCGCGCCGCCGGCGGCGAGTTGTTCGTCGCTATAGCCATAGAGCATGCGGAACAGGAGCCGCGCCTTTTGGCCGCGTGCGCGGGCGAAGGCATCGTAGATGGCCACGGCCGTTTGGGGCGCATGGGCGAGTTGAGCGCGCAGGCTTTCCACGGCCTTATTCCACAACGCCCGATGTGCGGCATCGTTGAGCAGGCCCGGGAAGACGTCGAACTCTCCAATCTCGGCCAGGCCCTGCATGGCGAGCAGGCGAACCTCCACTCGGCGGTCGTCGAGGAGTTCGCGCAGCCCCAGGCTGACCGGCCTGTCTGGCCGGGCCAAGTGCAGCTCCACAAACTCAGCTCCTCGCTTGTCGACGGGATTCAAGCTTCTACTGGTCATCCAGGCAGGCAGCAGGGGGCCGCTGCCGCCTGCGGCACCGGCAGCCTCAGCGCCCGCTTCACCTGCCGGCGGCGGGGCAGGGGGTACCGGCCTGCCATCGAGCGGCAGATGCCCCTGCGAGGAAAGCTGCGTGATCTGCCCGTCCGAGGCCTGCCAGCTTAGCTCACCGAACTGCGCGTACAGATCCGCCAACACCAGCGGCGGCTCCTGCCGGGGATCCATCCCCGGACGCAGCACGCGCTGGACCTCGATGCCGGCCGTAGCGTCAGGATCATCCAAGATCAAAACGCCCTGATCATCCCCAGCCGCCACGCGCAGGCGCGCGGCCGGCTTGCCGTTGGACCACACGGTGATCCGGCCGCTGAGCAGGCGCACGCCTGCCGTGCCGCTTTCGTCCGGAGGCAGCAACTCCAGACGAGCGGGCCCCAACACCTGCACCGTTACCGCTTCGACCAGCGTGAGATGGGGGTCGTAGTGCGGCAGCACGAGCAACAGATCCCCGGCATAGACGGGCGCGCGATCGGCCAGTCGGACCCACGCCCCGCGCTGCTGCTCAGCCTTCGGAGGCATCCAGCGCAGGATCACATCGTGCTCGAGGATCAAGCGGCCAAGGCTCACCCCGGCAGCGTGCGCATCCCCAGCGGGCAGCGTGTCCGCCGGTTGGTCGGCAGCCTGCGCTGCGGGGGCTGCCTCTGAGGCATCGGCCGTGCCGGGGGCGGCCGCCGGAGCTGCACCTTCGGGGGCGGCGTCAGCCGGTGCCGGCACTGGTGCCTCGTCCGCAGCAGCTTGCTGCGGTCGAGGCGGTTCCGTCGCTTCTTGGGAAAGTTCGGGTTGCTCAGCCGCCGCAGAGCCTTCCAGTTGTTGCGATCCCGCACGACCCCGAGGGCGGCCTGGCCGCGACTTGGATTTGCCGGACCTGTCCGCTGTTGCCGCTGTAGCGCGGCGAGCCGCTTTTGCCTCTCGCTTGGCGGGCTGCAGAGGCTGCCCGTCGGCCCCCTTGGCGGTGGGCCCCTTGGCGGTGGGCACTGCCTTGTCGGCCTGAGCGATCCCGCTGTCCGCAGCAGGCACGCCGGGCCGTCTCGATGGCGAGCGCCATAGGCGGCCGGGCCCCACCATAACCAGCACTGCGGCCCCGCAGAGCACCGCCAGGGCAATTACACCGACCAACCGACGACGCCTCCGCGGCGGTTCCGGTTCCTTGAGATAATCGGGCACCTTGACCTTTTTACGCTTGGCGCGTGCGCGGCCCTCTTTCGCGGACTTGGGCTGGGGCGTGGGAGACGGCTTGTCTACCCGCGCCGGCGGGTTGGCGGCCAGCCCGTACATCCGCTTGCGACTGGCCGGGTCGACCTGCGCCGGTTCACCCAGTACAAGCGAGAGGATCTGATGGCATGCCGCCACCTCGGCCAGATGCATGTCTGATTCGAGGCAGATCTTCTCGAAATCCGGCACGCGATCGTCGGGCAAGGCATTGTCCAGATACTCGGCCACGGTGTTGGCGTCGAAGCCCATCCCTCGCGCGTCCAGCCGGGGGGCTCCCAAACGCAGGCGGCGGGTCACGTCGCGTATGCGGTGCAAGAGGCTCTTGGCGTATTCGCTCTTCTCCAGTTTGGCCGCCAACTTTTCGGCATCGGCAGGCTCAAGCTGCTCATCCATGTATGCCAGCAAGTATCGCAAAGTGAGTCGCACGGGCAGCACCTTCGCAGCGTAGGGGATCGAATCACGGTCGCCTCACTCTTGTTAGTGGCATGGCAGGCCGGTTTTCGTACATGCCGCCACCAGATTTTCTCCCGGCTGGCCGGTAGAGGCGGCATGCCGCAGGTACGGTCTTGCAAGGCGCCGCAAGCCCGGCGCTCTAGACGACCCAACGGCACCGCCAGCCAGCCTAACCGGCATTCCACGAGTGCACGCTGCTGGCGTACGCCTACCGGAGGCCGGTGCTGCGGCCAGGCTTATTTGTGCCTGCTCGGCCCCACAAAGGGGTACACACCTGGCAGCCGTGCAGAACGGCCGGGCTGCTCGCAGCCTACGCCTCGCCCTGCGGTCAGACCTAGCAACTTGCAGGCAGAGGGCTGGTTGCAGACCCACTTCGCAAAACCAGCGGCAGCCTCCTGCGGGGCGGCTGCGCGGCGTGGGAACGGCGCGTCGCGGAAACCGCTCCCTCGCCGCTCGTTGTGCCGCAATGCCACACGAACGCACGGGGCCACGTGAGATGCCGGACGGGCGGCTGAGAGCGTTGCCACCACCAGCACCAGCAGAACCTGCAAGCTCGCCGCTACAAGGGGATGCGGGGCAGGTTCCCTGCTGGCACGAGCCGGTGCCCAGTACCAAGAGCATTCCCATCCCTGGCGGGTCCGTCGCCAACCGCCATGGAAATCCGGATCCGCAGAGCCGCAGCCAGGCAAAAGGGTCACGAGCCAGCCCACGCTGGCACATGCCAAGAGGATCGTGCCGGCCGATTTCACCGCTGCCACCTCGCTGCTGGAATGGTTCGCACCCTTGCGTCTGTACGCGCAGGGCTGGAATGCAACGGGCGGGCCGCATCGGACGGCACCGTGAAAATAACATCGCAAACCCCCATGGCACAGAGGCTTACGGCACTTCATCCCCTGTGCCAAGCTGCCCGCGGCTGTGGCCGCGCGTCAACATCCACGGCCCACGCGTTGACAAGCGAAAACACCACAAAGGCGAGATGCCTTGCAGCATCCTCCATGCGACTCTCTTTGGAGCCAGCACTGTTGGGATCAGCCCCTTGGAGCTACCGTCGTTACAGGCACTACGGTTACAGCCAGCAGTGTTGGAGGGACCGCTCTCGCAGAGAGGCCTCTGGGAGGCCGCCCCAGAGAATCGGCGGCCTGCAAGGGATGGCGGGACCGCCGCCGCCCAAATCGGATTGCGGCCTGCTGCCTAGTTGCGGCGCCGTCGCTGTGACCTAGGCTTACGTGCGGGGCCAAGGATTCTGTGCCGAGCACATGCACGCCGGGCTATGCAAGCCGCAGGCGAGGCAGTTGTGGTATTGGGAGCATATGACGGCTACAGCACACCGAGTGGATTTGAACCAGATTCTGGCAGGCGCGCAACTGCCCGCCCTGCCACAGAGCGCCATCCGGCTGCTTGAACTCTCGCAAGATCCCTCCAATGGCCCGGCTGAGTTCACGCCACCCATCGAGGCCGATCCTGGACTGACCAGCCAGATCCTCAAGTTTGTCAACAGTTCGTATTTCGGCTTCAGCCGAGAGATCACGAGCATCAAGCACGCAATTTCCCTGGTGGGCATCCGCACCATCAAGAACTTCGCCTTGTGGACGGCCGTGTTCAGCCTGATGCCCAACCCCAAGTGCGGCCCCTTTGACTTGAAGCTGCTCTGGCAAGACTCCCTGCGGCGCGCTCTGTTCGCCCGCGCCCTCGGCCGGTCCTTGGGAGTAAACGACCCGGACGAGCTTTTCTCTGCGGCCTTGCTACAAGACATGGCCATACCCGTACTGGCCAAGGAAATGTCTGCCGTGTACGCCAAACTGCTGGAGTATCGGCGAGAAGGGGCCGTCCGCCTCTCTGACCTGGAGCGTAAGTACTTCGGCTGGAGCCATGCCGAGGCAGGCGCCCAGCTTGCCAGGCAGTGGCGCATGCCCGCAGAGTTTGTCGATCTGATCGGCCGCCACACCGACGTCGATGCCGCCCTGGCTGAACGTGCTGGCCATCCCGGCCGCCTGGCCGTGGCGCTCTCCGCCTTGCTGCCCGCTACTGCCGACCCTGGCTGGCCCGAGGCAGCCCGCTTCGAGGCAACCTATGCAGCCTGCCACCCCACAGGCAGCTCCGCCGTCTTGGAACTGCTGGCACAACTCGACCAGGAATTCGGCGCGTTCGCTCCCCTGCTCAATCTCGAGCAGCCTGCGCGCTCGCTGGTGGAGACCTACCAGGTCGTGCATCAGAGCGCCTAGCCCGAGCCGGCAGCCTCAGCGCGGCCGGCGGCGGCCAACTTCCCTCCTCACAATGCGATTGCACGTTGAACGCAGGCCCGCAAATAGGATCAAGGACGGCGGGTCGACAACCATTTGGGCTTGCGTGCTCGCGCGGGTAAAATAGAAGAGGAGCACGGGCCCAAGGTCCTGCTGCCACGCTGGCCAACAGATGGGGAGCCGTGGCGGTGACTGTCACCAATCGAGTGCGGCTGCAAAAGATCCTGCGAGAAGCCCAGGGCTACCTGGAACTGGGACTGCCTCAACAGGCGCTGGCGGCCCTGGAGCGGATACAGGAGGCGGGGACGTTCCGCGCGCACCTCTTGTATCTGCGCGGCGAGGCGCTGCGTGCCATGCAGCAGTACGCTCAAGCGATCGAGCCCTTGGAGCAGGCTGGCGACCTGGCGCCCAGCAATTACCAGATCTGGTTGGCACTGGGCTGGTGCTACAAGCGGATCGGCCGGATTGACCTGGCGCTGGCGGCCTTGAAGCGAGCGGAAGAGGTGGCGCCGAACGATGCGCTGATTCAGTACAACCTCGCCTGCTACTACAGCCTGGCCGAGGACAAGCAGCCGGCCCTGTACCACCTTCGCCGGGCCTTGAGGTTAGAACCGGGATACGCCAAACTGACAGCGGCCGAGTCAGATTTCGATCCACTGCGGGACGATCCGGACTTTCAGGCCCTCACGGGAGATGCTGCCTCGCGTGGGCGCGGCGAGCAGCAGGGCGGCGAGGCATGACTTCTCTGCCCCGCCGCCCTGCTTGAGGGGAGACGGGCGGCACGGCTACGGGCTGAGGATGCCGGCATCCGCTGGCAGTTCGTTCGCTTTGCAACGGGCCCCGCCGCACGAACGCAGCCGCCGCAACGATGCCGGCCCACCTGCCGCGGCGCCGCGGGCTGCTGTCGGCGCCGTGGACAGGCGGGCTGTTCGCAGCGGTGGCGGCCGCTGCACCGCGTGCACGCGGTGGCACCATTCGGCTCGGGGGGCGTGGCCTCACTGCGACGGCGTCTCCCTCGGTCACTCCCCGGCGATGTCCGTGCAGGGTCGCTCGTGCTAGTAGCTGAACTGCACGCCAAACATGGCGCCATGCAGGATCAGATGACTGTTGGAGTCAATGTCCTGAATGGCCGGCGCATCGACGAGAAACGGCGGGATCTGCTCGTCTGCCAGCGCGATCCCGCTGATGCCAATCACGCGATACCCGCCATAGGCACGCCAGTGCTCGGCAAACTGCCAGCTCAGGCCCGCGTCGAGCTGCCCCAAGAACGAGAAGTCGGTCTTCTGCGAACGCAGGTCAAAGCCTTCCACGCCGTCACCGCGGTAGAGGTGAACACGCTGGCGGATGTCGTTGCCAAAAATGCCCACCACCGGCGTGGCGTACAACCGCAGCCGCGGCAGTAGGTAGTAGCTGAGCATGGTCCCGAACTGGAAGCCCACCAGGTTGTTCTCCTCGCGGATGTTCAAATACGCTTCATTCGCACCACCGCTGGAGCCGAATTCCGAGCCTCCGGCCACACTGCCGAAGATCAGCCGCTCGTCAAACCGCAGCCAGCGTACGCCTGCCAACAGCGCGGCCTGCATGCGCCAGGTGGGATCGAGGGTCAGGCCATAGCGAACGAGGTTGATCTCGAGGTTGTACAGCTCGTTGGTGCGCCAGATGCGATGTTCGCGGGCATTATCGAAAAAGTCTGTTGCCGGCAACGTGCCGATGTTCACAAACCCCAGGTCGATGGGGGTGCTGATGTTGTCGCTGGTGTCGCGGACACTGGCGAAGCCTTCCATGCGGTCGATGGCCCAGAACGTGCCCACCACCCCCCACTGGCAGGCACAGCCGAAACGGCGGCCAAGCGAGACCTCTCCGCCGGCACGCCAGTCTGCCGATGCCTCGCGGGTATTCAAGATCTGGTTTTCAGGGTTGGTGACATCGAACGAAGTCCAAAAGCGGTTCGCGTGGTCGCGCGTCATCACCACCCCGCCGAGGGCCCCGAACCAGGGGCAGGGCCCACACGGTCCAAGCGGCCCGTCAAAGCAGTTGTTCACAAGTGCCCCGGCGAAGGGACTGGCACAGGGACCGCAGCCCGCGCTGCACGAGGTGCAGCCCAGGCCCCCTGCGCCCGAGGAATTGGGCAGCGGCGGTTCCGACCAGAGCTGTTCAGCACCGCTTTGCGACGACTGCGGATCCGCCTGGTAGGCAGCACCAACGGGCGCGTAGCGATCCGCGCCGGCCGCATACCCAGGGGTGTCGAAGGCGGTGTGCGCGAGGACACGGCCCGGAGCAAGTCCTCCGGCCGTGCCGCGACCCGCGTACGGGCTGCCGGAGGACACAGGCGAGGCCGGCTGGTAAGCCGGCGGCAGCGGGGCCTCGGGCACGCCGAGCAGAGACGCAGTAGAGGGCTCATACTGGCCCGGCAGAGTTACAGCGCCGCAGCACCACAAGGCCGCGGCCAGGGGGACAAGATGCATTCGCATAAGATCGGACTCCTTCCAGGGAGAGCAGGCTGTTCCCGTGCCCGCCCCGCAGCTTACAGATGCCGGCAGGCGGGCCTGGCTCCATTCATCCAGTGCATCGTCGAGACGGTGCGGGCCGGTTTGCAGAATCGCCGTGGCAATGGCTCAACAGTTCGCGACCCCTGCACACCAATCGATAGCAACGGCCGTACTCGCTTCGGTTGACAGTGTTTTCTTGGGGGGCAGGGCCGCTACAGCCGCTACGGGCAGTGCCGCGAGCCTTGCAGAAGCGTGCTGTGCGGCGGCATTGTGCTCGGGGACAAGACAGACGCGTCGGCGGCTGACGATGGTCGTAGCTCCGCGGCCGCTGCTCCCAAACGGCGGGGTGCTAGAAGTGCCGGTTATGCCGGCGGTACCGACGCTGCGCGTTTGGAGGGGTTGCCACACGAGACGCGGACTCTAAGGAAGATGCCTCCGGAGGAATTGGCAGGCCTGCCGTTTGGCCGCTTTGCCATACCAGTTGCGGCATGAGCCATGCGCACGCTGGGACCTTCGCTGGGGCATCTGCCCTGAGCACACGTGGGCGTCCGCCTGGGCAAACGCAGCCGCGCAACCCCGGCAGCGGGTGGGCCAGTGCATGGGGGTGATGGTGCATGGGGGTAATCGGCGCACAGGTGATCGGCGCACGGCCAATTCGCGCACGGATGCATGGGCGGACGGGCGCACGCACTTCCGTGCCGGCGCAGGGCCACAGGGCCGCGCTGCGGGGCCGAAGGGGGCACGACCACACGTTGGTGCACACACCATTCGTATTGACCGGCGTCCCGCGGCGGTGATACATTCGTTGCGTGGTTGCGGCCGGAGTAAGCTGCATCGACGTAGCCTGCACAGGACGGAGCGAGGATCGGCCGGATGGGATCCACGGTTGGCATCGTTGAGGTTCGTATCGACTCGGCGCGTGCCTGGAGCAGAATGTGCCGCAAACTGGGGCGCAAGTCTTTGCTGGAGCACGTGGTGCGCCGGGTGACGGACTGCCAGCGGTTGGACCGTACCGTGGCAGTAGCCTTCCAGGGCCCTGAGGCGGGGCAACTGCGCGACCTGATTCCCCCCGACGTGCCCCTCTACCTGGGCCAGGCGGCGGACTGGCTGGAGCTGTTCGTCGCAGCCGCGGTGGAGTATCAGGCAGAATCCGTGGTCCGCGTGCGCGTGGAAAGCCCGTTCGTCGAGCCGGTGTTCATCGACAGGCTGGCGACCGCGGCCGCGGAACACCCCGAGTGCGATTACATCAGCTTCTGCCTCAAAGATGGGCGGCCCGTGGTGCTCTCTCCCCTCGGCTTGTTTGCGGAGTGGTGCCGCGTCTCGGCCCTCCAGCGGGCCCACCGGGAGGCCCAACTGCCCGCGGATCGCGACCAGCCCACGCGTTACCTCTACGGACACCCCGAATTGTTCCAGATCCGCCTGCTGGCTGTGCCCGCAGAGCTGGATCGAGACGACCTCCGGCTCGCCGTCCAGCACGAGGAGGACTGGGACCACATCCAAACCATTTATGATGCCCTGGGCCCCGACGCGCTCGACTGGCGTCAGATAGCGCGGCTGCTGGGCCAGCAACCCGGATTGCGAGAACGCATGGCTCTGCTTAATCGCACGGCGCCGCCCGCCTAGCTGCCTGAAGGCCGCGCAAGGCCAGTAGCGCCTCACGGAACACGAGATGCCGGCTCCGGTCCGCAGCACCGCTTGTGTGCGGCGGCTCCGTTAGCTGGAGGGAAAGGATGCCCACCGCCCCCCCCACCGTTTGCCTGGGACCTCACCGCAGCCTCGCGGCCGGCCAGCCCGCCCTGGTCGTGGCCGAGCTGGGCCAAAACCATAACGGCCGACCGGAACTGGCCGAGGCCCTGGTGGATGCCGCTGCCTGGGCAGGGGCAGACGCCGTCAAGGTGGTGAAACGCGATCTGGAGTGGGAACTGGCTGTGGAGGCCCGCCAGCGGCCCTACCGCGGTCCCCATGCCTACGGGCCGACCTATGAGGCGCACCGACGCGCCCTGGAGCTGGCACCCGCCGTGCATGCGCGGCTGGCGGAGCGTGCTCGCCGACACAGAATGCTGTTCGTGGCCACGGCGTGCGATCCCCCCAGCGCCGAGGCGCTGCGTGCCATCGGCGTCGATGCCTTCAAGATCGCCTCCCGAGATCTCGACAATCTGCCGCTGCTTGCGCACGTGGCTGCGTACGGCCTGCCCGTGTTCGCCTCCACCGGCATGTCTACCTTCGCGGAGATCGACCTGGCGGTGGAGGTCCTCCGGCAGCGGCAGTGCCCCCACGTGCTCTTGCAGTGCACCTCTCTCTACCCCACCCCCATCGATCAGGTGCATCTGCGCAGCATGGCGGCCCTGGCGGAGCGTTACGGCGTGCTGGTGGGTTACTCGGACCACTCAGCCGGCATCCTCCTGCCGCCGGTGGCTGTGGCCTTGGGGGCAGTGGTGATCGAAAAGCACCTCACGCTCGACTGCAACGCGCGGGGTACCGACCATGCCTGCTCGCTAGAGCCGGAGGCGTTTCGACAGATGGTCGAAAATCTGCGGGCCGTGGAAGCCGCCCTCGGCCGGGCCGACAAGCCGCTCGCGCAAGGCGTGGCTGAGGTACGCGGCAAACTGGGCCGCAGCCTGGTTGCCCGCATGCCGCTGGAGGCGGGCACCCGCATCGAGGAACACATGCTGGCGCTGAGGAGCCCGGGGGTCGGCATCTCGTGGCTGGCACGCGATCGGTTGCTTGGCCGGCGCCTGCTCCGGCCGGTCGCTGCGGGTCACTTGCTCTCGCTCGACGATGTGAGATGAACGCACCCGGCTCTCCTCCCGCTATCTTGGCACGCTACCCGGAAAGATGCACCCCGCGCGGCGCGGGTGCCCTCTCTTGGACGACGAGGAGCCAAAACCCTGACTGCCTGCCGGCGTGCCAGCGATCGTGGTCCCACATCCGCGGGCTGGTATTCGACATGGGAGATGTGCTCTACGACGCCGGCGCCTGGCGCCGCTGGCTGGCACGGCTACTGGCGCGGCAAGGCGTCAGCGAGCCTGCGCACGTGCTCTTTCGTATCTGGGACCAGCAATATCTCGACGATGTGCACCGCGGTCGGCGGGATTACGCGGAAGCCTTTGCCGCCTTCTTGGAGGGTCTGGGCCTCTCTCCCGGACAACGAGACGAGGTGCTGGCCGCAAGCTGGGCCCGCAAGCGCGAGCTGGAAGCCCAGGTGATCCCCTTCGCCGGCGTGCGATCTGCCCTGGCCGCCCTGGCAGAGCGGGGCATCCCGCTCGCCGCGCTGAGCGATTCGGAGCATCCCGCCGAACAGCTTTGCCGCCTGCTGGCAAAACTGGGCCTGGACACGTATTTCACCAGCGTGATCTCTTCACGGGATCTGGGCCAGACCAAACCGGCGCCGACGTGCTACCTGGCAGCACTGGTCTCCCTGAAGCTGCAGCCCGAAGAGGCGGCATTTGTGGGCCACGATGCGGAGGAACTCGCCGGTGCAAGCCGCGTAGGCATGGCCACAATTGCCTTCAACTATGAGCCCGGCGCTATGGCCGATGTATATCTGTTCCGCATGGATGCCTTGCCGGCGCTGCTCACCGGCGGCGCAGCCGGAGCCGCGTAAATGAAGGTCTATGCTCGAGGCGGCCTGGTCCAGGCATATCCCCCGCACGACGAACCGGCCCTGCTGCTCGAAGGAAGCTGGCCGGCACACGAGCCGTGGAGAGCACGCTGGTCCCTCGATGATTGCATCGATGCCGGCCATGATTGGATCGACGTCGCCGCACAGCATTTGGCCGAACACGCCGGCCGTCCGCCGGACGCTGCGCCATCGCCCTCTCTCGCCTGGTGGCACGCCCTCGGCCTCCGGTATTACCTGGTACGCTTGCTGAGGCCGATCTGCTTCTTTCAAGACATCATGCCGGGCGGAGCGAGAAGACGACTGCGGCTTGTTGCCGAGGCGGGCCGCGATGAGGACTACGCACACGTGCTGGCCGCCCTGGCCGAGCAGGCAGGCGGCAGTCTGCGCGTGACTTGGCACGCCCCGCTCAGCAATCCTCCGCACCGGCGTGCGCCGCGGCTCAGGCCGCCTTCTCTGCGGGCCTGGTTAGGCCGGGTGGCAGCGAGACGGGTCCCTCCCCGAGCGGCCGATCCCGATGCGCCTCGGCTATTGCTATGCGGCAGCCCGGCGGTGTTCGATTCCCTCTGCCCGGCCCTATTGGAACAAGGAGCCGCGGTATGGTGGCTGCACGAGCGATTCGGCTATCGCTGCTGGTGGCGATGGCGCCGCAGCGGCATTGTGCAACTGGCATGCGTGGGAACGGGCGGCGCGTGCCGCGGGGAGGCCAATGCTGGCTGGCTGGACCGAGCACCCTCTGCGGGCCGAATCGTCTGCCGGGGCATTGATCTGGGCCCACCGATCGAGCGATGGCTGGCGGCACGCGCCCGGCAGTACGGGTGCCGGCATCAACAGCTCCTCTTGAGCGTCTGGCAACACTTGCTACGCGTGCGGCCGCACCTGGTGGTGCTCGATGAAGATGCCACTCCCTTCAAACGTGTGGTGGTGGCTTGCGCAGCCCGCCTTGGAGTTCCCACGGCCGTGGTCCAACACGGGGCGGAGTGCGTGCGCTTCGGCTTTGTTCCGCTGGCGGCGGATTACTTCCTCGCCTGGGCGCCCGCGGCACGGCAGCAGCTCATCCGTTGGGGCGCCCCTCCGCAGCGCGTGCTGCTGGCCGAGGGAACGTTGCACCGGCGCGCCGCCGCCCTGCCTCGCTGGCCCGGCATGCCCTCCCAGGGAGGGCCGCGCATTCTGCTGCTGGCCAGCGTCCCCCCCCAGGAAGATCGGCCAGATTCCGTGGCCCTGCACCTTACGCCCCGCACCTTCCAGGACATGTGGCAAGCATTGTGCACGGCACTCAAGCGCTGTGCGCCCGACTGCACGCTGCTGATCAAGCCCCATCCCCGCACGCGCGATCTGTCGGCACTACGGTCTCTATTCTCCTCAACGCATCTGCGGGTGCGCTGGACGCGCCAGCACGATCTGGGCCGTGCCTTATCCGGCTGCCAGCTTGTGGTCAGCATGTTTTCCACGGCGGGTCTGGAAGCGGCAGCGGCCGGCTGGCCGGTGATCCAACTGTTGCCCGCCGGATCGAAAGATATCCTCCCTCCCGCGCCATGGGGTCTGCTGGGCAGCGCCCGCCACGCCGGCGAGCTGGAAACGCTGCTGCGCGGCGTCCTGGAGGGCACGCTGCGGCCCCAGCCCTCGCCGCTGGCCGCAAGCCGCTTGCCGCCGCTGGCAGAGTCGCTGTTACAACTGGCATCCTCCCGCCAAACCGAAGCTGAGGCCATGGTCTGCGCATGAGCGGCACACATGCTGGCTGTCTGCCGACTGCCGTGCCTGGCCAGCGCCAGGCGGGGGAAGCCTACGGGCGACAGTCGGCGGCACTGCGCCCCGCCGCGGTGGCAACTCCCGGGCAGCCGAGGTTGCCATGCCCGCCAACGCCTGCCCCCCTGTGCCAGCCAAGCGATACAGCGCCTCTGAGCGGTTGGCGGCGGACCGCGCATGACACGCTGGCCACCGCGGGCGCCGCTGCTGCGAGCCACGTGCTGGGTGCCTGTACCAGCCTGCTGCTGCGTGCCCTGCTGCGTCCGGAGCAGATGGGGATCTGGCAAGGCATCAAGCTGCTGCTTACCTACGCCAACTACGCGAATCTGGGGGCCAGCAAGGGGGCGGCGCGAGAGCTGGCGCGTGCCCGGGGGAGTGGTGCCCTGGCGCAGGCAGCGCATGAGGTGAACCTGGCCTTTACCGTCAACACGCTCTCCAGCCTGGCCTATGCCGCGCTGGTGGCCGCGGCGGCAGGCTGGCTCGCCTTTGCCGGCAGCGGCAAGTGGCACCTGGCGTGGGGCATGGCACTGGCGGCGGCAGCCGTGTTGGTGCCCATGCAGCGGTACCTGACATTTCATATCACCCTGCTGAGGTCGCAACAGGCCTTTCGCACCACGGCGTGGGTGACGGTGCTCGATTCGGCCCTGGCGATGTTGCTGGGCGCGGCGGGAGCATACGTGGGAGGCGTGTTGGGGTTGTGTGTGGCAACGCTCGCGGCCATGTTGCTCACGCAAACCTGTTTGTGGCGGCAGGCGCCGATGCGTCTGCGCTGGAGCTGGCACGCTGCGGGAATGGCACGGCTGGTCCGGCTGGGCGCGCCGCTGTTGGCCAGCGGTGTTGCCGCCACGCTGTTCCGCTCCCTGGACCGGCTGGCGATCCTCGCCTGCCTTGCCGATCGAGAAGCAGCCCTGGGACTTTACTCCACGGCCCTGCTGGCAAGCAGCCAGATCTATGGCTTTGCCAACCTGCTGGCCACCACCATGGGACCACGCTATGCAGAGTTGTTCGGCCGCACGGCCGATCGCCGCAGCGTGGCGCGTCTGGCGGCGCTGGCCACGGAGTGGCAGGCCTCTGTGCTCGGGCTGCTGGGCGGACTGGCGATCGTCCTCGCACAGCCCTTGCTGGCAGCCCTGCTGCCGGCCTATCGCGCAGGCTTGGAGTGCCTTGCCCTGGTGGCCCTCGGCAGCGTGGCCCTGGGCCTGGCCGTCCCGCTCTCCCAGTACCAGGCTGCGGTGTATGAAGAGCGACGCGGCTTGCTGCTCACCTGCCTGCTCTCTGTGCTGGCGGCGTGCGCCGATGCCGGCGTGCTGCTGGCGGGCGGGGGGCTGGTCGGCCTGGCCGGAGCCACGGCCCTGGCCTACACGGCCTCTTACGTGCTGCTGGCCACCATTTCCATCTGGCCACACCTTGACGGCCGCGAGCGGACGAGGTTCCTTGCAGCCCATGTGCTGCTGCTGGCCCCCCCTCTGGGAACGGCATGGTGCCTGGCCGCGGGCAGACCGCAGGCCTCTCTGGCAGTTTCCTTGCTGCACACCTCGCTTGTTGCCGCAGCCTGGTTTGTCAGCAGTTGGCTCGCCTGGTGCGGCGGAGGATGGCGCCGCGCGTGGCGGCAGGAGCCGCCAGCATGAGCCGCCCTAGCCTGGCAGCCCTGCGCAGCCGATGCCTCAAGCCCGATCCCCAGCGGCTGGGCAACTGGTTTGCCCGCCGCATCGTGCGTCCCGCGGCATTGCGCGTCACCTGGCTGATTCTGCCCACGGGGTGCAGCGCCCACGCGGTAACCCTGATGGCCCTGCTGGCCGCGATGGGGGCAACGCTCCTGTCGGCCCAGGGAAACACCGCCTGCCTGGCTTTGGCGGCGCTGGCCTGGCACCTGTGGTATGTGCTGGACCATGTCGATGGGCAGGTAGCGCGCTGGCGCGGCACGGCCACCCTTGACGGAACGCAGCTCGATTATCTGATGCACCACACGGTCAACCTGCTCTTGCCTTGCGGCGTGGGCTGGGGCCTGTTCACACAGAGTGGGAACAGCAGGTGGCTGCTGCTGGCGGCCGTTTGGGGGTGGGGGCTGCTGTTGCTAGGCCTGCAACATGACGCTCGCTACAAGGCATTCGTGCAGCGGTTCAAGCTGCTGCACGGCGAGTTGCGGCTAGTAGGCGGAGGGGGGGGAAGGCCGGCTCCGCCCACGCCCATGCCCCGCCATCCGCTGCGCGGCATGATCTGGCTGGCGCGCAAACTCTGCGAACCGCCCGGCCTGTTGGGCCTGCTCACGGCGGCCGGCTGCCTGGGCCTTTACTGGCCCAGGGCAGGCACCGCCGCGCTGCAGGCCGCGTTGATCGTGCTCGGCCCCACCAGCCTCCTGCTGGCCGCGGCCGACATCGTCCGCTCCGTGCGCGCAGAGGCGTGCGAGCGGGAATTCGCTCGCTGGTTTGCCCCCGCCGCCGGCCAGCAGCTCAGCTTTGAAAAGGGCTACTACTTCGTACGGCCCGAGGAGGAACGATGCTCCCCTCCCGCGCGTGCGTGCCTGCCGGCCTTGCCGGCCCCATTGCCGGAACCCAAGCCGCGGTCCGCCAGCAGCGCGGCGGGAACGGTTGCGGCCAGCGGCGGGCGGTGGACAGCGGCCTCGCACGCCCACAACTGATACGCCGCAAAGGGGGGCGCTACCTGCCCCCCTGCCACGCAACGTTCGGCCCGCGGCAGGGCGGCACAGTTAAGTTGCCGTGGCATCTTCCGCTGCCAGTGGGCACGCTTGGGCAACTAGCGCAGCAGTCTGTATTGGGCCCGGGGGCTTCCCCCCTCCCTCGGAACACAGCGGTCTGGACCTTTGCCGCAGCCGGCCCATGGGGGCCTCCAGCATCCGCAATGGTGCATTCAGGCTGCAGGGCGACGCCGGCCTGCCGCGACGCGCCAGCGGCTACTCCAGGTCGCCCAGCAGGCTGCGCTGTTCTTGCCGGTCGAACTCGATGAGCGCCTCGATGACCGGTTCCAGATTGCCGGCGAGGATGCTATCGAGCTGATACCAGCTCTGATTGATGCGGTGGTCCGTGACCCGGTTCTCCGGAAAGTTGTAGGTGCGGATGCGCTCGCTGCGATCGCCCGAGCCGGCCAGGGTGCGCCGCTGATGGGCCCGCTCCGCCTCTTTCTCGGCCCGCAAACGCTCGTAAATCCGCGACTTGAGGATCCGCAACGCCTTGGCCCGGTTCTTGTGCTGGCTGCGCTCATCCTGACAGCTCACCACAATGCCCGTGGCATAGTGCGTCAGCCGCACCGCCGAGGTGGTCTTGTTCACATGCTGCCCGCCAGGTCCGCTGGCCGAAAACAGATCGATGCGATAGTCCTCCGGCTTCAGCTCCACCTCCACGTCCTCAGGTTCCGCCAACACGACCACAGTGGCCAGCGAGGTATGGATCCGCCCCTTGGCCTCCGTCTCCGGCACCCGCTGCACGCGATGCCCGCCGCTTTCGTAGCGCAGCTCGCGGTAGGCCCCTTCTCCCTCGATGCCCAGGATGACCTCCTTGAAGCCGCCAAGTTCTGTGGGGTGCATGTCCAGCACTTCGGCCTTCCAGCCCCTGCGGTCGGCGTAGTGCCGGTACATCTCGAATAGATCGCGTGCAAACAGAGCCGCCTCCTCGCCCCCCGTGCCAGCGCGGATCTCGAGCATGCACCGCGTCCGGGCAAAATCCTCCCCCCCCGTGGTCAGATCGAGCAATTCGTTCCACACCGCTTCCCGCTGTTCCCGGAGGCGGTGGAGTTCGGCCTCGGCCAGCTCGCGCATTTCCGGGTCGCCATCGGCCGCCAGGGCACGCGTCTCGGCGATGGCAGCATTCAGTTCCTTGAATCGCCGGTATTTGGTAGCCAGACGCGCCAGGGCACCGCGCTCGCGGGCCACACTGGCCACCCGCTGAGAATCTGCAAGCACCTCGGGACTGGCAAGCTGCCGCTCCAGTTCGTCAAATCGTTCGAGTGTCTGCTCCAGTTTTTCACGCATGATTGGCACCCGCCGCGGCGGGCAAAGGAAGGCTGCCCAAGGGATCAGAGGCGCACCAAGTGCGCGCAACACCACAAGAGAGGCACCGCGCCCGCCGCCAGCCTACCCAGGCGGGCGCAGCCACAAGCGCCAGCGGCTACGAGTCGCCAGCGTCGCCAGAAATGGCCTTGGAGGCCTTCTTGTCTCGTTTGAGGCTGGTGTAGCCGGCAGCGGCAAACTTCCTGTTGAACTTCTCGATGCGGCCGGCCGTGTCGACATACTTGAGCTTGCCGGTGTAAAAGGGGTGGCAAACGTTGCAGATATCGACCTTGAGTTCCGCAACCGTACTGCGGGTGGTAAAGGTGTTTCCGCAGCCGCAGCGGACCACCGTCTCGACGTACTTCGGATGTATGCCTTTTTTCATCACCTTCTCCCGCAGTCATTCGCCAGCAGGCGGACCGTGCGGCCAGGCAGGCGCGATGCGGCCACCTTTCCACCGCGGCACGAGCATACCTCGGAGACCCACGCGGCGAGACACATCTGCCGCCAGGGCCCTCCGCACCGCAGGCGGCCGAGGCCGGGCCCGCATGGCGAGACGTGCAAGTCTATCGCAGGAACTCCCGGCCGGCAAGGGGCCCTATCTGTGCTAGCAGCCGCGGGGCGGTAAGAGGTACGTAAAGGCAGCCCGCAGGGGCGCCCGCCGTGTCGGCAGGCGCGCGGATGAGAGGCCGGCGGGCCCAGCGACGGGGACCAGCGGGCCCAGCGACGGGGGCGCAGACGGTGCATGGACCGTGGGCAGCGGGCCCAGGCTTGGGGGGCCGGCGGCGGCGAGATGCGGCCTACATCGTTGACGATACCAGCAGGCCCACGCTTGGGCGGTCGGCGGCGAAAGAGCGGGTGCACGTCAGCTTTTGCAAGTTTGGGCTAGCAAGATGCGTAGTCTCGGTCGGCGGACGAATGGGTAGCCGGGCCGCGTCTTCAGGTGGCCGACGAGCCGGTCATCGTCGCACAGCGCGGCGGCGCAAAGTTGCAGGATGGCGTCAGCCCCCTCAGGGTCGTTCCAGAACATCGCGCTGCCCTTGACCCGATCGTTCATCTCCTTGATCAGCGCCAGGCCGTCGTCACCGGCATCCCCTGCCGCCGGTACGCGGGGTAGTCCAGCCGCGAGCGGTTATGCTCCAGGTACGCGATCGTCTTCGCGACCACCCGCCGCGGATCCTGCTCCGAGGCATCTGACGGCGGCCGACCCAGCCGCTGCTGCCAGAGACTCAACTCGTACAGCACCTGATCCACCTCCCCTTGCCAACAGCCTCGCATCCACACGCGGTATTCTCCCACGCATCCTCCACCTTGGAATGCACCGCCCTGGCAACGGCGTACAGGTAACTCAACACGTGGATGAAATCCAGGATCGATGTGAAAGTCGGGAAGTACTGCTTCCAGATCGACCAGTTCCAAACCTGCCCGTCTCCCAGGAAGGCGCGGCACAACGCCTCGTAGAAGTGGCGTAACCGTACACCGTCACCACTCTTGACGGGGTTGGTAGCTTGCGTGCGGAGGGGGAGGATGACGAGTGCACGCAAGCGAGGTGAAAGATGGCAAGGCCGATCGATCGAGAGAAGTGGCGGTTGTGAGCGGAGGCGGTGAGGCGTTTTGAGCAGAGCGGTTTGACCGTGGCCGAGTGGTGCCGGCGGGAAGGCCTGCCAAGGCATCTGGCCCTGGAGCGACGCGCTCTGTCGCGGCCGGGCGAGCGCGAAAGGGAAGCGGCCATCGTGGCCACGACGGAGCGTCGCCCTCCATAAGCGAGCGCGGCGCTCCACAACGCTGCACGAACTCAAACCCGCCTGGCCCGCAAGGTCCGCCGGCACCTGCTTCCTGACACGACGCCCCCGCCGCGACGAAAAGTGTATCCCGCCGCCCTCTTTCCCCGCTCCTCTTCTCACTCCTCTGTGGCCCGTGCTCGCCCGACACGGCGCGATGGTGCCGGTGTACGGCACAAACAAGACCCACGCCCGTGCCGCCAGGGGCGGAGATGGGACCCAGCAGGCACAAGAATGGGTGCCAGCACGCCACGTCCGCTAGCCCGAGCCAAGGGCCTGCAGCCCTCAGGCTGCCCTGGGCCAGGGGCGATCGGGCGCTTGGAAAAGGATCAGGGGCTGCAAGGCGCCAGCGGGCACTAACCCTGGGCGGCAAAGGAGAGCGGCCACGCGGCCAACAAGGCCTGCTCGTGGCACGGACCGGCTGCCACGGGCAGTCCCCCAGACGCCTTGGCAGCCACAGTGGGCGGTCAGCGGTTCGTCGTGGTGCCGGCCGGCCGGCCCGCCGCACGCCGCACTGCGGTCTCTTCGGAGGCAAGCAGGGCGGCCTGGACCGCCACCTGCTCAGCCAGTTCGACAAAGCGGCGGCGATCCTCATCCGCGACATCCGTCAGACGCTCGGCCACCTGCAACACCCCCTCCTGGTTGATCTCTGCCGCACGATGAAGCATGGCGACAAATTGGGCCGTTTCCCGCAGGTTGTGGTCCGCCGTGCGGCCCAGCAGCGGCTGGAATGTGCGTGCCAGCACGTCCACCCCCACGTTCTCGAGATGCACAAAGGCATCGATGCGGCAGGTCACCACCGCGCGGCCGTCGCGCTCTATCGCGTGGTCCGTGTGCAGCACCAACACACACTGCCCCCTAACGGGCCGGGCCAAAAGCTGGCCCTCGTAGCGGCCTTCGCCGTAGACCACGTGCCGATTCTCGCCCCGGTGGACAAAGCACAAGCTGCCTGTCGTCCCGGACCGATCGTCCGCACGGAATACCCCTTCCTCCACGCGACGTAAGTGAACATCGCTCAGCTTCAGCACGCGCCAGATGTTCACCACCACATCCGGGTGCTCGAGCAGGAAGGTAAAGAACGTGGGATCGCATTCGATCGATTGGGCCGGTAATCGCCGGAACAAACTGGCATTCTCGACCACATATCGCACGTTGGCCGCTGCCTGCTCGTCGAGTTCCTCCCAGGGAATCTGCCGAATGGCCTCCAGCCTTGCCGCACGACCGCTGCTGACCTTCGCACGCGGCCCCTTGGCTTGGGGCTGGTCCCCCGCGAGCGCGGCTGGCTGCCCCAGCCCCAGAAAGGCAAGGAGGGCTGCTACCGCTATTGCCGGCGTCCTGCCAGCCATGCCTCTTCGCCCCCTCCACTGGGCCCCAGGCAGCAGCCCTCTCGATTTCATTCGATCTCCCAGGCGTGTGGCTCGCGTTGCTTGCTGCACCTGCACCGTCCCCTCTGGCAGCTCAGCAGACGGCTTCGGGGCCTAACAATGTTTCGGCTGCTGAACCTACGAGGCGTTAGACCGCTATCTGCCGTCACGCAGCCCGACAAGAGCGGCAAGCTGGGCGAACTGCAAGCGACCTTGGAAGCTACCGTGGTCACACTTTTTCACCTGCCGCCCTTTAGGCAATCACCGCCCGCCCGGAGCGTCACCCACCCGGTTCAGGGCCACCGCCCTGCCCTCGAGGTGTTCCAGCATGGCGGCAGCCTGACTGAGCGTGGGATCGAGTGCCAACGCCCGTTGCAGAGCCATCACGGCCTGCGACGCATGACCTTCGCGAGCCATGATCAGGCCTACGTTGGCGTGTGCTGCCGCAGGCCCCACCGCTCGGGCAAAGAGGTCGTAAGCCTCTGCCCAGCGGCCCTGGCGGGCCAGCAAGGTGGCAAGATTCACAGCGGCACGGGAGTGGGCCGGAGCAAGCCCCAGTGCATGGCGGTAGCAGCGCTCGGCTTCGGTGGGATTGTGCCGCAGGTCGTGATAGTAGCCGATGTCGTTCCAAAGGTCGGCGTCGCGCGGCCAGCGCTGGAGGGCACGCTGGTACTCCCTCCAGGCTTCGGCGTGGGCGCCTTCGAGATCATACAGCACGGCCAGCGAGCGGCACACCTGCTGCTGGCTCGGGTCAAGCTGCCGGGCACGTTCGTACAACAGGATGGCCTCACGGCGATGGCCACGTTGTTCGAGCTGCCGGGCCGTGGCGATACAGGCTGCCGCCGCTTGCCGTGGAGGCAGCTCTTGGGAGGAGGCAGGATGCGGCCGGCCGCGCTGGAAAATGCGCCAGGGCCGCCAGGTGGCTGCCGGTTCTGCAGCCATCGCCATGATCGCGATCAGACCACCGAATACGCCGGCCAATGAGCTTGCTGCTCTTGCCATGCCTGCCCCCTAGAAAAAGCCGCCGCCCATGAATCCGCCGCCCATCGTATTGGAAGTCGAGAAGCCACCTCCCCCCAGCCCAGCGCCGCCAAACCCGCCGGTCAAGGAACCGCCCGCGCCGGCGCGGCCCGAAAGGCGGTTCACGCCGTAACGAACAGCCTCCTCTCCATACAACGGTTCGGCCTGAGGATAGCCTACCTGCACCAGCTCCTCTGCCCCCTCCACACCAGCGGCGGCTAGCTTCTCGATCACTACCTGGCGCCGCTCGGCAGAGAGCGCCTCATCTTCGGCGAATTCCGTCGAGTCGAAGGGGGGTGCGATCCACACCACGGCCGGTGCATATACCATCCGTTGGGCCAGTCCATGCACATGACGTTCGCCCGCCGGCGACAGGCTGGCCGTACGCCCCAGCCACTCGTGGTGGTAAATCACAAAATCATCTTCCTCTGCGAGCTGCATCTGGGCATGCTGCCACTGGCATCCCACGGTACCGGGCGGCTGGGGAATAGCCCCGTTGGGCACGTCCGTGCAACAGCGTTCTCCTGCCCGACAGCCTGCGAGGAGAAGGCACGCTGCAAGGCTCCAGCCTGTTGCCCGTCTCAACCTCGGTCCGCAAACGGAGCGTGCAAGCAGGATCATGCACGCAGTGGGATTAGAGCGGTCCGGCTGGGTAGTTGCCGTCTGCAAAGAACCCAGCGGCCGGCGCAGCCGTGCCCGGGGCCAGAGGCACGGATCGTCAATCGTGAACATAAGCGGGCTCCGCTGCATCGGTTGATTGGGGGGGCAGTGGGGGATAACTTGGGCATGCGGGACCGCAGCCGCACGTATGGCCCTGCGGCCCGATGATCCATCGGTCTTCGCATCTCCGGTAGGCCGTCAGCCGATGCCAGTCCGTTCGCGCCGCCGCTCGGAACCCCTGCGTGCGGCGCCCCTCCAGGCGGTTGCCCAGGAAGAACTCCACGTCGCTGGGCTCGAACATGTCGTGCCCGGGCAAAGGGGGCGTTTGGCAAGCGGGCAAGGGATGCACCAACTCTGGAGTGACCAGGATCACCAGTTCCTGCTCGTCGCTGGTGGTGTTGCTTCTTCCTCCCGTATGGCCAATGAGCGGCAGGTCTCCCCACAACGGAATGCGCGTGGTGGAGGCACTGAAGTTCGTCTGCAACAGGCCCGCCACGGCCAGTGTCTGGCCCTCGCGCAGCTCCACGGAGGTCTGAAACGACCGCGCTTGAAGCCCAGCCACACTTGTGCCGCCCGCCAGCGCAGCCCCGCCAATATTCGTTCCCAGCCCCTCGTCTCGCGTACTTACGATGGCCGCCACGTGCAGCCGCACCCGATCTCGATCTGTGATGTAGGGCAAAAACTGAAGCTGCACCCCAAAGGGAACGAAGGCCACGCCCTGCCCTACACCCCCAAAGGCCAACTGAGAGGCGGGCACCGGAAACTGCCCGCCCACCCGAAACCGCGCCGGCTGACCATTGAGCGTCACCAGGTTCGGTTCCGCCAATGCCTTGGCCAGGTTCAGACTTCGCAACGCCTCAATCGCCAGAAACACTTGCCCGTTGTCCAGAAACGCAGGCAGATTCGCCTGCGTCAAGCTGCCCGTCAATTGACTGAACACCGGCAGCCCGCGGTCGTTGGATAGACTGAAGTTCAGGCCGATGCTCCGTGCGGCCGAGCGGTTCACCTCGGCCACCGTCACACGCAGCATCACCTGCTGCTCGCCGGGGACGCGCAGCAGGTTCACAACCTGGGGACTGAGTTCGGCAAATACAGATCGCAACACGTCCGGGGCATATGCCTCCGGCTGTTCCAGCGGGCCGAGGGCAATGTCCCCCGGATTCACCGGCAGCATCGCTGTGCGATCCAGAAAGTTGATTTGCTCGATCGATGCGGGACGCTCCGCAGCATCGGGCGCATGGGCAGAAACCAGCCGGAGGATCTGGGCCGCCTCGACGATGTCGTGCGCCTCTCCCCGGACCACAACCTTGTCTCCCACCAGCGCCAGCTCCACATGGCTGTCTGGAAAGGCCCGATTGATCTCCTGCTCCAGCGCCTCATACAAGCGGTCCAGTTCTAGTCGCTGGTGCGGATCCTCGAACACCCGCACCAGGTAGCTCAGCACCTCGGTGCTCCCGGTCTCGGGATCCTCAAACCAGAGATTGAGTACCGTCGAGCCCACCTGGTTGCCTGTAAGAGATAGCTCGGTGGGCGAAACCAACAGGGCCGAGGCCAGCTTGTCGTCCGCAAGCTGATAACGCCGAGGTGCCTGCTTGAAAACCAGCAACCGCGGACGTGATACCACCAGATCCAGGGTGGTCTGGGGATCGATCAGCCGATCCACATACCGCCCGTAAGCGGCCTCCACAGCCGTATCGCGTCCAGCCGGCCCCATCAGTTCCGGCGGCAGGCGGCCCCCAAAGCGAGGCCAACGGCGGACGGGCCCGTCCCCTGGAACATCCGTCGGCGGGGAGGGCAACCCTTCGGCCGGCTGAGCCCCCCCATTGGCGCGAAACGCAGGCACCGCCTCCGGATCTTGATCCAACTGCCGCGTGCGGTTGCCACCCTGCGCTGCCGACGAGGCAGGCAGCTTCAACTCCGCCCGCAGCGGCGAGTTGACCAACATGGCCACATGCACCGCCAGGCCGAGCGCGGCTGCCACAGCCCACGGCCTTCGTCCCCCGTGCCGGAACGTGCCCGCGCGGCCTACGCAGGTGCCACACGCTACACGATACTGGCCCATTCCATTCGGCTCCCAGGCGTGAACTGCCGCTCAACACTCGTCGCGTTCCAACAGGCCGCGGTGCGCGGCGGGGATGCGAACTACAAGGGGAACGTCCTGGTCAGACCGTGGTAGGTGTTATATCGGTTGTCGGGACTGTGCGGCTTCAATGGACAAGCATGCGCGATTCCGGTGCCTTTTCACATGATCGGTCTGCTGCCCCGCGAAACGTTCCTGGGCAAGCGGCCCCATCCCGCGCCCGTTCACACCCCGAGGGGCGGCAGCGCAAGGCGCGCCCGAGAGCCAGCCTTGGCAGCCGCCGTGGCGTGGCGTAGCGTCATGGCGCAGGGGAGCAGTGCTAGCACCAGTGCGGAGGAACAATGCCACCTGAAGCTGAGTTCGAGTCGTGTACGCTTGAGGCTTCAACCGGCGGGCCGCACCTGCTGATTACCGCCGGCGTGCATGGCGACGAGTTTGCGCCCATGCAGGCCGTCCGGCGGCTTGCCACGCTGCTGGGGGACAGGCTGCGGCGCGGACGGATCACGCTTGTGCCGCTGGTGAATGCAGCGGCGTTCCGCCGCGGCAGCCGCTGTGCCGACGACGGCTTGGATTTGGCCCGCACGCTGCCGGGAAATGCGGCCGGTTCATATACACAGCGGCTGGCCTGGGCCTTGGACCGGCTGATTCGCCAGGCGGATTACTACATCGACCTGCACACGGGCGGCACCGCCTTTCGGCTCGCCTTTCTGGCCGGCTACATACTCCATGCGGATCGGCGTGTGTTGGCCGAACAGCGGGCCATGGCGCGTGCCTTTGGAGCCCCGCTGGTGTGGGGCACCAGCCCCGAATGGGAGGGACGCACGCTCTCCACGGCGCGCGATGCCTGCATCCCCGCTATTTACGTCGAGCATGGCGGCGGCAGCAGCTACGAACCTCAGGCGGTGCAGGATCTGGTGCAAGGCTGTGTAAACGTGGCGGCCTACCTGGGCCTGCTCGCGGGCGGGCAGACGCCGACCGTCTCAGAATATCTGGTGGAGGACTACCGGCCGGGAAGCGGCCACTTGCAGGCGCAGCACCCCGCCCCAGCGGATGGTTTTTTCGAGCCTGTGGTGGAAGTGATGCAGCCCGTGGCAGCAGGCCAGCCGCTCGGGTACATCACCGATGCCTTGGGAACAAGGTGTGTGCAGGTGCAAGCAGAGGCGGCTGGCCGTGTGCTGTTTGTGCGCGTGCATCCGCCGGTGAGGCAAGGAGAATCTGTGGGCGGCATTTTGCCAGTGCCGGGTCCTGGTGTATATGAGCTGCGGTAAGCCTGGCCGCCTTGCCCGTTCTCTTTAACGCTCCGCGACATACAGGCGGGCGGTCCTCTCCCCAGGCAAGGCGAGGAAGGGCCATGCGGGGGCGAGCGAAGGCGGGTTGAGCAAAGCGCAAGGCCCGCCTCTGCGGGAATAGTGCCAGCCTTTCAGCCGTTTCTTTGCCAGAAGTAGGTCTTGCAAAACGACTGGCAGGCGTCAAAATAACACGTTCCCTTCCTGGTCTGGGAGCCCAGGGCCAGGTGGGCCGGCCGAGGCCCGTGGTTGCACTACGGCGCGTCGAGGTTGCCGGGCATGTCGTTGGCTTGTGCATCGTTGAGGTTGTGTCGATGTCTGAAACACTCACCGTGGCTCTGCGGAGCGAGTTTGGCAAGCGCCGCGTGCGCCGCATGCGTGCAGCGGGCCAGGTGCCGGCCGTGCTCTATGGCCACGGCGGACCGGTGCTCAGCCTGGCGATTCCGGCGGACGCGGTGGCTGCCGCCGTGCGGCACGGTGCCCGCGTGGTGGAGCTGGCCGGGGCCGTGACGGAAAAGGCCCTGATCCGTGAATTGCAGTGGGACCTCTACGGCACCCACGTGCTGCATCTGGACCTGGTGCGGGTTTCTGCCGAAGACGTGGTGGAGATCGAGGTTGCCGTCGTGCTCCGCGGCGAAGCACCGGGGGTCAAAGAAGGCGGCGTGGTCAGCCAGTTGGTCCATCAGGTTGCGATCCAGTGCCCTGTGACCGCCATCCCCGAGAGGCTGTCGCTGTCGGTACGGGAGCTGCACTTGAATGGCGTGCTGACCGCCGGCCAGTTGGAGCTGCCGCCGGGCGCCAAGCTGCTCACGCCGCCGGATGAGGTGTTGGTGCAATGCCTGCTGCCTGCCGCGGAAGAAGAAGAGGCGGCTCCTGTGGCAGAGGCGGCGGAGCCCGAGTTGATCGGCCGCAAGGGCGGTGAGAAGGAGGAGGAAGAAGCTGAAGACTAGCGGGCAACCCGTCAATGAAGCTGGTGGTCGGCCTGGGCAATCCTGGCCGCAAGTACGAGGCGACGCGTCACAACGTAGGCTTTGCCGTGGTCGGCCTGTTGGCTCGCCGCTGTGGTGCGGGCCCGCCGCGAGCTGCCTTTCGGGGTGAGGTAGCGGAGGTGCGTCTGGACGGCGAGCGCGTGCTGCTGTTGTGCCCCCACACGTACATGAACCGCAGCGGATTGAGCGTGCTGGCGGCCCGCGACTATTACAAGCTGGAGAACCAGGACCTGCTGGTGGTGTGTGACGACTTCAACCTGCCGTTGGGTCGGCTGCGTGCCCGCGCTCGCGGCTCGGCAGGGGGGCAGCGGGGGTTGGCAGACATCATTCGCGTGTTGGGCACGGAGGAGTTCTGCCGGTTGCGGGTCGGCATCGGGCAGCCGCCGGCGGGGTGGGATCCGGCGGCATACGTGCTGTCGCATTTTAGTGAAGAGGAGCGAGTGGAGATAGACGCCGCCGTGGAACGTGCGGCGGATGCCGTGGAGGTGTGGGTCACGCGGGGCATTGACGAGTGCATGAACCGATTTAATAGCTAGAGAGATCAAGTCGCGTGCGTCCCCTTGGCGTGGGGCGTGCGAGGATAGCCCAGAGAGAGCAGGAGCCGTGCCTTGCCAGTAAACACGTACGAGGGACTCTTCATCTTCGATTCGAACCGCTACAGCCGAGATCCGGCAGGCGTATCGGGTCAAGTGGCGGAGGCGGTGGGGCGACAGGGGGGCGAGCTGCTCGTCAGCCGCCTGTGGGAGGAGCGTCGCCTGGCGTACCCCATCAAGGGGCACCGCAAGGGAACGTACTGGCTGATGTACTTCCGCATGGACAGCCACAAGCTCGCTGAATTAGATCGGGACTGCCGGATCAACGACGCCGTGTTGCGCCATCTGTTCCTCAAAATCGACCCGCGGATTGCGGATGCTGTCGTCCAGCACGCTCTGGCAGGGCACGAGGCCAGGCCGCGCCGGGCCGAGGGTGCAGGGGGCAAATCATCGGCTGCCCACGCCGGCCCCGCCGTGGAATTGGGCGTGGACGATCTGGAGGAAGAAACCGCCGACTTGGCCGAGGACTGAACTTCGTTGCATTGCCGGGAGCAATCTGCTAGCTTGACGGGCAGTGCGGTACACATGTTCATGTACTGACCGCTGGCAGGCGGGGGACGTGCGACTCGCCCCTTCCCCCCGGCGACGCAAAGGAGACCACCTCATGGCAAGCTTCAACCGCGTGATCCTGGTAGGCAATCTGACGCGTGACGTGGAGTTGCGCTACATTCCCAGCGGCATGGCCGTGTGCGACTTGGGCCTGGCCGTCAACGATCGGCGCAAGAATGCCCAGGGCGAGTGGGTCGATGACCCAGTGTTCGTTAATGTTACCCTGTGGGGCCGTACCGCAGAGGTGGCCAGCGAATACCTCTCCAAGGGCTCGGCCGTGCTGATCGAGGGCCGGCTCAAGTATGACCAGTGGGAGGGGAACGACGGGCAAAAACGCTTCCGCCTCCGCGTGGTGGGAGAGAAAATGCAGATGCTGGGCACGCGGCAGGGAGATGCACCGCGTGCGGCACGTGCCGGCTCGGCCGCACGGGCTGACAGAGGCGAGCAGGCCCCGCCGCCAGCCTACGACGAACCGCCCGAAGAAGGCCCCAACTTCTCCGGCCCGCCCGCCCCGCCGCCCGAGGACGATATTCCCTTTTAACCCCATGGCACGCCCCCCAGCCGCCGCTGCCCACGCAGCACCAGCCCGGGGCGCATGTCCTTCCTTGAACAGGTTGTCCACCCATGTCTAGCACCGCACGCCGTCGCCGCCGCAGCCAGCACAGCCCACGCAAGCTGCCGCGCACCCCTACCGGCAATGTGGAAGTCCTGCTGATTCAGACCATCGACCACCTCGGCCAGCAGGGAGAGGTGGTCGCCGTCAAGCCCGGGTATGCCCGCAACTACTTGCTTCCGCAGGGACTGGCCACCATCGCCACCGAGCATCACAAGCGGATGATCGAGAAGCACAAGGCGCGCCTGCAAGAGATCCAGCGTGCGCGTCTAGCCGGGTTGCGAGCGTTGGCGGAGACGATCGGAGCACAAAGCGTCACGATCGAGGCCAATGCCAACGACGAGGGCCACCTCTACGGCTCGGTCGGCGCGAACGACATTGTCGCTGCCTTGAAGGGCAACGGCATCACCATCACGCCGGATCAGGTGCGGTTGACGGGTCCGCTGAAGGAGTTGGGCATGTACACGGTGCAGATCCATCTCGGCTATGACATCGATGCCCAGCTTCGCCTGTGGGTGGTGCCTGCCGTGCAAGGCGAACGTGCCGCTCCCGGCGCGTGATGATACGTTGCTGGTAGCGGCCGTCCTGGACCGGAGGATGCCATGGAGCACGGCCAACCTCAACGCGGCAATGGTGCGCCCGCGCCAACGGTCTTCGACCGGCTCCCTCCGCAGGATCCCGATGCCGAGCGCGGCGTGCTGGGCAGCCTGCTGCTGGATCCCCTGATGTGCGACGAGGTCTCGCTGGCCGTACGGCCCGAAGAGTTCTATGTGCATGCGCACCAGGTGCTCTTTCGGCACATGCTGGCGCTGCACAACGAGGGGAAGCGCATCGATGCCACGCTCTTGGTCGACCGCCTGCGGCAGCATGGCGACCTGGATGCTGCGGGCGGCGTGCCCTACCTGCGCGAAGTGGTGGAAAGCGTTCCCACCGCCGCCAATGCGGTGCATTACGCCCGCATCGTCCGCGCCAAGAGCACCCTGCGGCAATTGATCCACGCCAGCACCGAGATCATCCACGACGCCTACGACCAGTCTCAAGAAGCACGCGAGCTGCTCGCCGCCGCCGAACAGAAGATCTTCCGCATCCTCGATGAGCAGGGCACAGGCGACGTGGCCGCCATGGCCGACGTGCTCCAGGAAGCCCTTAGCCGCATCGACGCGCGGCTTGAGCGCGGCGCCGGCATCGGCGGTCTGCCCACCGGCTTTACCGACCTCGATGCCCGCATCGGCGGCTTGCATCCCTCCGAGCTAATCATCCTCGCGGCGCGGCCGAGCATGGGCAAGACGGCCCTGGCCACCAACATTACCGACCATGTGGCCGTCAATTGCCGCCAAAGCGTGCTGTTCGTCAGCCTGGAGATGTCTCGCCTCGAGCTGGCCGAACGGATGTTGTGCTCGCGGGGACGGATCAACGGCCACAAGCTGCGCAACGGCTTCCTCTCTGCACTGGACAAGAAGAAACTGGTCGAAGTTGCGGCAGAGATGAGCGCGGCGCCGCTGTACATCGACGATACGCCCAGCCGCACCATGACGGAAATCGCCGCCACGGCGCGGCGCCTCAAACGCCAGCAGGGCCTGGCACTGGTGGTGATCGACTACCTCCAGCTCATCGAGCCCGACAACCCCCGCGACCCACGCCAGGAACAGGTGGCCCGCATCGCCCGCCGCCTGAAGGGGCTGGCCCGCGAACTCAAAATCCCCGTCCTCTGCCTCGCCCAGCTCAATCGCCAGGCGGAAGTCACCCGAGACAACCGCCCGCGCCTCTCCCACCTACGGGAAAGCGGCGCCATCGAGCAAGACGCCGATGTGGTCATGTTCGTCCACCGCGATGAGTACTACGCCACCAGCGAAGAGGAGCGCAGCCGCCTCGCCGGCCAGGCCGACGTGATGGTGGCCAAGCAGCGCAACGGCCCCACCGGCGACGTGAAGCTGGTCTGGCTCCAGGAATACACTCGCTTTGAGAACTTCGCCCACGCTGCCGTCGGTGAGTACGAGCCGTTCTAGGAAACGATCTCATCACCAGCCACGCGCGGCACAAGCGTCACTCTCGTTCCCCGGCTCCTGCCTGAGAACGGACTGCCTCTGACGCTGTGCCTTGGTGGCACCTGTCACCGGCAGATGTCGCCACACTACTCCCTCGGGCACGCGCGGCCACGTTGGTACTGACGGCATTCATGCGGGCCTGGAGGCTGACTGTCTCTCGTTGCTCTTTCCCAATCAAATTCGGGCACTCGCACCGCGGGGGTGTGAACGACCGTTACGCCGGTGGCGCTTGCCTCACTAGCAAGGCGGCGGACCATAGGCACACCGGCCTTCCGCGTCCGGCTCCCTCCCAACTGCGTAGCGGCTGCACATCCTAACCCAGGGCCGCGCACGCGCACCCTGGGCTGGCCGCCGCGCACCCAACCGCCACTTCTCTCGATCAATGGCCCTTAACATCCTTCACCTCGCTTGCGTGCCCAGGTGATCTCCCCAGCCTGCACGTAAGCTACCAACCGCGGCAAGAATGGTGGAGGTGGTCGGTTGCTCACTTTCGTTCCCCATTCCTCAAAGCGATTGGCCTGTGGGCCCAATCATGGAGCGGATTTTGGCGAGGTATAGCTCAATGGAATGGTCCCGCAGCCAGGGCATGTTGCCTTGATATACCGGTGGCCCATCAGGTCGTTTCTCAGACTCCTTGCGTTGTTTCAAGCTAGCCTTCAACGCTTGAAATTCGTGATCGGTGAGAGGTCTTGAAGCCTCCTCGCGTGCGTTGATGGGTTCATCAGGATGGGCACCGCCAACCGGGCGTTTCGCTTCGGAACGGCGAATGCCATCATCCGTGAGGTGGAGCAATGATCCACAGTGCGCGTATGCGGGTGGCACTTGTGGAACGATATCCGCACCATTAACTATACGGGCATAGCGCCCCAAGAGTTGCTTGTCGAGATAGTCGGCAAGCCCTTTTTTAGCAACCATCGGCTGACCGAAGGTGATTACCCCGTGGAGAGGTAGCTTCTCGATCTCGATTAAGCGGTGGGCACAGACCACGGCAAGGGCCCCACCCAGGCTGTGGCCTGTCACCCATAGATGCTTGGGTTGCTGCTTCTGAAGCGCAGCCATCACTTCTTTTTCCAGCTTCGTATAGGTACTTGCAAAACCTCTGTGCACGCGTCCATGCGGAGTTCGCATCGACAAAGCCTTAAGGTTAACCAGCCAATCGGCAGGATCATCCGTGCCTCGGAATGCAATCACTGCCACATTCTTGGCCGAAACGACATAAACAGCCATTGAATCCTCGATTATGGGACGAATCCACTCGAAGCCCAACCCGCAGTAACTCCTCTCTGCCGCAGGAGGCGTCTGATACGCGATGTCGCTTATCGACGCCATGAGTTCGGTGACGGACCACTCGGGTGGACCATTAGAATCCCACGAGGCTCGCAGCCGTTCGACTAAATCCATGGCTCGCTTTGCTGAACCATCTGCACGGTTCGGCTCCTGGTACGTTTTCTGGGGGTGAGGGGGCTGGCGTGCCACATATCCCGCGAAGACAACCAACGGCTCCATCGTCGCGCGCCACGGCCTGAGTGTACGCACAAGTCTGTTCACATAAATCCAGCTCTCCGCACTCGCTTGAGTAGAATGCGTAACCCGCCATTAAAAGGGGTTGGGCTCTTGCCGGCCTGACTTAACATCTCTCTCGACACTGCTATTTCGTTGCACCCGGAGATGAGCAGCACACAAAAGAGCAAGGATGGGCAGCGAAAAAAGGGCGATGCTTCCGTTTAATAATAGGCGTGGTCGGCAAGCCGTCAACCTTTGGCCGCATGCATGGTCGGGCGCGTCGCACCCCTCACATGTTCGGAGTGTTGAGGAAACCACCTGCTTTCCTCGCACCGAGGCTTACGTGCAGCCAATAACCCTCGCCTCGAATCTCTATCACATGGACCCGATGGGTTGTGCGATCGATCAACGCGCCCGCCAGACGTCCGTCGCCCGCGAAAATGTCTGGCCACTCGGCGCACGGCAAGTTCCTCGTGGCGATCAGGCGCGTCCGCTCGTTGCACTGGCTGAAGAAGCTGAACAGGCGATCGGCCCCGTGTTTGTCTAGGGTAACCGTCCACACCAATCACTCTTGAGGTGGTTGGCTCCTTGCATGGCGGGCGGGGAGATGACGAGTCCACGGAAGCGACGCGGAGGATGGCGAGGCCTATTGAGCCAGAGAATCGGGGGCCGTGGAGTGGGGCGGCTGGAAGAAAGGGGAGGTGCACCAGATGGTGCCTGCAAGAAGGCCGGTTACTGGAGCAGTATCAAGCATGGCTCGCACTGACAGGATTCATTGGCTTGATTAGTGCGGTGACGTTGCAAACCTGTAGCTGCGGCCTGTTCATTATGGCCGCCCGTTCGTGGTGACCGCGTTGGTACCGTCCCTCGTGCCTCGCCCCACGCCATTGGCTCGGGCTTGCGACCAAAACAAAGCCCGCGACTCTCGAGGTCGCGACCGTAAGGGAGCGGCGGAGCGCCAGCCTTCGCCGACCGTCGGGCAGCGGTGTAGCACCACGGAGGCATGGCCCTTGTGGCCGGGCCAGACGCCGGCTGCCACGAAGGGGCTACGAGCCGGAGTGCCAGGATCCCACGCCGCCACTGGCCGTACCCCACAACCGAGACGGAGTGGCCATCCCCACGTAACTGCGACCTCCGAGCTCAACCACCCCTGCCCATAATCGTAACCGTACACCGCAAACGTCACCGTACACCGTCACCATTCTTGACAGGGTTGGGCGCTTGCGTGCGGGCGCGGTAATTGACGAGTGCACGCAAGCGAGGTGAAAGATGCCAAGGCCGATTGATCGACAGAAGTGGCGGTTGTGGGCGGGGGGGTGCGGTTCGAGCGAAGCGGCTTGAGCGGCGGCG
>JAIMBC010000138.1 GCA_023511675.1 Pirellulales bacterium
TCCCGGTTCAGCACCTCCGCGAAGCTCTCGCCGAGCGCGCACAGGTCCTCGCCAACGATCGCCAGGTAGTCCTGGCCGGGGACGAGCGCTCCCTCCTGCCCGGGGAGGCCCACCCACCCCGCCGAGTAGGGGATGTAGGGGATCCCGGCGGCGGTCGCCTCGAGGATCGCGTCCGCGATGTTCGTGCCCTGGTCCGGGTAGCCGATGATGAAGTCGACGCCTGCCTGGACCAGGAACCGGATGTCGCCCGCCGCGACGGCCGGGACTCCCGAGCAGACCGGAACGGCCCGGTCGGCGACGGCTAGCTCCAGGGCATCCAGCACCGCCTCCAAATGCTCGGCGCGGCCCTCCCGGACCTCGACCGTACCGCCACTCATCGCCCCGGCCAAAAGGAACGTGCCCGCCTCGATCCGATCAGGCAGCAGACGACGTCGCCCGCCGGCTAGCCCCGCCACACCCTGCACGCGCAGGCAATCCGTGCCTAGCCCCTCGATCCGCGCCCCCATTCCTTGCAGGAAATGGCCCAGATCGACAATCTCCGGCTCGCGCGCAGCCCCTCGAATGACCGTCTCGCCGCGAGCCAGCACTGCCGCGCATAGCACATTCGCCGTGCCGGTAACGCTTGGTCCCCGGCTGCCCGCCATGTCTACGCGCGCCCCGCGCAGGCGACCGCACCGGGCGACCACGCAACCAGAAACAACCCGCACGTCGGCGCCCAAAGCGGTCAGGCCCCGCAGGTGCAGATCCACCGGTCGAGGGCCAATGCGGCACCCGCCGGGCAGGGGCACGCGGGCACGGCCGCGCCGGGCCAGCAAGGGGCCCAGTACGCAGAAACTCGCCCGCATGGAATGCACCAGTTCGGCAGGCGCCGCCTGCGGCCGGTGCGAAACCGTGAACAGCCGTAGACGATGCGCTCCTATCCACTCCACATGCATGCCCAGCGCCGCCAGTACCCGCGACTGCGTGGCCACATCGGCGACCCGCGGCACGTTGTCCAGCTCCACCACCCCTTCCGCAAGCAAAGCCGCTGCCATGATCGGCAGGGCGGCGTTCTTGGCCCCAGAGGCGGTGACCGTGCCGAACAGCGGCCGGCCCCCCACAATCTCCAGGTGCTCGCGGGCCATCTTCAGTCTGCCGGTCGCTTACGTGCCTGAACCACCCGCGGCAGGCCCGCCAGATCTTTGATGGTAGGGTACAGAATGAGCGAGTTCGAGGCCCCAAGCTCTTCTCGCACGGCCGGCTCAATCATCGGGCTCACTTCCAGCAGCAGCCAGCCGCCCTCAAGCAGCCGGCAGGCCGCCTGGGGAATCAGCCGGAAGATGACCTCGGTCCCCCCCGGGCCGGCTACCAGCGCTCCGCGGGGCTCGTGTTCACGAATCTCGCGGGGAAGCTTTGCGTACTCGGCCTCGCTCACATAGGGCGGGTTGCTGACAATGAAATGGAACTGCGGCTGCTCTGGGAGACCTGCCAGCAAGTCGCCCTCTCGAAACACGATTTGTTGCAGGACGCCGTGTTCCTCGGCATTGGCTCGCGCCACCGCGAGTGCCGCGGGGCTGCGGTCGATGGCGGTAACGCGGCAGCCAGCCAGCTTGCGGGCAGCGCAGATGGCTAGCACGCCGCTGCCCGTACCCACGTCGGCGATCTGGAGCGCCTCGCCTGCCGGCTGGTGCGTGGCGGCCAGGTCCAAGAGGCGGATGAGCAAGAACTCCGTCTCGGGCCGAGGGATGAGCACATCTGGCGTGACCCGAAACGACAGCGAGTAGAACTCGCGACGGCCTACCAGGTAGGCTACCGGGGTGCCTTCCGCCCGGCGCCGCACCAACTCTCTGAAGGCGGCACGTACCGGCTCCGCGGGAATCTCGTCGAAGCGCGTGTACAGGTCGATCCGCTTGCAGCCACAGGCGTGTGCCAGCAACACCTCCGCCTCGAGGCGTGGACTCTCAGCACCCCGCTCCTTCAGATAGCCAGTGGTCCACTGAAGCAAGCGGCCGATCGTCCACGCTTCTTGCTCTGTCATCGGCCGACCCACATTACACCCCAGAGGGCTCGAACCTCTAACCTTCGGTTCCGTAGACCGATGCTCTATCCAATTGAGCTAGGGGTGCTCCCGAGGATTTAAATGTATCGGACAGCGTTAGCCCGTCAAGCCGAGCTGGCTGGCGCCGCTCAGGGGCGCCGCTTCGCTGCGGGAGATGGACGGCCAGACGCAGCTTGGGCGATGACATTTTGCGCTTCATGCCGAAACGATATAGAGTCAGCGAGGCCAGCACCCGGTAGGAAGATGATGCCCTGGTTAGGCGGCGAGAGCGGGGATATACGGTCTAGCCGAGCAAGTCCATTGGCCATTAGCAGAGCCATGGGCGTGCAGTCCCACCTGCGTGCCCCTTGGCCGATGCGTCGCTTGCTGGCAGCCGCCGCCTGAGCCTCCTCTCCAGCGGCCGGCCTATGGGGCCCGGCCTGCCGAGCCCGGCCTGTTGCGCACAGCCTGTTGGGTCCGGCCCGTAGCGCACGGGCTGTTGGGCCCGGCCTTTCCCTGTGACCACTCCTACCCCATCGCGCGTGGCCGCAGTGACCCGGCCGCCATCTCTGACCACGCCGCGGCTCTCGCGCATCATCTCGTTGCCACGCCTTGCCAGGACTCTGCTTGTTCGGCGAAGTACACTAGTGTGTCGCAACCCCACGCACCCGGCACCCAGGTCATGTCCACGCCAGCCGATTCCGAGGCAGCCCGGCCACCGGAGCCTGCTCCGCCTGCCAATGTTAGCTCTACCTCGGCACCCAGGCTGTCTGTGATTGTGCCGGTGCGCAACAGCGCCTCGCAACTGGAGGCGTGCTTGAAACACCTGCAAGCCTCCAGCTATACGGACTTCGAGGTGATCGTGGTAGACGATGCCTCCACGGACGACAGTCCGCGGCTCGCACAGCGCCTCGCCGCTCAGGTGGTGCACATGCCCCGGCAGAGTGGGCCCGCCGCGGCACGCAATGCGGGTGCCGCACAGGCCCGCGGCCGCTACCTGCTGTTCGTCGATGCCGATGTCTGCGTCCACCCCGATACGCTGGCCGCAGTGGCCGCCCGTTTTGAGGCCGAGCCGGACCTAGCAGCACTTTTCGGCTCGTACGACGACTGCCCGCCTGCCCGCAATCTGATCTCGCAGTACAAGAACCTGTTCCACCACTTTACGCACCAGCACGGGCAGCCTGAGGCGACCACCTTCTGGGCGGGCTGCGGCGCCGTGCGGCGCGACGTGTTCGCGGCAGTCGGCGGGTTTGATCCTTCGTACGGCCGTCCTTCGATTGAAGACATCGAGCTGGGTGCCCGCCTCTGGCGGGCGGGCCATTGCATCCGCCTCTGTCCGGAGATTCAGGCGGCGCACCTCAAGCGCTGGAGCCTGTGGGGGATGATACGCTCTGACGTGCGCGACCGCGCCCTGCCCTGGACCATGCTCATCCGCCGCGAACGCCACCTGCCCAATGATCTGAATCTCAAGAGCAGCCAGCGGGCCAGCGCCCTGGTTGCCTGTGTGCTGGCGGTGCTGCTATTGGCGGCAAGCATCCGGGCGCCGTGGCTGCTGGCGGCTGCCGCGGGCGGCGCGGCCGCCCTGGCCCTGCTCGATTACTTATCAGACCACGGTTTGCCGTCTTGGCTCTGCCAGGCGTTGTTTGCGGCCCTGCTGGCCGCGGCTGGTTGGGGCCTGGCATGGGAGTTCGGCTGGTGGGCCGCCCTGCCGCTCGGCCTGACGGGGCTGGTGGTGCTGCTGAACATCAAGCTCTACCGCTTCTTTGCCGACCGGCGGGGGCCGCTATTTGCCGTGTTGGCCTGTCCCTTGCACCTGCTCTACTACGTGTACAGCGTGGCGGCGTTTGCCGCCGGCGTGGTCATGGCGGCGAGGAGAAGCCGGGCACGGCTGAGTTCGTCCCATGCAGCGAACTCAGTGCCAGGGGCGTAAGGCTCCGTGGGCTTGCCCAACCAAGCCGTGCCCTCGTTGCCTTGAATCGCCGGCAGGCCGAACTGCTGTGTCTGACGGCTGCCGGGAACTCGGCGGCGTTAATTCCCCCGGGGCGCCACGGAGCGCAGGCCGGCAGAGGGTGCGGCAGTGCTGCCAGATGCCGGCGCCCCGCCGCCAGTGGCCTCGACATAGGGCGAGAGCAAGGGCGGCCAGTGGCTGGCGTCCAGAACCCAGGCGCTGCGATCAGCGTAGTACCGCCGCAGGGCGCGGTCGCGACGCCTGCCCAAACGGTGTGCCCACACGATCCGGCCCGCGTCGATATCTGCCCCATTGTAGACCCACTCGAACGCCACCTGCTGCCGTTTTCCATAGTCCACAAACACCAGATGCTTGCCGGGCAGGCGGGTGATGTACGGTTCGATCACGGCCCTGGCCCGATCTAGTTTGCGCTGCGCGGTGGGGTCCCAGCCGGCCAGGAAGCAGACCAGCGCACACAGGCAAAGAGGGGCTGTTAGGCTGGCCAGCCATGTGCCGAAGCCCGACCTGCGACAGGCGGCCGACCACTGGCGGAGGCCCTCCACCACGGCCAGAAACACCAGGCTGGCAGCCGGGGCGGTATAGTGGGGGTAGCCGCGGGTGTACTGTCCGGCCATGGTGGCGAGCAGGAGCAGCCAGGCGGTCAGAGGCAGCCACAGCCATCGGCGGGCAAGTGCCCCGACCAGCGGCAGGAGGGCCAGGGTGAGCGGCACGCGCACGTAGAACGCCCATTGTTCCAGCAGCCGCTTGACGAAGGCGCGGGCCAGATCTGGCAGTCCGGGCGGATGCTCCCTGACCCAGGGAAACAACATCCACTCCAGGGACCGCTTCTGGGTACCGATGCCGTATGTTTTGGCCCACACCTGATACGGCATGCGGAGCGGCTCGCCGGTCACGCGGTAGTTATACCATGCCATCCAGGCGGCTCCGGCCGCCAGCACCAGAGCCAGGGGCAGCACGCCGCAGCGCACGGCCACGCCAAGCGCCTTGCCGCGCCGGCGTGCGAGCCAATGCAAAAGCACGGCCCCCAGCAGCAATGCCACCACCAGCCCCTCGAAGGGGCGGGTGTTGGCCATCACGAACAGGCCGCCTCCCAGCAGGCAGCCCCAAAGGGGGCGGGGCTGTCGGACGATCCGCCGGGTTGCACCCACGGCCATGGCGCCGCCCAGCATGGCGGGCGGCCCCCCCAGGTAGGTACAACCCCACATGGTGAGAATCGAGGGGCTGATTGCGGCCAGCACTCCGCCCAGCAAGGCCCAGCGAGGCGGCACAAAGGCTTGCAACATCCAGCAGGTTGCAGTGCAGGCCAGCGCCACGCTCAGCCAGACGCCCACGATCGGCTGCCCGCCCAGAGCACGCCCCAGGGCCAGAAACAGCCCCTGACCGGGCGGATACTTCGACTGGTAGCTTGGCCGGTGGATGACCTCCTCGCTCTGGAAGTGCATCCAGTACGGGTGCGTGGGGTTGGTCAGCCGCAACTGGCAGAAAGTATCTGCGGCCAGCAGGTGGCTCCATTCATCGGTTACCACGGGCGGGGGAATGCCCCGCCAGGCCCCCAGGCCAGCGGCCAGCCCTCCTGCCAGCAGGCCCACCGCAATGCAGGCGGCCGCCCGCCGCCTGGCAAGCCAATGCCATGCGCGGCGCAAGCCTGGCAGAACTGCCCGGCGGCCCCGCAACCCGCTCAGCAGGCCCGCTGCCGCGAGCATTGCACATACCAGTAAAGCGTCCCCTAGCAGGCCCATCGCACTATGCCTTTTTGTCTTGAACCAACCACAGATCCGCCTGACTGCAACCCGCCGAAACCTAGTAACAACTGAGGCCGAGGCGAACGGAGAGGCCAATTCGCCAGCAGGTCAATTGCCTTGCGGAAATCCTTACGCCATGGCCGCGTGGCCGTTCTCGGCGGCGCTGGGGCGCGATGGCTTGCCGTACCAAAGTCGCTGCGGGATGCGGCCCATGCCCTGTGGCCTGGCCTCGCAGCCTGATTCGAAAGGACTTTGTGCGTGAGCTTGGCCTTTTGCCAGAAGCTGGTTGTGGCCTGCTCAGGCAGTCCGCTGCGGCAGGAAGGCCAATCGCCGCTTGGCACGCCTGTCCTGTGCGTGGCAGCGTGCCAGGCAAGCTGCCGCATTCGGCTACGGGCCAACAAACGATTGCTCCCTGCCCCTGGTTTACGGGATCGCTAGCCTGCTCGGCGACGGCTCGCCCAGCCCTACGCGGCCCTGCATGCCGGGTGGAACATCGTAGCCTGCCAGGGCCAGCAGCGTGGGTGCCACGTCTAGCAGGTGTGCGTTGCACATCTCGCCCAGCGCCCGCACGCCAGGTCCCGCCAGCACAAAGGCGCCGTACTGCGCGTGGTTGCAGTCGTCGGGCCCCGTGTCGTTCTCCAGCACGTGTATGTCGGGATAACCGATGCCGCCGATGGATCTCCAGAAGAGATCTCCGAAGTGCACAATGAGATCGGGCGCCACGTTGCGCACGCTGCGGTAGACCTCCTCGGGCTTGAACACCCGCGTCCCCAGCGGTTTTCCTGACGGATCGACGGTGGCACCGAGCCGCGCGGCCAATTCGTCCCGCACGCGTTCGTAATCTGCGGGGTCGATGGTGCCGACAGGCTCTCGGCCCTTGACGTTCAGGAACACGCGTGCATAGTAGCCGCCCTCGCTCCAGGCAACGGTGCGGGACCAGTCTACCGCAAGCTTGCTGAGGGGAGTCGGCTGCTGCGGATACTCATGCAGTGCCAGCAGGCCCTGACGCAGCAGCCATTCGTTCACGCAGAATCCGCCATCGAGGCGTTGGGCGCCGTGGTCCGAGGCCAGCAGCACGAGCGTATCTTCGGGGAGCAGTTCCAGCAGCCGGCCGATTTCTTGATCGAGGTACAGGTAATAGTCCCGGATCACGTCGGCGAAGGGGCTGCCTGGCTCGTGCAGCACATGTTGCGGGTCGTGATACTTCCAGAAGCCGTGGTGGATGCGGTCGAGGCCGATCTCGACGAACTGGAAGTAGTCCCAGTCTCCCCGGCCCAGAAAATGCCGCACCACGCGAAAGTGTTTGCGGGTCATCGAGAACAGTTCGTCACGCAGCCAGGCCTTGTTCGACGTGCGGAAGCCATGCACATCAACCGGGTAGTCTCCCACCAGGGCGGCAATCTCGTCCTTCGCCTCGGGAGGATGCGTGTAGACGCTGGTGCGGGGATCGGGCGTGAGGAAACAACCGACCCACGTCCCCTCGATGGTCCGCGGGGGAAAGCCCGGCGGCATGCCGATCACCACGCTGCGGCCGCCTTGCAGGGCTATCTGGTCCCAAATTGCCGTCGCGCTGAACGACCTGGAAGTAGCAACCGCCAACTTCTCGTAGCTATGGTCCACGCGATTGCGAAAGCCGTACACCCCCAGCGAGCCGGGATCCTGGCTGGCGGCCATGCACATCCACGCAGGCACGGTGATGGGGGGGATGACGCTCTCCAGCCGCCCATAACAACCTCGTGCCATCAGCCGCCGTACGTTTGCCAGCCGGTCGTCTCCCAGCAGCAGCTCCGGCGCGGCACAGTCCAGGCCCATTACCAGCAGTTTCATGCAAGCCAGCTCCACGGTTCGGGCCCATTCTACCGCACCGCGGCAGCCTGCATGCGGCCCAGCACCCTGTTCAGCCCGCGGCGCTCGGCGATGGACGCAATGAGACCCAGATAACGCTGGAGTACCACCTCTTCGGACCAGAGACGCCGGAAGGCGTGCTGGGCTGCCTGGCCCAACTGGCTGCGCAGGGCGGCGTCTCCGGCGAGCCTGGCCAGGGCGCCAGCCAGCTCTGCCGGCGACTCGAAGAGGATGCCTCCACCGCTTTGTTCGATGATCTCCGGGTAGGGTCCAAGCCGGCGGGCAATCACGGGCGTGCCCTCGCGGAAGGCCTCCAGCAGCACCATGGGAAATACCTCGTAGCAGATCGAAGGCGCCAGCACGGCGCATGCCCGCCGGTACAGCCAGCGCAAGGCTGGCTCGGCCTGCCTGCCCAGAAACCGCACGCAGCGCCTGCCGTCAGCCGCCTTGCGCAGTACAGACTCGTATGTCCCCTCGCCGGCGATCCACAGCTCAGCAGGGCCGCCGTCTGTGAAGTGCGGGATAACGTCCTGCAACCCCTTGATCCGCTCCAGCCGTCCCACAAACAAGAAGAACGGCCGCTCGGGCCCTTGCCAGCCGGGCGGCATCTGCTCTGCGGCGGCCGCGTCGGACTCGGGCAGGAAGTTGGGTAGGATATGCATCGCGTACGGAAAGCCGAACTTGCGGTGCATGTCGGCGCAGAACTGGCTCGGGGCGCAGAACGCATCCACGTGCCGGCAGCAGCGATCCAGCAGACCCGTCCATCGCCAAAGCTGGGGAGGGCGGCGATAGTGCAGCACGCACCGCAGGCACTCGCGGCCCGTGCATGCCTCTCTATTGTGCCGCCACAATACGTGGCTGGGACAAACCAGCCAGTGCTCGTGCGCCGTGTACAACTTGATCCCCTGTCCCAGGGACAGCACGCCCGGCCCCCCCACCAGCGAAATATTGTGAAAGTGGATCACATCAAACCCCCGGCGCAGGATGCGGCAGATGTGCCTGCCGTGAACCAGCGGCCGCCCCGTTTGGTGCGTCAACAGGCATGAGACCCCGCCCAGCCCGCTGCGCAGCGCATGGGTACTTACGCCAGGCGGCTCGGTGAGCGGCGCCGGCTCAGCACCGCGCGCCTGCATCCGCCAGGCGTCCACATCATGGATCACCTCCACCTCGTGTCCGCGCCGCGCCAAGGCGTGCACCAGTAAGCGAATCGCCTGTCCGTCGCCGCCAAAATGGTACGGCGGGTAGAACGTTGTCACCATGGCAAAGCGCAGGCCCGCGAGGCGCTTCCCGCAGTCCGCACCTCGTTCGTCGATGTCTGCTACCGGCCTGCTCATACCGCCGAACCTCGGGCCTGTGCCAGACGCAGCAGCTCGGCACGCAGCTCCCTATCAACGACCAGCGCGCACAATCCATAGACAACGGTGGCCGCCGTGGCCGCCTGCCAGCAAGACGGCGCCAGCAAGGCCGCCGCCGGGCCCAGCACCAGTGCCAACACGGCGGGCCGAATCGCCACTGCCAGCGGCATGCGTCCCACCCTGGCTGCCGCGCAGGCGTGGGCCACGGCCCAAACGGTCACGTACCCGGCAAGCGCAGCCAGCGCCGCACCCTTCGCCCCGAGGCGAGGAATCAACGCCAGCCCGCCCAGCAACGTGGCGACAAGGCCCGCAAGCTGGGCCAACAGCACGTACCGCCGACCGCCCACTGCAATCAGCGCCCAGCGCGCGTGGCCAGAGAGCGCCGTGATGGGAAACGTCCATACCAGCATGGCCAGCACCTCCCCCGCGGGCACAAACGGCGTCCCAAACGCCAGCTCCATCAGCAGTCTGGCGGCCAAGGTCGATGCCAGAGCCGCCAGCACCGCCCCCCAGGCCACCAGCCGAAACGAACGCAACAGAATGGCCTCCACCGCCGCCGCCGACTCGCCCGCCTTGCGGGCCATGGTGGGATACAGGTTGAAGTGATAGATGCGGCTGAGCGCCAGCAGCGAGACCACCAGCCGGTTGGCAGAACCGTACCAGGACGTCTCCGTTGCCGGCGAGAACAGGACCAGCAAGCCGATCGGCAAGAACTGGTTGACCGCCCATGCCATGTCCGTCATTCCCACGGGCAGGCCCTCCCGCAGCAGCCGCCGGATCTGAGACCAGCTACACTGCCACGCCAGCGGCGTGATGCGACGCTGTACGATGAGATAGAATCCCGCCACGCTCGCCGCCGCGGCAACTTCTGCCCAAGCGACCCGCAGCAGGTCGGAGGGGCCATGCACCAGCCACAGCACGCCTCCCAGGAACACCAGGGCACGCAGCATTTGGCCCCCCGCAATTCGCCCCATCATCGAGTGGCTTTGCAACAGCCACCTCTGTTCCAGCGCAGCGAGGAACAATGTGAAGGACAGCAGGGCCACAAAACCGACGGCCTGCCCAGACTGACCGGCGGCCCAGGCATAGAGCACCATGTACGGCGCCGCTAGCACCGCCACCAGCAGGCGGGCCGCGGGCACGTTGGCGGCCAGGCTTTCCACGGCGAAGCGGCCCTGTGTCAGGTCGCGCACGCCCACCGGCTCCATTCCAAACTCCACGATCATCACAAAGAAAGCAGCCAGCGCCATGCCGAACTCGACCGTCCCATAGGACTCGGGACCCAGCGACCGCGCCAGCCAGGCATAAGCCACCAGCACCGCCAGCTTGCTGGCAACGTGCCCTGTACCCAGCGCCGCCAGGTTGCGCAGGATCCACCGGCTCGGCATGGCTGCGGCTGTGGAAGTCATTTCGAACCCTGGCAACCTGTCATCGTGCCGCAAGCTGGCAAGCGAAGCGCAGCGGCGCCGCGCGGCACGGCGCCCTCTTTGCCTGGGAGGCGGAGGCGAGCCGCGCGATGCCTCGGCCAACTGCCAGTCCCGGCCCATGCGGTCATTGTGGATGCCGGCCTGGCCGATGTAGCCCTGGTCGATGCGGGCCTGCGCGATGCCGGCTTGTCTGCTGGGGGCCTGCCCGATGCCGGCCATGCCGCGGCACGCTCACGGCTGGCACAGACTACAATCTCGCCGCCCGCAAGCGTCCCAGGGAACACGGCGCGAATCTCGAAGTTCCGGCGGATGCCGCGCATCAACTCTGGCACGCCTCGTTCCAGATAACGCGGGATGGTATAGACCAGCCACGTTTTCTTGCCGGTATCCGTTAACCGCCGCAGCTCTTCTTCGTCACTGACGCGCCGCCACGCGCGGCCGTAATAACGTTGCAAGGGCAACGCAGCGGTTATGCCCACCACCACCACCTCCTCGCCTGGGGCGACGTGGCGATCCAAGTACGCCAGGGCCCCCTGGTAGTCTTGTTTGGGTCGCAGGTATCCGCCGACCAGGGCCGGAAGCATAACGGCCAGAGCAACAAGTGCGGCCACGGCCTCGAGGTCGATTCGCTTTCTCCCCCTCCACGTGCTGTGCCTCCAGTGGCTGCGCACCCAGCCTGTCGTCACGAACAGGCCCCGCATGAATAGCAAGGCTGCCGTGGAGGCCATGAAGAACAAGAACCGCGGATGCATGGGCCGGTGCATGGCCATCACGCCCGCGGCCGTGACGATCGCCGGCAGCAGCAGTATCACGGCGATTGTCCTGTTCTGCTTCCAGTAGCTCGCCAGTCCCACGCACGCGAGCATGACGGCCGGCACGGCTAGCGCCGCGCTCGCGCCCAGGGCATCGGCGATTTCGAGCAGCACCTCGTGGACGGCGCGCGTGGGATGGGCAAACGCGGCGTGGCTTGGCCGCGAAGCATGTGCCACTTCGGCCTCCATGTGGCCGAGTATGGGCGCATAGAGCAAGACCGTCAGCAACCCGCCGCCCCCCACTGCCGCCAAGATGGGGGCCAAAAGCGCTCGACGCGCTGCCCATCCCTGAGCAAGCCATCCCAGCAGGGCCAGGGCATGCGCGGCGGCCACGAACGCCATCGTCGCGTGTGTGTAGGCACCCAAGGCCGCAGCCAAGGCATAGCCCACCCACCAGCGGGGAAGGTCCTGCCGCAGTCCTCGTAACAGCAGCCATGTACAGAGCGTGGCAAAAAATGCCAGCGCCGTGTAACCCCGGGCATTCTGAGAGAACCAGACGTGATGGTAAGACAGCGCCAAGAGCGCGGAGGCGAAAGCCGCCTCGCGGCCGCCTGTCACCTGACGCCCCAGCAGGTACGTTGCCGGAATGCCGGCGGCGCCGAACAGCACGGCCGGCAGCCGCACGCTCCAGGGATGCTCGCCAAAAAGCCAAATCGCCCCGTGCGCCAGCACGGAGTAGAACGGGTGATTATTACCCGACTCGTAATGCGTGACGATGTGCCCCAGCGGCGGGCGAAAGCAATTCAACACCGAGGCAATCTCGTCGTACCAAAGCTGGCTGTTCAGGCCGATGGTCCGCAGCCCAAGTGCCAGCGTTGTAAGCAGCAGCATGCCCAACATGGCGGCAGGTCGGGTCGAAAGAACGCTTCCGTTACCGCCCATGACGATCCCACACCCGCTCCATGCACAGGGCAGCCAGTTGCCGGCAGCGCCGCAGGCAGCGGCGCAGCAACAGATAACCCTCCCCGCGTCCGTCCAGGTACTTGTCCCAGCGCCGTGGATCGCGGAAGTAGTGCATTTCCAGTCGAGGCACGTCGAACGGATCGCACTGCCGCCCGGCGCGAGCCAGACTCGTCCCCACGGCCAGGTCGTAGCTCCGCGAGATCGCCTCGCGCACCATGGCATTGCTGCGGCCGTAGGGCGCGGCAAAAGTGCGTGCGGCTTGAGGGCCAAGCCGCGCGCGCAACATCTGCTGTGAGCCCTCCAGCTCGTGGGCCAGCGCCTCGGGTGCAAGCCGCGTCAAGTCGGCGTGCGTCATGCCGTGGCTGCCAAACTCGATGCCCAGGCCTGCCAGGTATGTAACCTGTTCCCAATCGAGCAGCCGCCGAGGCGTGTCATGCAGCCTACCCCGCCAGTCCTCGCGGCCGCCGATCTTGCCCGCGGGCAGATACACAGTGGCTGTCATGCCTCGCGCCTGAAGCTCCGGTAGTGCCGCCAGGGCAAAGTCGGCAAAGCCGTCGTCAAAGGTGATGGCGACAGTGCGCGGCGGTAACCGCTCACCGCCCCGGAGCCAGCCGGCCAGAACGCTCATGGTAATGGTGCCATAGCCCCGGGCCGCCAGGGCGTCGAGCTGCGCACGAAACGCCCAGGGGGGAAGGCACGTCGGCCCCGATCCGTCGGAAATGGAGTGATACATAAGCACGTCCACCTCCCCTGCCACGGACAACGCTCCTGTGTCCCATTTGTCCGGCGGAGTCTGCACGCCGGCCTGTGGCCGATCGCTCTCAGGCTGCATCAGCGCAAGCCCTCGCGTCCAGCAATAGGGACGCCCACGAGGTATCCCACCATTTCCCCCAGGCCCCAGGCGGTCTGTAATAACACAATGTACGGCAGCGCCCCGAGGAATTTTCCAAGGCGGCGTCTCCGCTTCCAAGCCGTTGCTGCCCCGCGCCCGACCAAGAGCACGGGCAGGGCCGGAGAGCACAGCGCATAGACCCATCGCCGCCAGCGGCTGAGCAGGCGGTTTCTGGTCGCGGCGTATGACCGTCCCCAGACGTACCGCTCTTGTAGAGCCGCGCGCAGCGTCAATCGCTGCCGGTGCTGGTAGACCACAACCTCGCTAGACAGCGCCACCTTCTCTCCGCGAGCCGCCAGGGCCGAGTGCACCACTACCTCTCGAAAGCTCTCGCGCCAGGCGGCCTCAATGCCGAACAGTGCCTCCCGCTTGTACGAGACGTTGGCATCCGAGGCAAAGGCTGCTTCTCCCGCCGGCAATGGATTCTGGTACCGGCCAAAATCGCAAAAGTATACGGCCCAGTTCAGCGGCCGGTCGATGCCGTTTTCTATAGCGCCTCCAATGGCCGCATAGGGTTGGCGATGTGCGGCGATCACACTCCGGCACCAGTCCGCCGCCGGCCGGGCATGGTCCTCCAACAGCGCGACCAGCTTGCCACGCGCTGCCAGCAGCCCGCGTGCTCGCAGCACGTCGTGATGCTCCCTACCGCCAACGTGCCGCTCAAGCAAAGCCTCCGGTACGGCGATGAACTTCACATCAGCAAACCGCGAACGCAGCCGCTCGATCCCTTCCGTCCCCTCCAGACAAGCAACAATCAGCTCCACCTGGCCGTCGTTTGCTTGAGGCATCAGGTGCTCCAGGCAGCCTTCCAGGTGCCCGGAATCCGGCCGGCGCGATATGGTGTCGCTGACGATGGCGACCACGACGGAAAGCTCGGGCGCAGCAGCACTCTTCATGACGCCACCTGTCCCTTACTCGACCTTCGTCAGCGCATCTCCAGGCCCGAACAGACAGCCCACCCATTCCCCTGCCACCAGGACCACCAGGGCGATCAAGATCAATGGTGTGGCCAGCACAAACGGCCGCACGGCCTGCCGCCTCTTCCGCACCGCACGTACCATCCGCCACAGCAACAGGCACGGCAACAGCGGCGCCGCCAGCAGGTACGCCAACCGCCACCAAGGCGGCTTGGTCCTGGCACGCACGCCCGCAAATGCGCGGCTAAAGAGAAACCGTTGTCCCAGATAATACCTGAGCCCGAATGGTCCCCGATGGTACACCACCATCTCCGGCGCCGCACAGAAGCGGTGCCCCGCTGCCCGTAGTGTGCCGTGCAACACCATCGGCCAGTAGCCCTCGTCCAGCAGGTGACGCTCCCGCAACAGCACCTCGCGCCGGTAGGCAATGTTCGCGTCGTTCAGATTCTCCGTCTCCCCGCCCGCTGCCGGCGGCATGGCACCATGGTACTCGCAGAAATAGACCACCCAGTCTCGCAGGTTTGGGTAGTTGCAGTGAGCGATGGGGCCGCCCACGGCGGCATAACAGCCGGCGGCATGCGCCACCAGCGCCTGGTCTAGCCAGTCGTCGCGGGCCGAGCAGTGTTCTTCGATGATGGCGATCAACTCGCCGCGGGCAGCGTCGACTCCGCGGGCGCGCAGGGCGGGCACGCGCTGCTCCGGTTCGGGCAGGACGCGTACCCAGGGAAAGCGTGCGGCGGCCTCGGCGGCATAAGTCCGGTCTTCGGGAAGCACGACCAGGACCTCGGCATCCAGCCGGCGAACCTGGTCTGCCAGCGACTCCAGGCAGGCGTCCAGCAGCGGCGGGCCGACCTTGGAGGCCACCACGACCGAAATGCGTGGCACGGACAGTGTGGGGGCGGTTGAAGTCACTTGTGTGCCGCGAGCGGATAGGTGGCGTCCCATCGATCAGCCTGGGCGTGCTGCCGCCGTGGTGCGTTCTGCGTGGCAGCGGCGAAAGGATTGCTCGGCCAGCTCGGCGGCTTGCTGCCAGGAGAAGGCACGCGAGCGGCGGAGAGCCGCCTGGCGCAACCGCGTCCGTAGCGCCTGATCGTGAAGAAAGTGCAGCACGCAATCCGCAATGCTCTGTGCGCTTTCCGGCTCGAAGAACAGGCCGGCGTCTGCCACCACCTCGGGCAGACTGCCGCGGTTGCTGGCCAGCACGGGCACGCCGCAGGCCATGGCCTCCACGG
>JAIMBC010000139.1 GCA_023511675.1 Pirellulales bacterium
AGGCGCTGTTCGGCCGCAGAATGTCGCCCTATGGCCGCGGCATCGTAGGGTTCATCTCCGGTGCGGTGGTCCTGTACTCTTCATCGGATTTGGCCGCGGTGCCTGCCGAGGCGAACCTGGGCCTCTCCTGCGGCAATCCGACGGCCTTCGCCGCGCTAAGGCCCGGCGAAGTGGTGGTCGACCTGGGTTGCGGTGGCGGGCTCGATTTGTTGCTGGCAGCCCAGAAAGTCGGGGCCGAAGGGCGTCTGATCGGCATCGACATGACGCCCGAGATGGTGGAGCTGGCCCGTCGCAATATCCAGCGGGCGGGTGTTGCCAACGTGCAGGTCTATCAAGCTACCATCGATCGATTGCCGCTGGCGGATGCAAGTGTGGACTGCATCATCAGCAATTGCGTGATCAATCTAGCGCCCGACAAGGCGGCTGTGTTTCGCGAGATGGCGCGGGTGCTGCGGCCGGGCGGCCGGGTAGCGGTGAGCGACATTGCGCTGAAGCAGCCCTTGCCCGCCGAACTCGCAGCGGATCTTGCCGCATACGTGGGATGCCTTGCGGGGGCGATCTCGATCGATGCGTACCACACCGGACTGGAGGCAGCGGGTCTGACCGGGGTGACCGTGGTGGATAGCGGGGCCGACCTAAATGCCTATGCAATGGGTGGCGATCAAGCAGGCTGCTGCGGACCAGCCGCGGATGTTGTGCCGCTGGGTGGGACGAGCGGCTGCGCGACAAGCCGGCCCACGTCAACTTTGCACCAGCGGCTGGCCGCTCTGTTGCAGCGCTACAATGTGAACGACTACGCGGCCAGCGTACGGGTGTACGCGATCAAGCCTGGAGGGTAGGAGGAAACGTGCACGGCCCGCCCCTGGCTGGGGCGGGCCGTGGCGGCGGCGAATGGGGTGGTCAGATCGTTTAGCCCTGCAACAGGGCCAACACGTTTTGCGGGCTCTGGTTGGCGATTTGCAGCACCACGGTGCCCGACTGCACCAGGATCTGTGCCCTGGTCAAGCGAGCCGTTTCTTCGGCGAAATCGGCATCGCGGATTGAACTCTGGGCGTCGGTCAGGTTCTCCAGGGCGTCATTCAGGGTGAAGATGTTCGTTTCTAGGGTGGTGCGCTGGAAGGCTCCCAGGCGTCCGCGGAGGGAGGTGATGGCGGTAATGGCCTCTTCCACCACGGCGGCTGCGCCCTTGGGGTCCACGGACAGCGCCTTGGCGCCGCCCGTACGCAGTTCAAACAGCTTGCCCGAGGCACCGCCCAACAAGGCCGTGGACACCGCGGCAATGCCCAGGCGGGCCTGCTGGTTGGAGACCACGTCGGGGCCGAGCTGGAAGACGGCGCCGCCGCCGGTGATGGCGAAGTCTACCGACGAACCATCCGTCAGGCTGCTGGCCACCTGGAAGCTGAGATCGAGCGTAGAGGTGTTGAGCGTGACGCGCAGCCCCTGGCCAGTGGCAGCGATGCCGTTGACGCGGGCCTGCACGTCGGTGCCTGTGGCGCGCTCTGCCTGCTGGCCGTCGGCATTGAGCGCCGTGAAGGTACCGGAGACGGCCTTGGCCGACACGAAGGCGGCGGAACCATAGTCGTCGCTGTGCAGCGTCAGCACGCCCGAGGCGTCAACGCTCGCGGTGACACCGGTGGCATCGTTGGCCAGATTGATCGCGCTGGCGATCTGGCTGACCGTCGTGCCGGCTCCGAAGCTGAATACCTCGAAGCCCTTCGTGCCGCCCACCTCGAGATTCAGGGCCGCTGTCAAAGTGCCGCCCGAGTAAGTGAGACTCGCCCGAGTGGCCTGCCTGTCGATCTGCACGTTGACGTTGATCTGGCTGGCCGTGCCGAAGTTGGCCTGTTCGATCCGCAGGTCGCTGATTGTGCCCACGCCGGCGCCGCTGGTCACACCCGTGGTGGTACCCACCGTGTAGGTGCCCAGGCCGGCCGCCCCGCTGTCCAGGGTGGCTGAGAACAGGCCAGTGGCGTTAATCACCGAGGCCAGCCGCGAGGAGGTGGTGGCATCGTTGATGCTGATGGTCAGCGTATTGGTGGCCGTGTTGTAGCTGGCCGTCTCACCGCCGATCGGGGCGCCGGAGACGAGCGTGATCGTCAGATTGTTGAACTGCGTGCTGGCACTGGTGGCGGAAAGAGAAATCTGGTTATTGAAAGAGCCGCCTGTGGTCACGTTCGCGTACGTGCCCGCCGCGAGCGTTCCCAGACCCGAAGCACCCGTGGCCAGGCTGGCTGCAAACACGCCGTCGGCATTGATGGCTGCCGCGATCTGGGCCGCCGTCGATTGCTGATTGATCGACAACGTCAGCGTGTTGGTGGCCGTGTTGTAGCTGGCCGTCTCGCTGCCCGTGGCGGCGCTGGTTACGATGCTCACCAGCGTGTTGTTGAACTGCGTGCCAACCTGTGTGGCCGAGAGGATGATGCGATTATCTGCCGAACCGCCCGAGGTCACGTTCGCCGTGACGCCCGTGCTGAAGTTGCCCAGCCCGGAGCCGATGGCACTGGCCGTGAACACGCCCGTGGCGTTGATGGCAGACACCGCTGCCGCCGCCGTGGAATTGGTGTTCAGGTTGACCGTAAGAATGTTGCTGCCGGTGTTGTAGCTGGCCGTCTCGGAACCGAGGGCCACGCCTGCCGTCACGTTCAGTAGCACCGTGGTGCCATTGTAGAGCGTGCCGAAGTTCACGGCCGACAGCAACACGCGATTGCTGGCGGAGCCGCCCGTCGTCACGTTCGAGTTGGTGGCAGCGCTGTAGGTACCCAGACCCGCCCCCGTGGTGCTGGCCGTGAACACCCCCGTGGAGTTGATGGCGGAAACCACTGCCGCCGTGGTGGATGCCGAGTTCAAGAACACGGTCAGCGTGTTGGAGCTGGTGCTATAGCTGGCCGTCTCGCTGCCCACCGCCACGGTGCCTGTCACATGTAAAGACACCGTCAAGTTATTGAACTGCGAGCCGAACGTGGTGGCGGAGAGAATGACCTGGTTGTTCGCTGAACCGCCCGTGGTCGCGTTGCTGATCGACGCCGTAGAGTACACGCCCAGGCCTGCACCGGTCGTGCTCGCCCTGAACACGCCCGTGGCGTTGATCGCCGAGATCACGTTCGCCGTCGTCGAACCCGTGTTCACGTTGATCGTCAACGTGTTGGAGGCCGTACTGTACGATGCGGTCTCGCTGCCTGTGACAATGCTGCCATTGACAACGATGCTCACCGTGGTGTTGTTGTACTGCGACCCGTAGTTCACCGCCGAGAGCAGGATCGCGTTCACAGCGCTGCCACTGACCGTGGTACCGCTGACGCCGGCAGTTACCGTCCCACTGGTGAGCACCTGAGCGGAAATTACCGAGTAGGCCGCCGGGTGAGCCTGGAGGGCCGAGACAATGTCCGCCGCCGTGTTCGTGGTCGTGATCTGGAATTGGAGGACCTTGTTCGTAGCGTCAAAGCTGATCGCCACCGCGGAGCCGGAGAGCCCACTGGTGTACGAGATGGTGTACCCATTGCCCGCGGCCCCGATGGACTGCGCGATGAACCGCACCTCGCCGCCGCCCGCCGCTCCGGAGATGTTCACCGCCGCCTTCTGATCCGTGGCGGAGCCGAAACTACCCACCGCACGTCGATCGGTGGTCACTGTTCCAAACGTACCGACGGCGCGGGCATCAGTGCTCACATTGCCGAAAGCTCCGGTGGCACGCGCGTCGAGCGTGCTGCCGAGCTGGCCGCTTGCGTACGCATCGACGGATGTGCCGAACCGCCCGCGCGCCGCGGCACCGGCTTGCGACGCGGTGTGAATGAAGTCCAGGCTGCCGTCCAGCACCCTCCGGCCCTGGAACTGGGTCGTCTGGGCAATACGGTCGATGGCCTCCAACGACGAATCGACCTGAAGCTGATTGGCCGCAATTTGTTCGGCACTCAGGGCTCCCGTGTTGGCCGCCTCGGAGACTAGACCCCGAATGTCATTGATCAGGTTGGCCACCTGGCCCAGCGCGCTATCTGCCGTGGCCACGAGCTGATTGGCCCGTTCGCTGTTGACAATCGCACGCTGCACGCTGGTGATATCGAGCCGCAAGGTCTCTGCAGCGATCAATCCCGCGGGATCATCCTTGCCGCGATTGATGCGCAGGCCCGTGCTCAGTCGAGACAGTGCCTCCTGAAGCTGCACGTTTGAGCGTGCCAGGGTCTTTTGGGCTACCAGCGAGCTGACGTTGGTGTTGATGCGGGTCATTCAAACCGTCTCCGGTCCTGGTTTGCTCGGGGCCGTAGCCGAGCAGGCACTGGCCTGTCTTTTGTTTCGGCAGGACTGCACGCGGCGAACACCCATCAATCCATCGCCACGAGCAGCTCTTGTACTATCTAGGATCCTCCAGGCGGCTGCGTGGAAATTTGGCAAACATTTTTCTCCACGCTCCTCGCGCTGCGGGAAGCACGGCTGGGGCCGCTCCCGGAGGCATCTATCAACCCGCTATCGGCTGGCACAGATGTGTGCTTTAGGCAATTTGGCTATGTCGGGGAAGGGACACGTCGCCCGGCCGGTGCGTGGGCGCGTGCGGATCGTAGCGGAAAGGCGTCAGGGCGCCGGTCGCAGCGGGGACAGACGCCCTTTTCCTGTTCCCGTCGGCTCCGGCAGTGCGGGCTGATGCGGCGGGGAGTGGCGGCGCGAGCGGCACAATCGTCACGGCCGATAGTACGCTGCAATACGGCTTGACCCTTGGTGGCCGCGCGAAAGCAGCAAGCTAGCCGGGCGGCTTGGACGGACGCGACGGTCCCTTGCCGACATGGCGTACTTCGCGCGGCTCGACGCGGCTGGCCCGCAAGTTCTCTCGCTGGATCGCCTCATACACCTCCTGGCGGTGTACGGGAATCTCCGTGGGCGCATCAATACCCAGCCGGACCTTGTCGCCGCGGATGTCGACGATGGTGATGACAATGTTGTCACCAATGATGATGCTTTCGTCGCGTTGTCTGGACAACACCAGCATCTTGTGCTCCTTGTGGGCGCAGCGATCCGGCGGCTACGCACTCTTGCGAACGGGGGCAGCATGGGATACGAGCGGATACTGCAGCGGCAGCTCGCCGTTGGCCACCACCTGGCGTCCTAGGCGGCGTGGCAGATTGATCACCAGAGGAGCCTGAAGATTCAGGCACACGCCCTGCTCGCCGTGGCTGACAATCGCGAGGACCTGGGCCTGGTCCAGCGAATCCAATGCCAGGGGCGCCAACTCACTGCGGAACACGCGGAGCTGGTAGTCCTCCACAAAGCGACGTGGGCTGACGACAGCCAGAGCCAGGTCGGGCCGCGTGGTGCATTGCAGCCAGGCCAGGGCTTCGTTCTGGGAGTCCCCCAGCAGCACCCACTCCCGACAGGATTCGAGCCCCACCAGCCCCAGTGGGAACACAATCACGTCCGTGGGGTCAATCTCCAATGTCCCAAAGCGCGTGGTCTTTACCAGCATGTGGCAGTCCTGCCTTGCGCGGTGGTGGGGCCCAACGGTCACCCCCCGCGGGAGGGGGGCCTACATACGCTACATCGGCAGTGCCTGCGTCACGGAAGCACAAAAAAGGAGGGGCGCCCCCCGCGGCCGGAAGCGGCAAGAGTTCCCCGCCAAGCAGATGGCTGAGCTGTCAACCCTCGCCGGCGCAGACACCGCAGAAGTTCAGCCGGCCGCCTGCGCAGGGTGCCATTCCTTGTGCAAAGACGGCCCAAGCTTGGCCACGCTCGCGTTCGTCCTGAAGACGAGAGGGGGCCCGAAGCAAAGCGAACCGCGTATCCTGCGCAGCGACGGTCGCCGCAGGCCTCCACGTCTGGGCCAACAGCGGCTTGCCCTGCGAGAGGCCGCAGGCGGCAACCACGACGTGCCACAAGTAAGCCAAACCTGGCTCGCCGTCGCCAGCCCCAGTCTCGCCCAATCTAGCCTCAAGGGGGCACCAAAGACCCATCGCCCGCCACCACGGCGGCCACAGGTGCCCTTGCGATCTGGCTTTTTCCCACAACAGACTGGTGTAGGCACGCCCTCTCGTGCAGCAGCGGGGCCCGGCTTCACGCACCTGACCATCGGTGCCGAGTCGTCTGGTTGGCATCGCGGCACCTGAGAGTTGCAAAGGCTAGAAGTCCTTGAGGGGCCACAATGCAAGAACCAAGCTGCACAAAACCCGCAAGCTACCTGGCTTCGCAAGCTCCGTTTCTCCCCCCCGCTTGACACTACCATGACGCCGGCGCGTGTAAGCAGGCATGCATGGACCCGTCCCGTATTGCATCGCATTCCGCCGGTGGAACCTGAGCGGTGTGCCGTCTGGCGACGCCCGTGTGCCGCCATTCGGGCAGGTGCGCAGCCTGCGGCAGGCTGCGGGCAGCATTCAGGCTTTGTCCCCTGCGCAACTGCCCTTGCCCGGCCTGGCCCCCCTGCATATGATGGGCCGCCCACGGCCACATGCCGAGATAGCCAGAGAGCCTGAGCGTGCGTTACGGAGGATAGCGGCAGTGCCATTGCAGATCTTGGTAACAGGAGGAGCAGGCTATCTGGGCTGCGTCCTTGTGCCGCATCTACTCCAGCAGGGTCACGAGGTGTATGTCCTCGACAAATTCCTATACGGCGGCAGCGGCCTGCTGGAATGTTGCGCCGATCCGAGGTTCCATCCGATCCGGGGAGACTGCCGCGAGGAGTCTGTGTTACAGCAGGCCCTGGCGGGTTGTGACGTGATCATCCCGCTTGCGGCGATTGTCGGGGCCCCCGCCTGCGATGCTGACCCGTTCGCTGCTCGGTCCACGAACTTGGACGCCATCCGGCTGCTGTTGCGGCTGCGTGGCAGGTCGCAGTCCATTATTTTTCCCACCACCAATAGCGGCTACGGAATTGGGGAACAGGGCAAGTATTGCACCGAGACCACTCCGCTTCGGCCCATCAGCCTTTATGGGCGTACCAAGGTGGATGCAGAGCAAGCGGTGCTCGACGCGGGCAACGCCGTCACCTTGCGCCTGGCAACGGTGTTTGGCATGTCTCCGCGGATGCGGTTGGATCTGCTGGTCAACGACTTCGTCTACCGCGCGGTGACGGATCGAGCGGTGACGGTATTTGAAGGGCACGCCAAGCGGAACTACATCCACGTGCGCGACGTGGCACGCGCCTTCGTACATGTCATGGAGAACTTCTCGCGCATGAACGGCGAGCCGTATAACGTGGGCTTAAGCGATGCCAACCTGTCGAAACTCGAACTCTGCGCCGCGATCCAGCGCAAGCTGCCCCGCTTTGTCTACCTGGAGGCTCCTGTGGGCGAGGATCCCGACAAGCGGGATTACATCGTCTCCAACGCCAAAATCGAGGCGACGGGCTTCCGACCCCGTTATTCCCTGGAGATGGGCATCGAGGAGTTGATCAAGGGCTATACCATTTTGCGGCGGCATCAGTATTCGAATTTGAACTAGACATAGATACGGCTTGCCCCAGGCATCCTTGGCTGCGCCCTTGAACATCACCTGCGATGGGCTGAGCGACACAGCCGAAAGCACTCGGAACGAGCGGCTGAGCGAGGGCAGCCTGTAGCAGCCGTAGGCGCTGCGTTCCGCGTCGCAGGCCAGCTATGCTGCCACCCCCTTATTTGTGATTCCAGCATCGAGGACCGCCACCCATTGAAACCTGCGTTTGTCATCCTGCACAACGGCCTGAAAGACCAGTGCGGCCATTACTTTGAAACCTCCATGGCCCTGGCCGAGGCTGCCCACGATCGGGGCCTGCGAGCGATCCTTGCCCCGCACGTCAGTTGCCCCATCGGCTTGTTTCCGGACTGGCTGGAGGTGTATCCGCTCTTTTGTACCGACCACTGGATGGGAGAACCTCCCGCACCCTCGCCGGATCTCGGCCGGCTGCGGATCGACCCCTACGAAAGACTGTATATCCACGCGTGCGATGTACGCGAGGGCAGAGCGCAAATCAAGGACTTGCTACATGATCGCTTTCACCTTTCCGGCTTCGTGAACCCCCTGCCGCCCTCTGGGCCCACCCCCAACGCGCCGCCACCTCGGCGTTCTCGTCTTGCCTGGCTGGCAAATCGTCTCGCCTATTACTTGATGCCGCCGGCAGCGGCGCGCGTTGCGCGGGCCGTGCGGCAGGTGATTCAGGACTGGACACCGCCAGTGATGCGGCGTGAGGGCTGCGCGCGGTTGATCCAAGGCGCTGCCCGGCACTGGCGGGTATGGCGGGGGCTGGAGGAGCGTCACCCTCCCTGGCGTCCTGCCCCCTTCCAGGACTCCACCCATATCGCGCAGGCCCTGGCCCACCCCCTGGAAGGGCCACTCGTAGCCCGTGCTCAGGAATGCTTGACGGCATGCAATCTCGGTTGGGAGTTGATCCATAGCCTGCTTTTCAAGAGAGACCTGGAGCGGCTGATCGCCGTCGCCGGCCTTGGCCCGCGCGACCATGTGCTGCTGGGTACGGCGCATGGCCGTGAAGTGCTGGCAACGGCGCTGGTGCTTCGCCGCGTGGGCGAACACCGTGCTCCGCTCTTTCACTTCGAGTTCCGGCACGCAGTCTTTCCCAGCCCACCGCGCGCAGGCGACGTGCCTCTTTCGGCCCAGGCCCGCTGCCATAAACCCTTCTTTGACCTGTATCGTGAGTTTGGACCCTCGCCGCGCATGCGCTTTTATACAGATACGCAGCAACTGTCCTATGACTATGGGGTGCTGGCGGGCGTGCCATTCGGCGTGTTGCCTCTGCCCTTCCGAACGCGCCTGATGGCCGCACCTGCCAGCAGACCGGCTGGGCCTCTCGTGCTCGCCTACATCGGTGAGGCGCGTGACGAAAAGGGCTTCCCCTGGCTGCCCATGCTCATCGACTGGTTGATGGACTCGCATATCAGGACCGGCAAGGTTCGCTTCTTGGTCCAGGATACGCTGGTTCCAGGCTCGAATCCCCGGTCCTGCGCGGCATTGGAGATGCTGCGATGCTACCCGCCTGAGGTTGTGCAGCTCGTGGGAGATGAGAAACCCTTGACGGCCGAGGACTACTACGGGCTGGTCTCCGCGGCAGATGTGGTCCTGCTGCCGTACGACAAGGTGCGTTACCGGGCGTGCAGTTCCGGTACGCTGGCCGAGGCACTGGCGGCGGGGCATCCCGTGGTGGTCCCAGAGGGCACCTGGATGGCTGCACAGGTACCAGAGGGGGGTGGGGAAACGTTTCAGGATTTTCTCTCATTTGTCGCCGCGGTGCAGCGAGTGGTAGACAACTTCCCGCGCTACCGCGCAGCGGTAGAGGCTGGCCGCGCCGCCTGGCTGGCCAGGCATACTCCGCGTGCGTTGATCGAGACATTGCTGGCTGCGGAGGGATCGGGGCCTGGGGCGAAGAGTATTGCCGCATAACGGGGAGCGGCCGCAGATGGGCGGGGGAACATCTCTAGGCAAGGAGGAGGGCGTTGTGGCTCAAGATGCGAGTGCCAGGACGGTAGCCGGACTCGGTCTGTCGGTGTGTCCGGCAGGCGTCGTGGTTCTGGGGGCGCCCATTCGCGGCTGCCGGGTGTGCGACGCCAGCGAGCTGGAACTCGTTGTGGACCTGGGACGGCAGCCCTGGTGCAATCACTTTCTCCGCGCACACGAATTGGGGACCGAGCCGCGTTATCCGCTGCGGCTCGTCTACTGCCATGCCTGTGGAACGAGTCAGTTGGACTATACGGTCCCCAAGGAGACGATGTTTGCGGACCATACCTATCTCTCCGGTACGACGCATTCCCTCTCGGCACATTTCCGGCAGGTGGCCTCTGACGTCGCGCAGCGCTTTCTCAGCGGCCGGCAGCGCCCCGCAGTGCTTGACATTGGCTCCAACGATGGAACGCAACTGAAGCACTATCGGGATCTGGGCTGCGATGTGCTGGGAGTGGATTCCTCCCGTACGTCAGCAGCCATTGCCAACGAGGCAGGCATCCCCACGATTGCCGAGTTCTTCACGGAAAAGCTGGCCCAACGCCTGGGACGGCAGTTCGACGTGATCAATGCAGCGGGGGTCTTTTTCCATCTGGAGGACTTGCACGAAATAACGGCAGCCATCCGGGCCGCCTTGAAGGCGGACGGGGTCTTCGTGGTGCAGTTCCTCTACATGAAGCGGATCCTGGAGAATGTGGCGTTCGATCAGATCTATCACGAGCATCTTCTGTACTACAACCTCCAGACCATCCAAACCTTGCTGCGGCGGCACGGCCTGGAAATGTTCGACGCCTATCTCAGCCCCATCCATGGCGGGTCGGTGGTAGGTTTTGTGGGACACCGGGGCCGGCTGCCAGTGGGCGAGCGGCTAGCTGCCCTGCTGGCGGCGGAGGAGGCATCGGGATGCAACAAGCTGCCGGCCTATCGCACGTTCGCGCAGCGCATTGAACAGATGAAGGAGGCGAACCTGGCATGGTTCGCCGATGCCCGTCGCCGCGGCCGCCGCGTATTCGGCATGGGCGCCCCGGCTAAGGGAAACACGTTGCTCAACTACCTGGGCGTGGGGCCGGCCGAGATCGAGTGCCTGGTGGAACGGAACGAGCTACGGCGCGGCCTGTATGCCCCGGGTACACACATTCCCATCGTGCTGGAAAGCGATCTGACCTCTCCGCCCGACGCGTACTACGTGCTGGCCTGGAATTTCAAGCGGGAGATCCTCGCCCGTCACCAGCATCTGGTTAAGCAAGGTGTCGAGTTCTACTTCCCGGTCAACCCGCCCGAGGCGTAACGCATGAGGATCCTGATCACCGGTGCCACGGGATTTCTGGGGCGCACGCTGTGCGTCGCTTTGGCGGAGGCCGGCCACGAGCTGGTCCCGCTAGGCAGCAGGCAGGCCGACCTCACCCGTCCCGATGCGCTCCAGCCGTGGAGCCGGCAGCGGTTCGATCAGATCTATCACCTGGCTGCGTGGACCCAGGCAGGCGATTTCTGTCTGCGCCACCCTGCGGAGCAGTGGCTGCGGAATCAAGCGATCAATACGCACATGCTGCAATGGTGGCACGCGCACCAGCCCCAGGCCAAGCTGATTGCCATGGGCACAAGCTGCGCCTATCCGCCGGAGCTGCCGCATGTGGAGGAGAACTACCTTCAGGGTCGCCCGACCGAAAGCTTGCTGGCGTATGCCATGACCAAGCGCATGCTGTATGTGGGCCTGCTGGCGCTGGCGCAGCAATACGGCCTGAAGTATCTCTGCCTTGTGCCATCGACTCTCTACGGGCCGGCGTATCACATGGACGGCCGGCAGATGCATTTCATTTTCGACCTGATCAGGAAAATTCTGCGCGGGAAACTGTACGGCGAGGAGGTGGTACTCTGGGGCGACGGCGAACAGCGGCGCGAGGTTGTCTGGCTGGATGATTTCGTACGCATCACGTTGCGGCTGGCCAGTAGCGTGGACAACGAGCTTATAAATATTGGCGCAGGAGAAGAGCATACGATCCGCAAGTTTGCAGCCATGATCTGCGAGCATGTGGGTTATCCGCTGGATCGTGTTCGCTTCGACACGCAGCGCTATGTCGGTGCCCGCTCCAAGTACCTGCAGATTGGCAAGCTGAACCGGTTGCTGGGGCCCATGGAGCGGATGCCGCTAGCAAGGGGATTAGAGTTGACCATCGACTGGTTTCTGCGCGAGCGGGAGGTTCTGCTTCCGGCTCCTGGAATCGGAGCATGCGTGGCATGAAGGCGGACGTGGCGGCACAGCCCCGGGCAGAGACGTGCTGCGGCATTGTGCTTGCTGGCGGCCGGGGGACGCGCTTGGGCTCTTTAACGAGGGGGCTGCCGAAGCCATTCGTAGAGGTTGCCGGCCGGCCGTTTATCGAGTGGGTGTTGCAACGGCTAGCTGCCTGCGGCGTGCGGCGCTTTGTGATCTCGCTCGGCCACGCGGCGGAGCGTGCATCTCCGTATCTTGCCGGTCGGCCAGCAGACGGTCTGTGGCTGGAGGCGTGCTGTGAGCCGAGACCGCTGGGTACGGGGGGGGCGGTGCGGTTCGCAGCCTCCGCCTGCGAGGCAGACGTATACCTCGTAGCCAACGGAGATTCCCTCGTCATGGGCGATGTGGCGGGGGCATGGCGCTGTCTGGACGACCCGCAGGTGGACGGGGTGGTTGTGGGCATCGCCGTCAGCGACACGTCTCGGTATGGGAGTTTGATCGCGGACGCCGAGGGGCGTTTGCAGGCGTTCCGCGAAAAACAGCCTGGCCGCGGGCTGGTGAATGCGGGAGTGTACTTGCTGCGCCGTCACCTGGTGGACGCTATCCCAGATGGCGAAGCGGCTTCACTGGAGCACGAGATAATTCCACTTTGGCTGCGCCAGGGTGCGCATCTCTTGGTTCATGGCGTGCAAGGCGCCTTCCTGGACATTGGCACGCCCGAGACACTCCGGCAGGCGGAGGAGTTCATTCGGATCGCATTCGAGTGGAGGGCAGTTGCATGATCATCAGCAGGACGCCTTTTCGCATTAGCTTTTTCGGTGGCGGTACGGACTATCCGGAGTACTTCCTGCGCCACGGCGGCGCGGTGCTGGGGACCGCGATCGACAAGTGCACCTACTTGGCGGCAACTCCATTCTATTCGAGGCTGTTCGACTATTCCATTCGGCTGGGCTACCGCAAGGTGGAATGCGTGAAAGATCTGGATGCCATTGAACACGCGCCGTTCCGGGAGTGCCTGCGCTGGACGGGCGTGACCGAGAACATCGAGCTGGACTGCATGGCCGAGTTACCCTGCTCGGTAGGGCTGGGAAGCTCATCGAGCTTTGTGGTGGGCGTGCTCAATGCGCTGTACGCCTTCCGAGGCCGGGTCGTGCATCCCCTCGAACTTGCCTATCAAGCGATCGAGATTGAGCGCGACGTGCTGCACGAATCAGTGGGTTATCAAGATCAGACATTCGCCGCCATGGGAGGCTTCAATCTGATCGAGTTTCATGGGCAGCGCAACATCGTGGTGCATCGCATCCCGCTGACGCCCGAACGCCAGCGCGAGTTTGAGTCCCATCTAATGTTAATCTTTACAGGCCTTCGCCGCCGAGCCAGCGATGTCGCCGCCCGCGTGATTGGCAACATCCATCGCCGAACGGAGCAACTGAAGCGCATGCGCCAGATGGTAGATCGAGGACACACCTTGCTGGTGGGGCGGGGGAGCCTGGAGGCCTTTGGACGCCTGCTGCACGAGGGATGGGTGCTGAAGAACGAACTCGACGCATCCATCTCGAATGCGGCGATCAACGAGATCTATCAGCGCGGGCTGGACGCAGGCGCGCTGGGCGGCAAGCTCCTCGGCGCGGGGGGCGGCGGATTCCTGCTCTTCTTCGTGCCGCCCGAGCGGCGGTCGCGGGTACGCCAGGCTTTGTCCGATCTGGAAGAAGTCCCGGTGTGCGTCAATGCTCCCGGCACGCAAATCATTCACGCCACGCTGCCCGCGGACGCGGGCTCCGCAAGCCAGGAGACGCGTCAACACGCTGCCTGAGAATTAGGCGAAAACCTCCCCTCGCCATCGCACGAAGTTCGAACCAATGATCAACAGCGCTCTGCGGGTGACATACTATTATCCCTGGGGGCCATTCCACCCAGTGCGTTCAGGAGCCGCCAGTGTGGCCCGAGCACACATGAGCTATTTCCGTTCGCGCGGTATTCGCCCGACCGTGATTGTTCCCATCGATGGTAATACTGCCGGTCTTGAGGAGTTTGAACGGGAATACGCCTGGACCCGGGAGGTGTGCTACCTGCCGCTGTTCAAGGTACCGCATATTGAGCGCTGCTTGCATACGTGGGCGTTCGACAGTTACCTGGCGGGCCATGCCGCCATGTGCGAAGTGCCCGACTTTCGCTGCATTCTGAGCAGGCCTGCGGATCTGGTGTTCCTGAACTACGTTTTCTCCTGTCCCTTGCTGGACGCACTCCCTGGCAACGCAGTGCGGATTCTGGAATCTCATGACTTTATCAGCCGCCAGTTTCTGACGTCGGATACGGCCCCGGCGGTAGCCACACAGCATTTGAATCTCGAGTTCGAGCTATACTCGCTGTTCGATGCTGTATTTATGATCAACGAGGACGAGGCGCTGCTCGCCGGGGAGAGGGGCGCCGCGAACTCCATCTATGTTCCCCAGCCGGTGGAGTTGACGGACCCTGGCCTTCCGGCTGAGGAGAGCGCTGGCCCTCTGTACGACTTGCTGTTTGTAGGCAGCGATTATCCTCCCAATGTGGAAGGCACAGAATGGTTTTATGAGCACGTGTTTGCGCCTCACCTGAAACAGCATGGTGTGCGTTGGGCCATTGTTGGCTCCGTGTGCCGGCGCCTCAATGTCCGTGACGCGTCTGTACACTTATTGGGAGTGGTGGAGGATCTCGGGCGCATTTACCGTGGTGCGAAGCTCGTGGTGATTCCTTTATTCCGGGGCGCCGGGATCTCGATCAAAACGTTGGAGGCCCTGGGCCAGGCCAAGCCGATCGTTACTACGGCCTGCGGTCGCCGCGGACTGAAAGGCTGCGAACAGGCGCTTGTCGAGCTTGATTTCCAGGACGATCCGAGGCTGGCCGCAGAACGCATCCTGCATCTGTGTGGGTCTGCCGCAGCGCGCAGAAAGCTAGGGGACGCTGGCTACCAGTATGTCCGCCGTCACTTCAGTCCGCAGGCATACGGCGAGAAGCTCGACCGCACGCTGGACCGTCTGTTGTCTGACAAGCTTTCGGCTTCGCCCACCGCCGCGTCCCGAGCGGCATAGCGGCATTGCACGGCTGGTTTGTAGGAGCCGCAAACGGGTAACCGTACACCGGCACCATCGCGCCGGGGGGCGGCGAACACGGGCGACGGAGGAGTGAGTAGAGAGGAGGGAGTAGAGAGGAGGGAGTAGAGAGGAGTGAGGAGGGAGGCGTTAGAGGGAGGCGCAGAGAGGAGTGACGGCAGAGCAGGGAGGAGAGAGCAGGGATGCGGGGAGAGGGGCGGCGGGATACAAGTTTGGCCTCGGCGGGGGCATTTGCCGCCTCATAAAGG
>JAIMBC010000140.1 GCA_023511675.1 Pirellulales bacterium
AGGGAGGTTGCTGCTGTGGGGGCTGTCGATCGTAGTCCAAGCCACCTCGCCAACCTGCACGCACCGCCCCTGGACCCGCCTGCTGAGCCATCCGGCGGCCGCAAACTGAGACGTGTCGAGCGACACAGGCTCGCGCTCATCGCCGAGCCCGCCGGCACCCGCTCTGGTAGCGCCCAACCTCGAAACCTTCCTGCCGTTGGAGCTGGTGCAGCCGCAGTGGGTGGAACGGATCCTTACCCATGGCGCGCAGAGATCTGCGTGGCCCTCCATCCGCCCCTGGAGGGACGCGCTCCGTCGCGTCCGGGCCGGCGCAAACGTCGGGCGGCCATCGCGGCCACGACGGAGCGTGGCCCTCCATCGGCGAGCGTCGCCCTTCATGAGCGCGCCCGGCCCTCCATCCGCTCCCTGGAGGGACGCGCTCCGTCGCGTCCGCCAGCCAGCGCAAACCGTGGGCGGGAATCACGGCCACGACGGAGCGTGGCCCTCCAGGATTGGCGCTCCCTCGCGTCCGCCGCAGGGCAAACGGCAGGCGGCAGTTCTTGCTGAGATCGCCAAGGCCAACACGCCGGCCATTGGGTGCGGCATGGCTCACCGCATGCTGCGCGCCGTGCCTACACGGGCTTGCGGCTCTGTTCGTAGATGGCCTGCAAGAGCGACTGCACGTCCGGGTACTTGCGCTTGGCGGCCAGTGCGGCGTCGAGCTTCTTGCGGGCGTCGGCTTCAGAATGGCCAAGTTGGCGCAGCGCCTCGAAGGTATCTGCGACCACATCGCGCTCGACCTCGGCGGCGACGGGCACGTCTCGAGCCACCAGCAGCGCAAACTTGGGAACCTTGCGACGCAGCTTGGCCACAATGTTCTCGGCAGTAGCCGTGCCCACGCCCGGCAAACTGGCCAACAGCTTCAGGTCCTGCTCCTCGATGGCCGTGGCCACCTCCGGCACGGGCCGCACCATGGCGCGCAGGGCCTTCTTGACCCCCACTCCGTCCACCGAGCAGATCAACTCGAAAAACTCCCGCTCCACCTCGCTTAGAAAGCCGATCAACCGCGGTGTCAGGCGGCCGTGGGCGGGGTTGCCTTCTAGATAGTCGATCGTGAACAGACTCACCTGTTGCCCGAGCTTGGCTTGGAGCTGGCGCCGGGTGAACTCGGGTACGCGCACCTCATACTCGAACACGCCCGCGCCGATAATGCAGGACTCATCGCCCAGTGCCAACAGTTCGCCGGTAATCTTGTGAATCATGACGAAGGCGATTCTTCGGGGTGCATAACCACGCGGCCCCTGGCAGACGGTGTTGCGCCTGCGCGCATCACTGCCAGCCAGGCTGGTTCCAGATACACGTGGCAGAGTGCCAGCGCCAGGGCGTCCGCCACGTCGGGAGGCTCGGGGGGGGCGGTCAGGCCCAGCTCGCGGCAGACGGCTCGCTGCATCTGCGGTTTGCCCGCCCGGCCGCTGCCGGTGAGCGTCTTCTTCACCTGGGTTGCCGCATAGTGAGCCAGCGGAATGCCTGCCTGCGCGGCCGCCAGGCAGATCACGCCTCGCGCATGGGCCATCAGCACACTGGTGCGAGGATGCTGGTAGTGGGAGTAAATCTGCTCCAGCGCCAGGGCGGCAGGGCGAAATGCCGCGAGGACCTCGCCGATTCCCTGGTGGATTTCTGCCAGCCGTGCCGCCAGGTCCGCAGAGGCCAGCGTGCGAATCAAACCTGCCTCCCTGAGGCCGATCGCGCCGGGGCGGACCTCGAGCACCCCATAGCCGGTGCAGTTCAGGCCCGGGTCCACGCCGAGCACGCACAGCGGCACTGGGATAGCGCTGGCAGTCGCCGCGGGGGCCGCCGCAGGACGGAGCGAGGATGCAGGGTCTTGTCCAGGGGCTACTTGGGCAGCACCCACACCGTGCCTCCGGGCCGGTCTTCAAGCGTGATGCCCAGTTCGGCGAGCCCCTGGCGAATACGATCGGCCGCAGCGAAGTTGCGGGCTGCGCGGGCCTCTGCCCGCACGCTGACCAGCAAATCGAGCAGGCGGGGGACCAGCTCGTCCCGCGCGGCGTGGGTCGCCTGAGGCGGGGCACGGAAGAGTCCCAACGTGGCCGTCAGTTCGCGGAGCGTGAACATGCCCCGTTCCCAGACGGCGACGGTCTGGGGCTGCGGCGCGGATTCCAGGCCATGTTCGTCGCAGTAACGGTTGAGGAGGCGCACCAGGTCGAACAGCACGCCGATGGCGCCGCCGGTGTTGAAGTCGTCGTCCATGTTCTCCAGCACGCGTTCGCGGCAGGTGTGGACCTCGAGCAGAAAGGGGTCCTGGCCGGGCTCGAACTGGCCGTCTTCGCGGCGGCGGGTGGCGGGCAAGTCGTAGAAGCTTTTTTGGGTGACGCGCTGGTAGCGTGCGAACAGGCCGTAGAACTTTTCCAGGCCGCGCTCCACCTCGCGGATTCGCTCCTCGCTGAAATCGATGGGGCGGCGGTAGTGGGTAGAAAGCAGAAAGAAACGGATGGTCTCTCCACTATAGGTCTTGAGCAACTCGCTAAAGGGGGCGGCCCCCTTGCTCTTGCCCATCTTGCCCGCTTCCTGGGCTTGCTGATCGCCCGGTTGAGGCTCGGCACGTCGGGTATGTCGGCCGCCGATCTTTCCCACTTCGTCCGATGCTTGCATCAACCCGTTGTGCAGCCAGTACTTGGCCTGGGGCACGCCGTGGCAGCACTCGCTTTGAGCAATTTCGTTCTCGTGATGGGGGAACACCAGGTCCAGCCCGCCCCCGTGAATGTCGAAGGTGCGGCCCAGCAGTTTGCGGCTCATGGCAGAGCATTCAATGTGCCAACCGGGCCGGCCCGGCCCCCACGGACTGGGCCAGGAGGGCTCGTCCGGCTTGGCACTCTTCCACAGCGCGAAGTCCGCTGCCGACCGCTTGCGTTCCGCCGTGGTCCCCCCCTCGCCCTGCATCTCCTCGACACTGCGCCGGCTGAGCTTGCCATACTCGGGATCGCGCGAGACGTCGAAATACACGTCGCCATCGGCCACATAGGCATAGCCGCGTGCGATCAGCTCGGAAACGAAGGCCACGATCTCGTCGATGTGTGCCGTGGCCCTGGGGAAATGATCGACGGTATCGACTCCCACGGCGGCAAGATTGCGCATATAGTCGGCCGTCATCTCCTCCGCCAGCGCGGCCATGCTGATACCGCGGACTTGCGACTCGGCAATCAGCTTGTCGTCCACGTCCGTGATGTTCACCACCAGCGTGACCTGATAGCCGTTCCATTGCAGATACCGCTTGATGGTGTCGAAGATCACGGGGCCGACCATGTGGCCGATGTGGCTTGGCTTGTAGACGGTGGGACCGCACAGGTAAATGCCCACCTTGCCCGGCTGCACAGGCTCGAACGGCTCCTTGGTCCGAGTGAGCGTGTTGTAAAGGCGAATCGGCATGGGAACATCAACGGGTAGGCTCAGGGCACTCCAGCAACACCACGGCCTGCGCGGCCATGGCTTCGCCGCGGCCGATGGGGCCGACGTGCTCTCCCGTCTTGGCCTTGACGCTGACAAACGTGTGCGGCACGTCCAGCAGCGCGGCCAGGCGGTTGCGAATCGTCTCCTTGTAGGGGCCGAGGCGGGGCTGTTGCGCGAACACGATGCAGTCGACATTTACAACCCGACAGCCGTCGACGTGCAGACGCTCCAGCACCTGACGGAGCATGTCGGCCGAGTCTCGGCCCTCGTTGGCAGGGTCGCCATCGGGGAACCACTCGCCAATATCGCCCAGACCAGCCGCACCCAGCAAGGCGTCGATCACGGCGTGCAGCAACACGTCGGCATCGCTGTGTCCGACCAGCCCGGCATCGTGCGGTACGAGCACCCCGCCCAGCCGCAACGGGCGGCCAGCAGCGAGTCGATGCGTGTCGTGCCCAATTCCCACGCGCAGCACGGGTGTGGTGTTCGCTCCGTCAAAATCGTGCATCCGGCAGCCCGCCAAAGGCGGCGTGAGTATAACCAAAGCCCCGTGCAGCAGCAACGTGCAGGTGCTTGGGGCGGTGTGAAGAGAGAACCTGCGGGAGAGCAATGGGCAGCAAGCCCGGGAGGGCTGCGAAACTCGAGCAGCTCAAAACGTGGGCCGTGATCGGCAGGGGGACGCTGCTGCAAGACAGCGGCAAGGCGACGAAAGGGCGCAACTCGATCGCCAAGGCGCACCAGCGCGGCAGGTTGTGCAGGGCGATTGCGCGCCGGCCCGCGCCCGCCGGCCCAACGCCGGGAGGAAAGCCCTTGTCTTGCGGCGTTGCCGATGCCGGGGCAGCGAGCATATGATCTGCACCGTACATCTCGGGCTGCCAGGTTGGCACGGTGCGGCTCATGGTCCCGCACGAGCGCCTGTCGCGGCTACAGTCTTGTTGGTGCCACAGCCCCCACACGGCTGCACGCACGCCGCTTGCCCCAATGCCTGCTGAAGGTGAACACAACATGAGCCACAGGACGCCGGGCGAGAAGAACCGGCGCAAGGCCTTCTGGCGGGGGTGGTCCTGGGGACTGGCCGTTGTCGCCCTGCTGGAGCTGGGCGAGACCGCCATCTGGCTTGCTGCTGGGAGTATTGCCTGGCGCCCACTGCTGCTGGCACTGGCCGCTGGACTTGGATCCCTCTGCGCGGCACGGATGGCGGCTGCGGCGGAGGGGCCATCCGCCACTACCCGAGGCGGCCAAAACGTACATGACACGTGATACGAAACTCGTCCAGGGACGTGCCCTGGCACGGCCGTTTCACAGGCAAATGGCCGACCGAAGGCGGTCTGCCGCGACAACGGTGCCGTACACCCGTCGCCGCCACGCTTTGTGCCCACTTGTTCACGCTCCTACGGCAGCGGACAAATGGGTCGCTACAGATTGTCCAGCCGGCGCGGGTGCGCAGCCCTCTCCATCACGTCCTCTTGTTCTTCGGCGGCAATACGAAGAAACCGGCGGTGGGGGCGCACACCGATCGAGTGCAGACGAAGCTGTCCGCTGCACCTTGTGTGCGCAGGACAAGATGCGCCGTCCACGCGACACCGACCGTGTGCAGACGAAGCTCGCTGCTGCCCGTCCTAACGCCGGGGCCGACGGTACTGGCCAGGCGGTCGAGCATGGCCTTCGCCGCCAGTCCTGAAGCCTGGGAGCCGAGCTACAACGATCGGCCGACTCCGTCCTACGAAAGGGAGCAGAAGGGCCTGTCCCGTGGCCGCAGCTAGTGCAGCGGCGCGTGCGCTCAGGAAATCTCCACAGGACGCCCGCTCAGCAAATTCTCCAGAATGGACGCAAACGGGACGCGACCGATTCGCCAAGGCCTAGGACACGCTGCCGCCACGCCCACGGGGCCAGCGCTCCATCACCACCTTGGTTTGGGTGTAAAACTCTACCGCATGGCGGCCCTGGGCGTGCAGATCGCCAAAGAAGCTCTCTTTCCACCCGCTGAACGGGTACCATGCCATCGGTGCGGCCACGCCCACATTGATGCCCACGTTGCCCACCTGCGCCTCATAGCGGAAGCGGCGGGCCGCCGCACCATCGCGCGTGAACAGGCAAGCCATGTTGCCATAACGGCCGCTGTTGATGAGGGAAAGGGCCTCGTCCAGATTGCGGGCCTCCAGCAAGCTGAGGACAGGCCCGAACACTTCGGCGTGGGCCAGGGCGGCGTCTGCGGTAGCGGCCAGCACCGTGGGAAAAACGAAGAATCCCTGTTCGTAGCCCGGCACGCGGCGGCCTCTGCCGTCAAGCAGCGGCTTGGCACCGGCGTTTTCCGCCTCTGCCACGAAGCGTACGACGCGTGCCTGGCTTTCTTGCGTGATGAGCGGTCCCATCTCGACCTGTGGGTCCAGCCCGTTACCTACGCGGCGGCTAGCGGCTACGGCCTGGATGGCGGGGATGAACCTGTGCCGTGCCTGGTCCACGGCAATGGCCAGAGAGGTGGCCAGGCAACGCTGGCCGGCACAGCCGAAGGCGCCGTCGGCTGCGGCCTGAACGGCGCCATCGAGGTCGGCATCGGGCATGACCACCAGCGCGTTGCGCGCGCCGCCCTGGCATTGCACGCGCTTCCCGGCCGCTGCTGCCCGCTGATACACGGCACGCGCTGCCTGGGTCGAACCCACCAGTGAGATGCCGTGGATGCCTGGATGATCGCACATGGCATGTACCAGTTCTTGCCCGCCGTGCAAGAGCTGTACCAGCGCGCGGGGAAGCCCCGTCTCTGCCAACAGCTCAACCAGCCTGACCGCCGTGTGCGGCACGCGCTCGCTGGGTTTCAGCAGCAAGGCGTTGCCGCAGCCCACAGCATAGGGCAAGAACCAGAGCGGAATCATGGCGGGGAAGTTGAAGGGCGTGACGGCTGCGGCCACGCCCAGCGGCTGGCGAAACAGATGCTCATCCAGGTCGTAAGCAAGCTGCTCATTGCTGTAGCCTTGCAGCAGCAGGGGCAGGGCGCAGGCGGCTTGCACGCTTTCCAGACCGCGGCGGAGTTCGCCGCGGGCCTCGGCCAGCGTCTTACCGCATTCCCGGGTGATGGTCCGTGCCAGCTCCTCATAGTGCTCTTCCAGCAGCCGGAAATAGCGGAACAGGTAGCCGACGCGTTCTGTCACCGGCACGTCCCGCCAGGCAGCCTGGGCAGCCGTGGCCGATGCCACGGCCTCATCCAGTTCGGCAGCAGCGGAGAGCGGAACTTCGGCCAGCACCTCCGCGGTGGCCGGGTTGAACACCGGCAGCCAGGCCTCGGCCTGGGGCCGGCGCCAGGTACCCCCCACAAAGTTGGGCAGTCGAACAGGCGGCATGGTCTTGAGCGCTAGGTGCTCGGCGCCTTGCAGCGCCGCGGCAGTTGGTGGCGGGGTCGCACACGCTCGCATGGCAGCGCTGGCGTGCCGCACGGCGCCGCTCGCTTGGCGACGCACTGTACCTAGGGTACTGGTCCGGCAAAGCGCCGTCCACCACCGTGGCTCACGCAGCACGCCGCAGCGACGAGGCATGCTGCCGAACGAGGGCAGCGGGGGCCGGCTCTGTCTGCCGCGGCCGGAAGAGAGAGACAACCAACTCTCTGGCGGAAGCGGCTCCTGCTTCCTGAATCCGTAGTGAGAGCAACGCTGCCATCAGCCTCAGCAGCAGGCTGACCGCAAAGGCCAGGTGATAGGGCACCACCATGCGCCCCTGCCAGACGACGTGCCAGCCCGGGGCCAGGCTCAGCAGCCAGCCCGAAACCACGGACGTCAGCCCGCCGATCATGCCCGCCACTGCCGTGCCCGCCGCAATGAACATCGCTCGGTCCTCGCGCGGCGAACGCAACAGCAAGAAGCCGTTGTTGGCAATGGCAATGCCCGAGTTCAGCATCGCGTCGAACATGAACACCAGCAACAACAGCCGAAATGCCGCCTGCGGCTCCGGAGGAACGGCGAGCAGGGCCACCATCAACACGGATTTGAAAGCCGTGCATATGTTCAGCAGCGGCCGCTGCCCGTGCCGATCCACCAGCCGCCCAAAGGTGCGAGAGCAGAGCGATCCGCCAACCCACGACAGCATCCACAACAGCAGCACGTGGAACAGATCCATGCCCACGTACTCGAGGAGATACACGCTAATAAAGGGGGCGCCCGTCATCGTGGCAATTTGCCAGAAGCAAGAGAATCCAATGAAGCTGCGAAAGTCCCGATCGCGGAAAGGTGCCACCGCCGCCTGCCACCAAGCGCGGCCGCAGCCCGTGGCGCTGCTGGGCTCTGCAATCCACAAGAACAGCAGGCTCTCCGCCACGCCCAGCACCACCCCACACAGGAGCATGGCACAAAATGCCTGGCGCACGGCCGCGCGCTGAAACAAGCACACGAATGCCACGGCGCCGAGCGTGATGGCCGCGGTCCATTGCGTCCAGCGATGACGGCTCCCCCAGAAGGCATTCAGACCGTCCGGCGGTAGGTAGTCTCCCATCCACGAAAGCCATAGCGGCGTGCCAAAGTGAAGCAGCGCCTGGCTGGCAGCCGCCGCACAGATCAACGACCACAGCCACACCGCGTCAGGCATCTCCGGCCAGAGCCAGGGGCCCACGGCGATCGGCAGATATACCAGCCGCTGGGCAACACCGGTGGCCACCCAGACGTACTTGCGCCGCCTCTGGGCCCGCATGCACGCTGCGGCCACAAGCTGCATCAACAGCAAGGCAAACGGCAGCGCCGTCAAGATGCCCACGTGCAGAGGGCCGCCACCAAGCGAGATGGCAAACTGCGTGGTGGCCGGCGACTGGGTGAGCTGCGTAAAGGCCATGCCCAAACAGGCAGCGGCCACAATCACATGCTTGGCTGTAGAGAGGGAGAGCGTACGGCGGTCCGCAGCAGTCGTCACAGCGGCAATCCAGAGTAGGTGTTGGCGCGGTGCCAGCAGCGTTGGCCGCCTCGGAACGTGCCGGTGTGCTACTGATTCAGCGCGGCGTACCGGTACAGCCCCGTGCCCCTGGCAATTCCTTCCGTGGTGTAGCCCAGCAATGCGGCCGCAGAGCATAGCCAAACTCTCCAGGCCCTCAAAGACCACTTGAAGACGGGAAGGCGGTGAAGCGGTCCGCAGTGCCACTGGCGGTGCGGGCATCCGGCCCGCCTCGAACAGGGAAGGCAGCCGTCGGGGGAACCTTGACCTGGAGGCGGGGGGCGGGCGTCCGGTGCCCCTGCCTGTAGCAGTCTTTTCTGAAAGGCATGCAGCCTGCCTCCGCTAACTCCCTGGTAACGTCAAGGCCGGAAGTGTGGCTGGGGCTTACTTGTGCGCGCTACGTGTCGCCTCTGTAGGCTGCGAATGTTGATTGACTTATATCATCTTGCTAGACTGATGCGGGTACGAAGCGTGATCTTGAATTGACTTTCGTCACCTATGAGGCTACAATCCCAATAAGTGAGCCGGTTCGAAAGGCACCAAGCATGGCACGGCTCACGGACCCCGAGAAGCTGCGTTGCTACAAGAACGCCCTATCTAACTACAAATTCAGTGGTTACGTCAATTTCACGCAGGTGGCGTGGGAGTGGCTTCGCCGGAATCTCGACGGCTACACGCAGAAGAGATTTGCCGAGCTTCTACTGGAATATGTCGAGGAGGGCGGCGAGATCGACGAGGTTGTTGAAACGCGCCCTGAGTGGTCACGGCACTGATACCACTACGATCTTCGCCCCGTCGTCGAGGGTCGGCGGCTGTATGTCGAGACGCGGTTGTTTTGCCAGGATCCCAGCGATCCCGATGACCCGACCATCTATGTTGTCAACATTCACGAGGCTTGAGTTCCGTCCATGAAGCGCGCAGCCAAACCTCGTTCTGAGCGGCAGCGTGGAGATCGCCCCTTCCCCTGGCCTTGCCCGGCCTGCCTGGAGGGTCAGGTGCGACCGGTGGTCATTCCGTACACGGCCAACGTCAAGCACGACGGAGTGCCTCACAGCGTCCACCTCCCCGAGTTCGAGGTCCCCAGGTGCCAGGCGTGTGGCGAGTTGGTCTTTACAAATCATGCCGACGAGCAGATCAGCAACGCCCTGCGTGCCAGGCTGCGCCTGCTGACGCCGGAGCAAATCCGAGCCGCTCGAAAAGCGCTTGGCTTGGAGCAAAAGGAACTGGCCACACGTCTGGGAGTCGCGAAAGAGACGATTTCTCGTTGGGAAACGGGGGCGCTGATCCAGTCCCGCGCCATGGACAATCTGCTCCGCCTGTTCTTTGCCCTGCCCGAGGTTCGAAAGGCACTCAGGGGTGAGGATCAAGATCCGTCTCTTGGGGTTCCCACCATGCCTTCTGACCCAGCAGACCCACCCGTTCTCCCGGGTAACCGCATCGCTCGGTTTTACAGCGCCTTACAGGTTTATGGCGAAGTCGGACTCCAGGCAGAGGTGAGGCGCGTGCAGGATTGGGGAGTCTTGCTTCCGATTGGCAAGGGCTGAGCATGCAGACAATCACTTTTTACGCATACAAGGGCGGCACGGGCAGGACGCTGGCCTTGGCGAATGCCGCCACGTACCTTGCTCGCCTGGGGCAAAACGTGTTTGCACTTGACCTGGACCTCGAGGCGCCAGGCTTGCACCACAAGTTCCGCCTCCACGCTCAGCGGCCGCTGCCAGACATCACCGCGGGGATCGTCGATTGCATTTACGCCTTCTTCAAGCAGAACGCAAGCCTGGAGAAGATTGCGCCTTACGTGGTCCAAGTGCCCAGCGAACAGGAGGGAGACGGGCGGATCTTCCTCATGCCTGCGGGAAACGTGCTCACGGCCTCATACTGGCGCCGGCTCGCTGAACTGGACTGGCATGAGTTGTTCTACAAGGACGAGGCAGAGGGCATCCCCTTCTTTCTCGAGCTGAAGGAACGCATTCGCGAGGAGTTCAAGCCAGATTATCTGCTCATCGACGCTCGCACGGGCGTTACCGAGATTGGGGGAGTGGCCACCACGCTGCTGCCGGACAAGGTGGTGTGCCTGCTCTTGAACAATCAAGAGAACCTGGAGGGTGCACGCGAGGTTCTGAGGGCAATCCAGCGGGCCTCGAAACAAAGGCAAAAGCGGATCGACGTTATTCCAGTTCTTGCCAGGCTGCCCGTGTTACCGCCGGGCGAAATGGAACGCGAAAGCAAACTTGCAAGGCAGGTGCGCAAGTTCCTCTGTGAGGATACGGGCGATCCCGAGACAAGGTTGGACCTGCCAGCGGTGTTGGTCCTGCATGCCGAAGATGCGCTCGCATTGGAAGAGTCCCTGAGGATTGGCAGCCGCAAGACCGTTGATGAATCGCCCCTGCTGCGCGACTACCTGCGGCTTTTCGCGCAGATCATTCCCCGCGAAGGCGTGGAGCCGCACCTGGATCGCCTGATCGCCGCGGCGATGAAGGACATGCTGGAGAAGCCAGACCGTGTGCAAGCCGATCTTGAGGCACTGGCCACGTATTGTCCTCATCCAGCGTCCTATTTGGCCCTGCTGAAGTTCTACCGGTTGCGAAAGGCGCCGGCGTGGAAGGTCTTGCAGACGGCTGTGCGTTACTGGGAACTTTCCCGGCGCTCCGACGATCCGCTGCTGCGCGACATCGTTTGGGAGCACTTCAAACCGGAACTCGGGCGAAGAGAAGAGCGAAGCCCCAGCTTGGCTGACTTTGTACAAGCCGTCTGGGAGTCGAGCGGGCATGGCAGCGCCGAGGTTGGCCTGCGGCTCGTTGACGAACTGTTGAGGGTGCGCAGGACGGATCGGGCGGGGGAGGTGGTTCGCAAGATCCTGGAGAGCGCGCGCACGAACCCGGCATTGGTGGTTGATTGCCTGAACCGGCTTATCGACGCTGAGCAATTGGAGCCGGCGCGCCTGCTCGTTGAGCAGTGGTCGCCGACGCTTGCCGACGATCCGGACTTTCAATGCGCGTGGGCGTCCCTGATCGTGAGGCAACGGGACGCCGCGGCTGCCCAGAAGCTGTTGGAACGTAAGGACTTTCGTCCAGCCAGCGTCCTTGCCAAGCGGCCGCACGTCTACGTTCGGCTGCTGATGCTTGCCGGTCGACGAGGGGAGGTAGACGCCGCCTTGCAGAATCTTCTCGATCAGTCGTTGGCATCTGGAGACGAGGAGCGAATCGTCGAGGCCGGCCGGCTCTATGACGAAGCAGGCAGGTATGAGGCATTCGCACAACGTATCAAGACGTCGCTCCCTTCTTCGCGGGCGGAGAGAATGCTGGCAATGGCGTCGGCCTCCGGTAGAGGATGGCGTGCGTACTGGCACTGGCAAGACCCGTTTTGACCACGCTAAACGCACCGGTGTAGCTTGCCAGGTGGGGCGGAGTCAGCGAACTCGGTAGCGGTACGCCTTGGGCAGGCGTTGGATGGCCCTCCCAGCCTGGCCACTGTGAACAGGGGAGCCAAGAGCTGGGCAACGTCCTGCGCTTAACAAGGGGACTATGGCGGCCTTGTAGAGCGACGTAGCAGCGGTAGGAGACAAGCGTGGCTCGTGTACGCTCAGGCAGGGCATTCCAGGCAGGCCTGCGCTAAGGTCTCACCATGGCCCAGCGCGTGGTGTGACGAGGCGCCGACGAGCCAGGGCAGCCGGCGGGCCGAGCTGGGGATTTCGACCCGAGTTGAGCCTCGGGCCTGGTTTGTGTGGCTTCGCCGGGCGGCTTTCCGTTGGCGGGGAAGCGGGAGTACAAAGAGTATTCAGTGCTCTCACAGACGGATGCACCGCCCATGCCCTTGAGAGTGAGCAACCTGCGCGTGCCGCCCGAATTCGACGAGGCCGAGCTGCCCCAGCGCGCGCTGAGCCTGCTTGGGCTGCCCCGCGACCAGCTTGCACGCTGGCGCATCTTGCGGAAGAGCCTGGACCTGCGCGACAAGTCCCGGATTGAGTTCGTTTACACGCTGGAATTGGACGTGCGGGACCTGCCGCATCGGCCGCTGGCTGCGCGGGGGCTGCGGATCGAACCGTATACAGAGCCGCCCTTTGCGTTGCCCTCGCCGGGTTCGCTTCCGCTGACGCACCCGCCGGTGATCGTGGGCTCAGGCCCCGCAGGGTTGTTCGCGGCCTACTTCCTGGCCCAGCAAGGCTACCAGCCGCTCGTGCTGGAGCGGGGCCGGCCTGTGCGGGATCGCATTCGCGACGTGCGGGCATTCGATGCCGGCGGTCCGCTGGACCCCGAGAGCAACTACCTGTTTGGCGAGGGGGGGGCGGGCACCTTCAGCGACGGCAAGCTCACCTGCCGGGCCAGCGGCCCCGAGCTGCGCCGGGTGCTGGAGATCTTTGCCGCCTGCAAGGGCAAGCCGTCTTTGGTATACGAATACCGGCCCCACCTGGGCAGCAATCGTCTGCCGGCAGTGGTCAAGGCACTGCGTCAGCGGATCGAGGCCTGGGGAGGCCGCTTCCGCTTCTGCTGCCGAATGGAACACCTCGACCTCGCCGCCGGCCGCGTGCGGGGCGTGGGGACCAGCAGCGGCTACATCCCGGCCGAGGTGGTGGTGCTGGCCATCGGCCACAGTGCTCGCGATACGTACGCCATGCTCTTCCGCCAGGGATTGGCCATGGTCCCCAAGCCCTTCCAGTTCGGCCTGCGGATCGAACAGTCTCAAGAGCAAGTCAATCGCGTGCAGTACGGAGACAGCGAGTTGGCCCGCCGGCTGGGCGCGGCCGACTATGCACTGGTCTACCGGGGTGAGACGCGAGTGTTCACCTTTTGCATGTGCGCCGGCGGGCAGGTGATTCCCAGCGTCTCGGAGCCGGGCTACTTCTCCACCAACGGCATGAGCCTGTCGCGGCGTGCCTCCCCCTTTGCCAACAGCGGCATCATGGTCACGCTGGAACCCAGCCAGTTCCCCTCCGATCACCCCCTGGCAGGCATGGAGTGGCAGCGGTTGTTCGAAGGCCGCGCGGCGGCCTTGAGCGGCGAGGCGTATCGGTGTCCCATCCAGTGGGCAGCCGACTATGTCTCCGGCCGCACAAGCAGCGGTCCCTTCCCTAGCAGTTACACGCGGGGCGTTGTCGCTGCCGATGTGGCAGAGCTAGTACCCCCAGCCGCGGCCCAGGCAATCCGCCAGGCGCTGCTTGGCTTCGACCGACGCTGGCGCGGGCAGTTCTTGCAGGGCGCCACGCTCGTGGGCCCCGAGGCACGAGGCAGCTCGCCCCTGCGGATTGTGCGCGACCCGCACACGCTGGAAAGTCCCTCTGCCGCCGGCGTCTATCCCATTGGAGAGGGTGCAGGGTACGCAGGCGGCATTGTCAGTGCCGCACTGGACGGCCTGCGCGCCGCACGCGCCATCATCGCCCGCTATGCCCCCCTGGCTAAACCGTAACCGGCACGCAGGGAACTGCTCCCCCTGGCTCCGGCCCATGCAGGGACGGCGGGGCCACTTGTCGATTTTGTGCCTCACCACGCTTCTCTCCGGCATATGCAGGGACGGAGGCCGCAACCGTGCGGCCAGCAGGGCGGCAGGCGCCAAAAGCTCGCGGCTTTCTCCGACCACGACTTGATCGAGAATGTACGCATGGCGCAAACAGGTGTGTCTCCAGCGGTCTGGCTGCCAGGGCAGCGCCAACGGTACAATCACGGCTTTGCTCGACCATGTTTGCGAGAGGTTCGACGTGCACAGAGAGGGTGTGCGTGCATCGCCCAGGATGTTGTTCTTTGACCTGGGCAATGTGCTGTTGTACTTCGACCACGAGCAGGCCTGCCGGCAGATGGCCGAAGTAGCGGGCCTGGAACCGTCAACGGTACGTCGCGCGGTGTTCGACTCTGGCCTGCAACACGCCTACGAGTGCGGGCAGGTGAGCACGCGTCAGTTCTATGAAGAGTTCTGCCGCGCCACAGGCACACGGCCAGACTTTTCTGCGCTGTGTGAGGGGGCTGCGGCCATCTTTCGGCCGAACGCAGGCATCCGCCCGCTGGTGGCTCATCTTGCGGCGGCCGGACATCGGCTGGCGCTGCTATCCAATACCTGCGAAGTGCACTGGGAGTACGTTGCCAACGGCCGCTATGGTTCGTTGCTCGAGGCGTTCTCGCCCCAGGTGCTCAGCTACCGCGTGGGGTTGGCCAAGCCGCAGCCGGAAATCTACCTGGCCGCATTGGAGCTGGCCGGCGTCCATGCGGCGGAGGCGTTCTTCACCGACGATCGGCCGGAGAATGTGGAAGCTGCCCGCGCTGTGGGCATCGACGCCGTGCTCTTCACGGGCGTGGCAGCGCTCTATCGCGCATTGCGGCGGCGCGGGGTCGAGTGCAACTACTAGGGCACCGTCAGGTGGCACCTGGGGGGGCGAGTTTCAGGGGGCGAGCGGGCTGAAGGGCTGGCGGCGGGTTTGGTTGTCAGGCTGCGGCGGCGGTGGGCTAGCGTGTTGCGGCGGCTTGGGCCTCTGCTGGCGAGCTTAGGGGCTGGGCGTGGATCAGCGCCGCAGGCCTTGGTGGAGCTGTTGCACGGCGTGGCTGACCACGGGGAAAGGCTCGCGGCGCAGCTCGACGTCTGCCAACGTACCTCCCACGTGGATGAGCATGATT
>JAIMBC010000141.1 GCA_023511675.1 Pirellulales bacterium
CAGGCACACCATTGGCCAGCGCCTCGTACACGGAGAGGCCCTTGCTTTCCTGGTAAACCGCCGGCACGCTGAACACATCGAGAGACTGCAAGAAGGCGATCTTGGCGGGGTGATCCACCTCCCCCACGTACTCCACGGCGTCTGATAGTCCGCGCCGCTGCGCGGCGGCCATGATCTGGCGCAGATACGGCCGATCGGCCGACGAGAGGTAGCCGGCGGCACGCAGCCGCACAGGCGGTACGGCGCCGTCCTTTCTCAAAAGCGCCAGCGCGTCCACAAGCAGGTGCAGTCCCTTTTCGGGACAGATTCGTGCAAGATAGCCAATGGAGAAGCCCCCATCGCTGCGGCGCTGGCGCCTGCCATGCCCAGCCAGCCGCAAGCCATGAGGAATCACGTGTACTCGTTGCGGCGGCACATCGAGATAGCGGCTCATGAACTGGGCATAATAGCGGTTGAGGGCAACAAAGGCTTGGACGTGGCTAGCCCGGCGGCGCAGCTCCTCACGTACCTCTGCATAGTAGGGTGCAGGCAGCCGCTCCAGAAACAGATCCTCTCCCGAGAGCGTGCACACCACAGGGACACCCAGCCGACGCGCAATCGGTTCGGCCAGACCCGCCAGCATGGAGTTCGAAAGATGCACCACCTCCGGCCGCGCCTCGACCAACCAGTCCACCAGCCGTTCCACCTCGGCCCGCTGCCGGCCATGCTCCCCGCGCAGTACCGAGAGCGTCAAACGTCCCAGCCGTTCCGGCCGCACGCTGCCCGCCCGTCCTGCCAGCCAACGCAAGAGCAGGGGGGCATCGAACAGGCGGCGCAGGCTGCGGGGTAGCATGCTCCAAAAGGGCAGCCGCTCGTGCAGATAGACGTTGATGCCCCCCATCAACACGGGCGGCCGGCTGACGTTCTCCTCATCCGTGCGCAGGGGGGTATAAGTCGGCACCAACAGCACGTCATGGCCCAACTCCAGCAGGGCCCTGGCCAGGGTGTTGTCGTGCAAACAACTTCCGCAGTACATGCCGCCCGCACCGGCGGCGAGGTACACCAGTCTCATCGATGGGGCCTGTGCGCGGCGTGGATCAATGGCATCATCATGGCGGCGGGGCCGAAGGTGTAGACGCAACAATCTCCAGCAGCTCCACGGCCCGTGCGCCATCGCAGTCGATGCCGGCCGTACGCCCGAACAGCGGCTCGCCTGTCGCGGCGCCCAGCCAGCCGGCCAGCTCGGCCGCCGGGAGGATGCGCCAGAGGTCGTACAATTCTACCTGGGTAAGCACGCCGTGTTGCAAGAGCACCCTGCCCAGGGGGGCGGCCGCCTCCTGAATGGCCGCGCGCACCGGACTGCTGAGGAGCGGGAGGTTGACGCGCATGATGCCGAACTGCACGACTTGCAAGGAGTCGCTGCGGCGGAGGAGGATCTTGCGGGCATAGTGGGTGGCGGTTTCGTGCCGGGCGAGCACATCGACCTGGACGGACACGCCTTGCCAGGCCTCCACGGTGACGGTCATGTGCTGTTGGTGTGCCAGCAGCCGGCGTGGGAGTTCAGGCATGTCGGAGGCGGCTAGCGGCGCGAACTGACCGAGCTGCTCAACTGCAGGGTAGAACAGGTGCACGAGGGCCAGGAGCTGGGGTGTGGGAGCTTGTTTGGTCATGCCGGCAGGGCGGCGGGGTCCGGCGGCGGATGGTGGGAGGCTAGGTCTCGGCGGCTGGGACAGGGGCAACAGGCTGGTACCAATCGGATGGTGCGATCTGCTTGGTGCGGTCTGGTTGCAGCCGTCTCCGTGCTGGCGTGCGAGGGGGTTTTCGATACGGGGGGCAGAGCGAGCGGTCGTGTTAATGTTGTGCGGCGGCAGCCGGCAGGATGTCCAGGTCGGTGACGACCGCGGGTGCAGGGGGCGGGCTGGGTCGCTCCAGCACGGTATCCACCAGATAGTACAGCAGGCGGCGGAGTTCTTCGGGCTCGACCTCGTCTGCCACAGCCTCGGCACGTTGGTGATACTTGTCCACCAGCCGGTGTGCCTTCTCGAAGGCCGCGGCGGCCTCATACAGCTCGCGTGCCCGGGCGAGCGTGGCTGGAGTGGGGGGGGCAGACATCAGGCGTGCTAGTTCCTCCTGCTGCGCGGCAGACAATCCCTCCAGGGCCAGCGCCCAGAGGATGGTCGGCCGGCCGCCCAGCAGGTCTCCGCCCGAAAGCAGCTTGTTGTGGCGGTCGGCCTCCCAATCGTTCAGGTCGTTGAGGATCTGAAACGCCACCCCCAGATTGCGCGCAAAGGGAGCGACGAAGGCGGCATTCTGCACGGGGCCGGCGAGTCTCAGGCCGCAGTAGAGAGCGGCTTCGAAGGCGGGGGCGGTCTTCAAGGCGTAAATCTTCAGGGCGTCCAGCGGGGTCAACCGCTTGTCCAGACTATCTCGCCAGACGAGTTCGGCACCCTGGCCCTCGGCCAGCTTCATGTGTGCGTCCGCCAGGCGGTCGAGGATATCGGCACACGTCTCCGCGCCCAACAGGGCCGTATCGCGGCTGACCAGCCGGTAGCCCATACCAATCAGGTAATCGCCCACATTGATGGCCGTGGCCAGACCGTATTTCCGATGCAGCGTCGCGTCTCCGTAGCGGTAGGCATCGTCGTCCTCGATATCGTCATGCACCAGCGATGCCTTGTGGAACGTCTCAATCGCCAGCGCCGTGCGTCGCACGTGGTCCGGCAATTCGCGCAGCCGCTCTGCCCCGTCCGGCAGCGTACCGCCGCCGCCGAGCACGGCATCGCGCACCGCCAAGGTGATGAAGGGCCGCGAATGCTTGCCGCCCTTGGTCAAGAAGTCGTAGGCGATGGCCTCCGTCGCCGCCAGCGGATCCAACCCATTCAATCCCTGGCCGTTCCGCTCCGAAAGCCGTTCCTTGCCCCGCAACCGCGGCGCCAGACGCTCCAGCTCCGCCGGCTCGAACATGCCCGCCGCCGCGCGCATCAAATGCAAATACGTACGCGTCTGTACCTGCGGCACCGCATGCTCCGTGTTGATCATCTCCAGCACCCAGTCCTCATCCACCGACGTGTTGCGGCAGTCGCTGGACAACAGCGGCACGGCCATGCACGGGATGCCCGCCAGCAAAATCTTGTCGATCGCCTTCTCCAGCACGTTCAAGCAGGCCACCCCCACGATCGCGTCCACGTACCCGCCCACGATGATCTTCAGCACGATCGGCGAACCCTCGGCCACCAGCACCTTGTACCCCAAGTCCTCGGCCCGCGTGCGAAAATCGGCGATCGTACAAGCTCCGCACCGGCGGCAATCCAGCCCAAACTCGTCATACTCCGCAGGGCACCCCTCCGCATGCTTCAGACAGTGCGGCAGCAAGAACAGTCGCCGCGTGTAAGGTACGGCCGCCACCTGGTCGCGCCAAAACGCACTGGCCAGCGCCACCATCGTCCAGCCCACATACCCTTCCGGCAAATCCGCCTCCGCCAATACGCCGCGGGCCAGGTGTTCCAGCTCCTCCTTGCCCAGGGGACGGCTGCGGTCCAGCTTGCCCGCGGCGGCCTCGCACCGCGCCCGCAGGGCGGTGCGCAGCGCCTTGTCCGCCGGCACAAGCTTGAGATGGCTGGTATTTCGCCGCCGCGGTTTGGCAGCAGGAGGTTCAGGCAGCAGGTCGCTCGCCAGAGGTGCAATCGCCAAGGTCGGTCCCTTTTCCTGGTGTTGACAAAGCGGCCAGGTTCACAGCGCCGGTGGTGGGTAATGGATGGGAAACGGCCCGGGCACGAGCGAGACCATCCTGCCAGAGCAGGACGCGGCCCAGTGCCGCCGTGGCGAAGATCAGGGGGTACAGCCGCTCATAATACCACAGCTTAGCGAAGTAGAGGCCGATGGGCGAGGCGTCACGATACTTTTGTGTCGCCACCGCCCGCAGCAGCCATTCCGTGCCACGTTCGAGCGCCCGCGTCAAGACAGCCGTCGAAAGTACGGCCTCATCCCCCTGCCGGCAAGCCCGCACGGCCGCGGCAGCCAACGCCTCGACGGCCAGAGCCGTCTCCTCCACGCTGGGACGTGCATCCGCCGCACCGCCGCCCCACCCGCCCTCCTCGGTCTGGCTACGAACCAGCCATGCCAGTCCGCGCCGGGCCTCCTCCAGATGCAATCGGTTCCACGCCTCGTAGGCGAGCAAGACGCGCGCAGTGCCGTAGACGGGATTCGCCTCCTCGGGATGCCACTCGTTGCCGAACCACAGCGGCAGCCAGGCGCCATCAGGCTGCTGTGCACGCCTCAAGAACGCAAAGCCGCGGGCAGCCGCCGCTGCGCTACGCGCTACCGTGCTCCCCCAGGCGTTGCTGCCGTTCGCTCCCCAGAGCGTCTGCCACGCCGCCAGCGCACGCAAGGCGTGCGCGGTCAAATCCGTGCCGCTGCGATCGAATGGCAGCTTGCCCCAGCCGCGACAGAACGTGGGCCAGCCGCCATCAGCATTCTGCAGGTCGAGCAGCCAGCGCATGCCGGCCGCCGCTGCCGCTTCCACCTGCCGCCGCTTCTCCCCCACGCACACCTGTGCGGCATGCGCCAGAGCCACAAGCGCGCCGGCCGTATCGTCCGCGTCAGGCACCGCTCCAGACAGATCGCTCCATCCCCAACCTCCCGGCGCCGCCCCCGTATATGGATGGGGGCGCTGGTGCTGGCAGCTCAACAGCCAGTCCAGCCACCGCTCCCCTGCCGGCTCCCGGTCCACAACGGCCAGGGCGTTCACGCTCAATGTCGTTACCCAGGCGGCCAGGTTCGTATCGATCGGCCACGAACCGTCCCGGCGCACGGAGGCCCGCAAGAACGCCAGACCACGCTGCACCACCGGGTGCCCCACACAGCCACTGGCCGCCAGACTCATCACCACAAAGCTGGTCAGCGGAGTGGCCTCCAGAAAACCACCGCTGGCCGGCTGCATGGCGTCGAGGACCCGCAGCACCCGCGGCCGCACAATCCCCCGCACCAACCGCAGCAGCGGATTGCGGGGCGCACACTGCACATGCCGCACCAACCCGATGGCTACCAACGCCGGAATGGCGTAGCTGACCACCGGAAGTCGCAAGAAACGGAACCAGCCCTGCGGCAAGGCCGCCAATTCAAACGGCAGCGGATCCACCTCCGCCCATGCCACCATGCCCGCCAACGCCGCGTTGGTGAGGATCGGCACCGCAAACGTCTTGTCCCGGCCGTACCGCTGCCTCAAACCCCGCAGCCCGCCACATCGCTCCACATAGGCTGCCGCACGACCATCCTGGTCCGCATATCTCTCAGCCACCCCTGCCAGCCGGTACGCGGCACGCACCAGCATGGTGCAGGCAATGTTCGACCTAGCCCCCGGCGCATCTCCCCAACCTCCATCGGCATTTTGTTGCTCGGCCAGCCAGCCAATTCCCGCTGCGATCAGCCCCGCGTGCGGGTGCGAGTCCGGCAGCCCCGCCCCACCCCTGGCATCGCCCAGATAGCCCCTGCCAGCCGTACCGCCGCACGTCTCGGCCCCCGCTATCGCCAGCGCACTGACAGCCGTGGCCGTCGCCAGTGCCGAACTGGCGAGTTCGCCTTCCCAATAACCGCATGCCGTGCGCTCGGCCAGCAAGGCCTTCCGCAACACGCCATAGGCATCAAACACTTCCTCGCCGGAAACCATGCTCAGAGTTTAGGCAACGAACAGCGCCAGACTCAAGCGCCCCAGCCGTTGGGGGCAGTCGCGGATCCAACCTCTCGTCTAGCCCAATGCCCCCCACCAGCACACTGATACCTCCCCCGCACGCAGTATTGCGCTTGGCATCGCACGTCAGTGGGGCATTGGCGATCACCTGCAACTGCATGGAGACGGTCTCGCTCCGCAGCGAACGTCCGCGGGGCGTCGGGATCGCCACATCACGTGCTCTCGCCGCCCCACGAGTTCCACTCGTCTACAGCCTGAACGGTGTGCTCGGATTGTCGGTGTGCGAACGCAAAGACGCCGCCGCACCAGTTCCGCTCGCCCACCCGCTGAACGCTGGCGAACGCACACGCCATGACTCGTCCTGAAACCTCTCTCACGGGCGGCGCAGATCATGCAATCCGCCACCAGGGGCCTCTTCCGCCGGCCGCACGACGCAGGAAGCACTTCGCCGGCTGCTGCCCTGCCGATATACTCCCACCCATGCCTCTGAAACTTGCCTACACCGGACAGACCTCTGTGCCCGTCGAGATCGAAGGCATCACGCCGGATGGCCTGCGCGGCAAGAGTCTGGCGGAGATCGAGCGCCTGCCCATCTACCATGGCAACCAGCAGGTGCCGCTGGCCGAGTTCTTTCGCCTCGAGGGAACGGCGGAGGATGGGCGGCTGGAGTTTGTGGGCAACCTGGCCGGCGTGCATTGGATTGGAGCGCACATGCGGGAGGGTTCGATCGTGGTCGAAGGGCCAGCAGGGCGGCACGTGGGCTCGGAAATGCGCGGCGGAGAGATCGACGTGCTGGGCGATGCGGGAGACTGGCTGGGCGGAGAGATGCGCGGCGGGTTGATCCACGTGCGCGGCCGGGCCGGCCACCTGGCGGGTGCGGCCTACCGCGGCAGCGCCAGGGGAATGAATCGGGGGACGATCCTGATCGAGGGCGATGCCGGCAACGAGGTGGGCCACAGTATGCGCCGCGGGCTGATTGCCGTGGGGAGGGCGGTGGGAGATTTTCCGGTGGTGAACATGATCGCCGGCACGCTGTTGGTGTTTAACGGCTGCGGTATCCGGCCGGCGGCGGGCATGCGTCGTGGCACGCTCGGCCTGCTGGGCGGTCCGCCGCCAGCCCTGTTGCCCACCTTTCGGGCGGCGGGCCGCTGCCGTCTTGGCTTTCTGGATGTGCTGCTGCGCGCGCTGCGGCGACGCGGCTTTCCCGTGCCGGAAGATCTGCTGGGCAGAGAGTGGCTGCTATGGCACGGAGATTTGCTCACCGTCGGCAGAGGCGAGATTCTGCTGCCTGCCTAGGCACGGCTGGGCCATCTGTGTTCGCCCTGCCATGTGTGTCCGGCACATGCTGTCCGCGTAGGCGCGGTTAGACCTCGGCCCCCAATCGGAGAGCGGGCCGGCAAGCCGCAGCGATTTACACGCTCTTGCGCTAGGCCCGAGCAGCCGCGGCGAGCGGAACGGCCCAATGATCCCGATAGCTTCGCCCTAGCAGGCGGTCGGCCTCTTGGTCGTGTAGGATGTGCTCGGTGGCGGGGTCGAAGTCCAGCGAGCGTCCCAGGCGGCAGGCCAGGTTGCCCAGGTGGCACAGCGCCGCCGAGAGATGTGCGGTGCGGGCATCGGCTGCCAGCGGCGTCCCCGTGCGGATGGCGGCGAGGAAATTGTCGTGGTGTGCTGCGAGGTCGGCCTGTGCGGGTTGTAGATCAGGCAGTTCGACGCGCCGATTCTGAGCATCGAACACCAGGAGCTTGCCGCGTTTGCTGAGCACCATGTGGCCGTCTGTGCCCAGGAACTCCACGCCGTTATCGACATTGTGGGGGTAGTTGGTCGACCAGAGCCGCATCTCGAAGATGAGCTGACGCTGCCCGCCTGCGGCCGCTTCCCCTGGGTACTCGAAGAGGACGGTTTGCGTATCGGGGAACTGCTGGTCGTCGTCAAAGTAGTATTTTCCTCCCAGCGCGGCGACCCGCGTAGGGTGCGTCTCGACACCCAGCCCCCAGCGTGCGTAGTCCAGCTCATGCACGCCGTCGTTGCCCATGTCTCCCGTGCCGAAGTCGTACCACCAGTGCCAGTGATAATGAAAGCGATTGGCCTGAAAGGGCACATACAGCGCCGGCCCGAGCCACAGGTCGTAGTCCACGCCTCTGGGAGGTTCGCTGGGCTGGGCCCGGCCAATCTGGCCGCGGCGTTGCACATTCCACGCCCTGGCCACGCACACACGGCCAATGATGCCCTCTCTCAAGAGCTGCACGGCCCGGGCGATGAACTGCGAGCTGCGGCTCTGCGTGCCGTGCTGAACGCACAGCCCCGACTGCTGTGCGGCCTCCACGAGCCAGCGTCCCTCACGCAGGTTGTGGGAGCACGGCTTCTCCACGTACACGTGTTTGCCGGCTCGCAAGGCCAGCAGGGCAGCAGGCACGTGCCAGTGATCGGGCGTGGCAATCCACACGGCCGCAACCTGCGCATCTTCGAGGACCATGCGTAGGTCTGGCACCGCCGCAACGCCTGCCGCCTGTGCAGCCGCTTCGCGTCGCGCCGTGTCAGGATCGCACGCGTACAGCACTCGTACCTGAGGGTTGCCTGCCAGCAGCCGCAGATGGGCCATGCCCTGGCCCCCACAGCCGATCAGCGCTACCCCCAGCCGGTCGTCCCCACTGCTCGCGCTACGACCGAGCGCTGTGCCAGCAGCCGCCAGCCCGGCTCCCGCGGCTCCAGAAAGGAACATCCGGCGGTTGCCTGCGGCCATGAGACGCCTCTAGACTGTTGCAAATGGCAGTGTTGCGTTAGGCACTCGCTACGACCTTACACTGCCGCGCTGCCGCCTGTCAAACGAAGCAGGCTCACCGTTCATCAGCGCCTTTGCCCCGCGGTTGCCACGCATTGACACGTCGTACGGCTGCGACGGGCAAACCGGGGCCTGTACGCACTTCTGCGAGCCGAGCGCGCTAACCAACCGTGTTGCGGGCCAGCCCAGAAGGGCCTGCGACCCAGCATGGGCCTGCATAGCTTGCCGATGCCGCTTTGCGCCCACACGCGCGCTGGCAGGATGTCGCAGCTTGCCGCAAAGTAGGCGAGGTCGAATCTGTGCCCACACGCTTGTTGGCAGGATTGCTGCCGCATGCTGTGCCCGCCACATGGCTCGCCGTGCCACATAGCAGGAGGCATACCGCGTTGCGCACCACCGCAGCGGCATACCCCTGGTGCTGCGTGCCCAGTATAATGTCCGCATGGACGCGCCCCGAGCCTGCCGATAGGCGCTGTCGTCTTGCTTGCCCCGGCCCGGGCTCCCGGCATGCTGCTGGTCCCCGCCGTATGTTCCGCACAGTGGCCCACGTACCGCGCACCAACGCCTTGATTGTGACCTCCCGAACTTCGACCGCCTCGGGATGCAACCCCCTTGCAACGGGGACCTGGGCCTCACGGCCAGCCCACCATCCATGGCGGTCAGCGCGCGCAGCACGACGGGGCAAGGAACGTCGCAACATCAGACAGAGCCGGCGACGGCTGCACTTCCTGCTGCGGCTTGTCTACTGGATGAAAAGCAAGGACGGCGGCCCATGACTCGGCCCCTTGGCCCCGTCTCCTCCCCGATACAGGAAAGAGCAGACCACAAGCTATCGTTACGTGGCCTGTTTGCTCTGGTTACTCTCGCAGCCATGGTGTTGGGCTTGCGGCCGTGGCTTTCGCCTGCTGCCTTCGCCAGCCTGGCCGGCTTGGCCGTGCTCTGCTATCTGAACTTGAGGTCGCAATTCGATCTGAGGGGAGCGGCTTACATATTGGGTGCCTGGATCCTGGTCCTGATCCACATTCTAGCCGTCGTCCTGGCGCTGTATCCCGTGTCGTACTAGCACAGGGGCAGACGGTAGCTCAGGGTTTGAGGCCGGAGCACACGTAGTGGGCCAGGCAAGCCAAAGCGGCACGGAGAGCGGCCCATGCAACCTTTTCGCCACGGCGCCTGGTATCGCGATGGCTCTTTGCGAGGGATGCCGCCAGCGCGCCGCTACTGTACACTAAGAGCAGGTACCCGCTCAAGCCAGAGGGCTGCGTTGTGGCGAACAGTGTCCGCGCGAGGGGCGATGCTCACAGCGGCTCTCAGCGCAGGGGCGCCTTCCGATCTCGGGCCCGTAGCTCAGCGGTAGAGCAGAGGACTCATAATCCTTTGGTCGCAGGTTCGAGTCCTGCCGGGCCTACTCGGCCAAACTGCACGTGCCATTATCCCTCCTTCCCAGACCCCAGCCCGGGAAGGCCCTGTAGGGTTTCTCTCTCGTTTCCAGGCTCCTGCCTGGGAAGGCTATCAGGTTCGTAGTGACCGCATTCATGTGGTCCTGGAGCTTGCGAACACACTGGTACTCGAGCGCCTCACCCCGCGCAGACCCGCTGAAGCGGGTCAGTACGAACGGGTTTTATCCCCTGTTCCCGGGCTGCTGCCTGGGAACGCACTTGGCGGCGTGGCGCAGGCGCGGCCACGGCCTGGCGCCCTGCAGCCCGACGCTGCGGCGCGCCGCGGACCCTGGCAAACCGGGCTGCCCGGCTTACCACTTGAGGCCGAAGCGTTCTCCGCCGGAGGAGCGGCCAAGGCCGCCTCGCAGGGGCGTCTTGCGCGGCGGAGGAGGTGGGAGCGGTTCCGGCTCTTCTGGCTCGGGCTCGGGCGTCTTGCTCTTCTCGGGTTTTGGTTGGGCGGCCTTGAGAGAGAGGCTGATCCGCTGCTGGGCTGCATCGACGGCGAGCACCTGCACCTCCACCTGCTGGCCTGGCTGGACCACGTCGCTGGCCCGCCACACGCGGCCATGGGCCAGCTCGGAGATGTGCACCATGCCCTCGAGGCCGGGCTCCAGTTCCACAAAGGCCCCATAAGGCGCCAGCCGTGTGACCGTCCCCTGGTGGCGGCTGGTGGGCGGATACTTCGCCGCGGCCGTGGCCCAGGGGCTTTCTGCCAGATCGCGCAGCGAGAGGCTCAGCTTGCCCGTCTCCGGGTCGTACTTGCGGATCTTTACCGTCACGCGCTGGCCCACGTGCAGCACCTCGCTGGGATGCTGCACACGCTGCCAGCTCAACTGACTGACGTGGATCAGCCCGTCCACCCCGCCCAGATCGACGAAGGCGCCGAAGTCCTGCAAGCTGCGGACCACGCCCTCGCGCACCTGACCCTCGGCCAGCTCGGCACGCAGCTTCTGGCGAGCTTCTTCCCGCTCCCGTTCGATCATGGCCCGGCGGGAAAGCACCAGCTTGCGCCGCTCGGGATCGACCTCGGTGACCACACACAGCAGCCGCTCGCCGATTAGTGTGGTGAGGTCTTCCACTCTCCAGGCCGCGGCATGGCTGGCGGGGATGAAGCCGCGCAGGTTGCTCACCTCGCATTCCAGCCCGCCCTTGTTGACGCCGGTGACGCGGGCCTCGACCACCATGCCCTCGGAGACGCTGGACCAATCTCCCACAGCCATGGCGGCACTGGGAAGCGTCACCTGGTACAGGCCCTCCTCAGGGTCGAAGCGGCTGATGATGACCTCTATCTGGGCGCCTTCGGCGGGAGGCTCGGCAAGCTGTTGCAAGGGGAGCGCCCCCTGATTGCGGCCGCCGAGGTCGACAAACACGGTATCTCGCGAGACGCGCAGCACGCGGGCGAGGTGGCGGCTCTCGGGTGCCAGATCCTGATCAGCAGGGACGGAGGTCTGTTGTTCGAGCACCTCTTCGAGCGACAGGCCGCCGAGTGCGGCCTGCACTTCAGCCTCGAGTTCCGGGGGCAGGCCGGCACGCAGATTGGGTAACGGTGTCTTCCCGGCAGGCGGGGTTCCCACAACGGCCTGAGGCGGGGAGAGGGGCGCGGCATGAGCGGCGGCCTCTGGCTCGGCCTGCTGTGCGGCGGCGCGTGGGAAGCCGGCGAGAGAACGTGGCGGCAGTTGGTGTGGGGCAGTCGGTTCCGCCACGGACGGCTGTGCGACGGCGGCCTGCTTGGCTAGATCCGGCGCAACATGCAGGGCGATGGCGTCCGCCGGCGGTTCGACGTGGGGCGCGGCTCCTCCAGGCGGTTCTAGGCGCAGCGCGGCCGGCGGGACCGTAGGTGCTGCGACGGCAGGTGTCGGTACCGCCGTCGCTGCATGCGCCGGGACCGTGGTGGCCGGAACAGGGGGTGCCGCGACCTCAGCGGCCGCATGCGCCTCCGCAAGGGGTGGCTGGCCCGCGGCCGGACCTGCTGGCATAGCGCCTGGGATGTGCTCTGCCAAGTTTGGAGTGCTTGCGCCGGCTGCTTTGTCCGCGGCGGCAGTCAGCGAGGTAGGGGGGACGTGCCGCTGGCGCGGTGGTACTGCGGTTTGCGGCTGCGGCGAGGGCTTCTGGCGTGCGGTCTGAGGCAGGGAAGTGGAAGCCAGGGGCGGTTCGCTGAGCGGCCGTGCCTTGAGCCTGGCAACGCCCGAGCGCTGCGAGCCAATGCGAATGCGCCGCGCCGCGGGCGGTTCGCCGGCGGAGGCAGGACCTTGACCGCCTGCCTCGATGGCCGCCCCAGGCTGCTCCTGCAATTCCTGCCGCTGTTGCGGCAGTTCAGGCTGGGTGCAGGAGCTTGGTTTTTCGATGTCCGCGGCTGCCTGAAGATCCTTGGCTGGCGGCGAAGCCCCCTCGCTCGTCTCCTGGCTGTGCATGGCTGCGTTGCTCGCGCCTGGCAAAACGTCCCGTCTATCTGGTAGGTTCGTCATCAGTGCGCCCTCCAGTTTAACAGCCGCCGGGGGGAGTCGATAGGGTGTTGGTGCCTGACGCGAGTTTCTGCCGGTTGGCGTGGCCTTCGGCTGGGGGAGCCTGCTCCCCTGCCGGTGCCTGCCGCCGGGCCGAGGCGGTCTGCCCGGGGCGTAAGCCGTGGCAGGGGCTGGGGGGCGTCAGATTTGGAGGCGTGCGGGAGCGTAACCGAGTGGTTGCGGGCGTCAAGATAGCCATAAACAACCCATCGGCACGCGCGTTCGGCTGCGTGCCTGCCTGGAGCGAAGTGAAGACATGGCTTTGGAAACGCGGCAGAATCCTCTCAAGAGCGCAACGCTGGAGCAATCGGATCTGAAGGCGGCGGAGTTGCTGGCAGATGCCTACCGGCAGATGGTCGAGCAGCTTGGCCGGGTGATCGTCGGCCAACAAGACGTGTTGAGGCAGGTGCTGATTGCCCTGTTTTGCCAGGGCCACTGCATCCTGGAAGGGGTGCCCGGCCTGGCCAAAACGCTGATGATCAGCAGCATCTCGCAGTTGCTGTCGCTCAGCTTTCGGCGGATTCAGTTCACGCCCGACCTCATGCCCTCGGACATCACGGGTACAGAAATCCTGGATGAAGAAGAGGGTACGGGCCGGCGGCGGATGCGCTTCGTCAAGGGGCCGGTGTTCGGCAACGTGATCCTGGCGGATGAGATCAATCGTACGCCGCCCAAAACGCAATCGGCCCTCTTGCAGGCCATGCAAGAGTACAAGGTGACCATCGCCGGCGAAGATTTTCCGCTGGAAAAGCCGTTCCTGGTGCTGGGCACGCAGAACCCCATCGAGCAAGAGGGAACGTATCCCTTGCCCGAGGCCCAGCTCGACCGCTTCATGTTCAAGATCCTGGTCGACTACCCCTCGTTCGATGAGGAGCTGGCCATTGCCGAGGCGACCACCAGCACCGATCCGCCCGCCTTGCGCCCCATTTTGGACCGCGCGGCCATCCTGAACCTGCAAAAGATTGTGCGCAAGGTGCTCGTCGGCAGGAGCGTGTCGGCGTATGCGGTATCTTTGGTTCGCGCCACGCGGCCAGGCACGGAGGAGGCGCCAGACTTTGTGAACAAGTACCTGACCTGGGGTGCGGGCACGCGGGCATGCCAGGCGTTGCTGTTGGGGGCTAAGGCGCAGGCGCTGCTGGACGGGCGCGTGCACGTTTCCACCGAAGACATCCGCAGCGTGGCCCGGCCCGTGATGCGGCACCGTCTGGTAACCAGTTTTGCGGCGGAGAGCGATGGGGTGACCGCCGACCACATCGTCGAGAAACTGTTCGAGACGGTCCGCGAACCGCTCGAGTGATCACGAGGGCTGTATGGCCAATCGCTATCTCGACCCTGCCGGCCTGGCACGCACGGGCAACCTGGAGCTGGTGGCGCGGCAGGTGGTGGAGGGCTTCCTCACCGGGCGGCATCGCAGCCCGTACCACGGGTTCTCCATCGAGTATCTCGACCACCGGGCCTACTCGCCGGGGGACGAGATCCGCAACCTGGACTGGAAGATGCTGGCCCGCAGCGACAAGTACTTCGTCAAGCTGTTTGAGGACGAGACGAACCTGCGGGCATACATTCTGCTCGATTGTTCGCACTCGATGGACTTTCGCTCGGGTAGTCTGAGCAAGCTGGAGTACGGCAGCTACCTGGCGGCGTCGCTGGCGTACTTGCTGTTGCGGCAGAACGACGCGGTGGGACTTGTGCTGTTCGACCGGCAGGTGCGGCATTTTCTGCCGCCGCGGGCACGTCCCACGCAGTTTCGCCGCGTGCTGGAGCTGCTGGAGAGGCCGGCTCCGGGGGCGGACACGGACGTGGCGGCCGTGCTGCACGAGATTGCGGAGCGGATCAAGCGGCGGGGGCTGGTGGTGCTGATCAGCGACCTGATCGACGACGAGTCGCGGCTGGCGGGCGGGTTGCAGCACTTTCGCCACAAGCACCACGAGGTGTTGGTGTTTCAGGTGCTGGATGATGCGGAGCTGACTTTCCCGTATGACCGGCTGACGCGTTTTCGAGACATGGAAGGGGCGGGGCGGGTGGTGGTGAATCCCAAGAGCGTGCGGCAGCGCTATCTGGCGCGGCTGCAAGCCTTTACCGAGCGGCTGAAACACGAGTGCTTTCAGCGCAAGATCAGTTATCATCTCATCAATACCAAGCAGCCGTACGACCTGGCGCTGGCCGAATATCTCGACAAGCGATCCCGGCTAGGTTAGACGGGGCCGAATGTAATGGAGTGGATCCACGCCAACCTGCTGTGGTTTGTGCCGCTAGCGGCAGTGCCGCTGGTACTCCATCTGCTCACGCTGCACCGGCTGAAAACAGTAGAGCTGAGCACGTTCCGCTTCTTGTTCGACAGCTACATCCAGCAGCGGCGGCGGATGAAGTTCGTCGAGGCGCTGCTGGCCATGCTGCGCACGTTGTTCTTGCTGCTGCTGGTAGTGCTGTGCGCTCGCCCAGTGGTGCGGCATTGGGGGGCGCTCTTCGGCGGAGGCGGCGGCCGCGATGTGGTGC
>JAIMBC010000142.1 GCA_023511675.1 Pirellulales bacterium
GTGGCGGAGATGCGAAGTGCGGCCCCATTGAGTCGAAGGTTGGGTGCGGAAATCAATAGAGCCGTTGGTGTGTGGCGAAGCTCGAGATGTTGCCCTTCTAGGAAAACGCCACGCGTAAGCCGACAGTGTCCAGAGGCCAGAACCCTGAGGGAGTTCGCTTCGCTATGCACCAGGAGATCCAGTCGCGTATGCGCCGATAGCCCCACGACGCGCAACTCGTCGGGGGCTGCCAGAATCACCTCCAGGGCGCTGCGGCCAATGCTGCCGGTCGAACCCAGCACGGCCACCCTCACCACGCGCTCGGTCATACAGTTCGTTTCGCAAGTTCTCTCGATGAGGCTGCCCGTAACCGACCGACACGCTTCGAGCCCAGCCACAGCGATGATAGTATTGCCAGATCGAGTCTATCAGCAGCAAGATCCCAGCGCCAGGAACGTAGCTGGGATGCACAGGGGGCAAAATCGCAGCATTGCCTGAAATGCCAGTAGGGCGGGTCCATCCCTGCTGCATTCTAGGATCCCCCTGATAGGCCGACAACCCGAGGGCGGCAGCCGCCAGGGGCGCATCCGACAACCGTTCCACCTCACGGAAGGGCCAGAAGTTGATAGCACTCTGGCCCTCGCCTGTCCGCGCGGCTGGAGGTGGCTCAGCGAGGCCGGGCTGTAGCCGGCGCCCCGCTGCGCGGGGATTATTGTAAGTTGGAGGGGGACGGCATACGATGGCAGAGGGGGGTGTTGTGGAAGAACGGCGGCGCGGGGCCCATTGATGTGCCGCCACGAGGATCGCTAGGCCCGTCTGAGCCATCTGTTGCGGAGGAGCGAGTTGCATGCAGGACATTCCATCCGGGGGCAAGCAGAACCCACAACGGGAACGCAAGGCGCCGCCGCTAGGCGGGGGTGTGGTGTGGTACCTGCTGGCCGCTGGCGTGGGAGCCATGCTGATCGCGACCTTGTTGGCCAATCGCAACGAGGTCGACCTGCCCTACCTGGATCTGGTTCGCCTGATCAAGAAGGGCAGCCCGGAGCTGCACCGCAGCCAGCCCGAAGCCGCCGCCACTGCCTATATCGACGTGCGCGAGGGGCCGGAAGGCAAACGCGTGGTGCGCTATTCGAACCTGGTCATCTTGCAGGTTGGGCCGGCCGAAATCACGGGCCGGGTAGACCGCCAGGTGATCTCTCCGCCCAGTCCCGCCTACCGGCTGGAACGGTCCGTGCGCTTCCGCACGGGCCGCAAGGGGTTCGAGCATGACGGCAACGCGCTGGCCACCCTGCTGGAGGAAAACGGCTTCTCCAGCGTACGCGGCGAGTTTGGACCAGACGCCTGGCGGACCTACGGCTCGCTGCTGGTGGTAACCGCCGTGTTTGTGCTGGTGCTGTTCCTCATGCTCCGCCGCTTCGGCGGCGCCGGCTCGCCCATGGCCTTCGGCCGCAGCCGCGGCAAGATGTACGCCCAGGAAGACATCAATGTCACCTTCAACGACGTGGCCGGCATCGACGAGGCCGTGGACGAGCTGCGCGAGGTGGTGGAGTTCTTGCGCACCCCTGAAAAATATCAGGTCCTGGGCGGCCGCATCCCCAAGGGCGTGCTGCTGGTGGGGCCGCCGGGCACCGGCAAAACGCTGCTGGCCAAGGCGATCGCGGGGGAGGCAGGGGTGCCGTTTTTCAGCCTTTCGGGCTCCGACTTCGTGGAGATGTTTGTCGGCGTGGGCGCGGCACGGGTTCGCGATATGTTTCAGCAGGCCGAGGCCAAGGCGCCGTGCATCATCTTCATCGACGAGCTGGATGCGCTGGGCAAGACCCGTGGCACGAGCATCGTGGGCGGCCACGACGAGCGGGAGCAGACCCTGAACGCATTGCTGGTGGAAATGGATGGGTTCAGCTCCTCCAGCGGCATCATCGTGCTGGCGGCCACGAACCGCCCCGAGACGCTCGACCCCGCCTTGTTGAGGCCAGGCAGGTTCGATCGGCATGTGCTGGTGGACCGGCCCGACGTGCGCGGCCGCGAAGAAATCCTCGATGTGCATACGTTCAAGGTCAAGCTCGATCAGACCGTAAACATCAAGGAAGTGGCGCGGATCACCTCCGGATTCGTGGGGGCTGATCTGGCCAACCTGGTCAATGAAGCCGCGCTGCTGGCCGCCCGCAAGGGCAAGTCCGCCGTAGGCATGGAAGAGTTCATCGAGGGCGTGGAGCGCGTGACCGCCGGCCTGGAAAAGAAGCAGCGGATTATCAGCCCCGAGGAGAAACAGCGCATCGCCTACCATGAGAGCGGGCACGCACTGGCAGCCTACTCGCTGCCCAACACGGATCCGGTGCACAAGGTCTCCATCATCCCTCGCGGTCTAGCAGCGCTGGGGTACATGTTGCAGCGGCCCGAAGGAGACCGCTATCTCATGACCCAGTCCGAGTTGGAAAGCCGCATCCAGGTGCTGCTGGCCGGCACGTTGGCCGAGGAGTTGGTTTTTGGAGATATTTCCACGGGCGCCCAAAACGATCTCGAGCGGGCCAGCGACATCGCACGCAGCATGGTGATGGACTTCGGCATGAGCCGGCTGGGAAAGGTCACCTACCGGGAAAGCCCGCACTCGCCCTTTCTCGCCCCCAACAACGATGCCCTCCGCCCCCGCACGCACAGCGAACAGACGGCCCGCGAAATCGACGAAGAGGTCGCCCGCATCATCCAGCAAGCCCAGGAGAAAGTGCGCCACCTGCTGTTGACCCGCAAGCAAGCCCTGGTGGCCCTGGCAGAGCGGCTGATCGAACGCGAGGTGATCGACGCCCAGGAACTCAAAGAGATCATCGAAGCCGCATCTCCCACTCCCCACATCGTGCCCGGCACGGATGCCGAATGGCACCGGCCCCGCAGCGATCTGACGGCTCAGCCCGCCGAACATCGCCAGACGGGCCAGCGGTAGCAATGCTCGCTCGCGAATCCGCCCTCGGCCCAAGCGCCCCTTGCGAAGGCCGCCCCCCTGCATGTGCGTAGCACGGAACGTGTTCCGAGCCCAAGCCCCGCCGCGCCGAGGAGGCTGCCGCACACCAAGTTGATGGTACTCGACGAACAGGTCCACGCCCCGCCGCGCCGAGGAGGCCGCCTTTATGCGCGGACGTCCGCAAACGCCTGTTCCAGCACGCACAGCCCCTGCTGGCCCGCCGCCCCATCCACCACCACGTTCACACGCACCTCGCTGGTGTTGATCATCTCCACGTTGATCCCCGCCTCGGCCAGGGCGCGAAACATGCGAATGGCCACATCCGTGTGGCTGCGCATGCCGATACCAGACACGGACAATTTGGCCACCCGGGGCGAACTGGTTACCGATCCGCAGGACAACATCTCCGCGAGCCGCCGCGTCGCTTCCAGCGCCTGCGGAAAGACGGCCTGCGGCACTGTGAAGCTCAGGTTGGCCTTACCCGCCCTGCCGGTACTCTGCACGATCATGTCCACAAAGATGCCCGCCTCAGCGATCTCCTGGAACACTCTGGCAGCCACGCCGGGAACGTCGGGAATGCCGTTGATGGTCAGCCGAGCCTGGCTTTCATCGAGGGCCAGCTCGCTGATGGCCAGATCTTCCATGCCGTGCAGGCGGGCCACCACGGCGCGGGCATCGCCATTGGAAGGAGCCGGCGCAGCAGCGGCCTCTACCACCGGCGGCGGCTCATGCAGGGCAAACGCCCGATGCACGGTGCGCAGGGCAGTCAGGCCCTGATCACGGCTGACCAGCACCGAGATCTTGATTTCGCTGGTGGTGATCATCTGGATGTTCACATTTGCGTCGGCCAGAGCGCGGAACATGCGGCGAGCCACGCCGGTTTGCGTGGCCATGCCCAGCCCGACCACCGAGACCTTGGCCACCTCCTCGTCGTGCGTCACGCCTTCAGCGCCCAGTTCGGCGGCGGCTTGCGACACGGCCTGCAAGGTATAGGGCAATTCGTCGCGCACCACCGTGAAGGAGATGTCTGCCCGTCCGTCGCTGCCCACGTTCTGCACGATCATGTCCACGGCGATATGGCGCGCGGCGATCCGCGAGAAGATCGCCAGGCTGGTGCCGGGACGGTCCGGCACGCCCAGCAGCGTGACGCGGGCTTCGTTCTTGACCAGGGTGGCGCCGCAGACGGGAAGAGACGGTGCCTCGGGGACGGCCACGATCAGCGAGCCCGGCACGTCGGAGAAGCTGGAGCGCACGTGGATGGGCACGTGGAACTTCTTGGCGAACTCAATGGAGCGGCTATGCATCACCCCGGCGCCCAGGCTGGCCAGTTCGAGCATCTCGTCATAGCTGATGCGGCTTACCTTGCGTGCCTCGGGCAGCAGGCGGGGATCGGTGGTGTAGATTCCGTCCACATCGGTGAAGATTTCGCAGATATCCGCCTTGAGCACGGCAGCCAGGGCCACGGCCGTGGTGTCGCTGCCGCCCCGGCCGAGCGTGGTGATGTTCGCCTGCTCGTCGATGCCCTGGAAGCCGGCGGCAATCACAATCTGCCCTTCCTCCAGCGCCTTGCGCAGCCGCTCGGTGGAAATTGAATGGATCCGCGCCTTGGTGTGCGTGCTGTCGGTCCGAATGCCGATCTGCGCGCCGGTCATGCTCACCGCCTGGCAGCCCAGGGAGTGGATGGCCATCGCCATCAAGGCCACGCTCACCTGTTCTCCGGTGGAGAGGAGCATGTCCATCTCTCGGGCAGGCGGATGGTCGCTGATCTGCCGCGCCAGGGCGATCAGCTCATCGGTCTGGTGCCCCATGGCACTGACCACCACCACCACCTGATTACCTGCCTGGCGGGCCAGGATCGCCTTGCGTGCCGCGGCGAGGATCTTGCCGCTGTCCGCCACGCTGGTTCCGCCGAATTTCTGCACGATAAGGGGCATGACTGGGCTCCGAGGTGCAGTGCTTGCTGGAGGTCAGGCTGGACGGGCGGGCTCGTGTTGAGCGGGCGGGGCGGAGGCCAGGTACCAGGCCATCAGCCGCCACCCCTCGTCAAAGGCCAGCGGAGAGGCAGCCGCCGTGGGCTCGTCGTAGGTGCAGGCCGCATCCGGCGCGATGCCGCTGCCGGCCGCCACAAAGGGTACGGCGCCGTGGCTGTGCGTCTTCGTTCGCAAGGGCGTGGGATGATCCGGAGATACGAGCAAGCGGTGCGGTTTGCCCGCCAACGCCTCGCGCAGGGGGCCCACGATATGCCGGTCGATCTGCTCCAGGGCCTCGATCTTGGCGGCACAGTTCCCCTCGTGAGAGGCCTCGTCCGTGGCCTCGATGTGCACGCACAGCAAGTCCGTCTCTTCCAGGGCCGCCACCGCATAGCGGCCCGTGGCCGCATAATCCGTGTCCAAATAGTCCGTGGCGCCGGGTACCTCCACCACCCGCCAGCCTAGCAGCACGGCCAGCCCTCGCAACAGGTCCACAGACGTGATCATCGCCCCCCGTACGCCGTACCGCTCGGCAAAGGAGGGGAGCGACGGCGCCCGTCCCTGCCCCCACAGCCAAATGTTGGTAGCCGGCAGCTTGCCCTGTTGCCGCCGGGCCAGATTCACCGGGTGCTCTGCGAACACCGCGATGCTCCGCGTCATCAGGTCCGCCAGCAGATCGCTGCCTGGGCCCCGCGGGTAGTCTTCCCGGACGCTGCGATCGGTCAAGTCATGCGGCGGCGTGGTCCGCGTGTCGGCACTGAAGGGCGGCTCGCCTTCGCGCCCACGATAAATCAACAGATTGCGGTAGCTCACTCCCGCGTAGAACTGCCAGGTCTCGTTGCCCAACGCTTGCTGGGCCGCCGCCATGAGCTGCCGCGCCTCCTCCGTGGAAATATGCCCCGCCGTAAAATCCCGCATAATCTGATCTTCAACGGTCACCAGATTGCAGCGGATGGCCCAGTCTCGCTCCCCCAGCTCGATGCCCTGCGCCGCGGCCTCCAGCGGCGCTCGGCCGGTAAAGAACTCGCGCGGGTTATAGCCCAGCAGGCTCAAATTGGCCACGTCCGAGCCGGGTGTCAATTCCGCAGGCACATGGTTGGCGCGGCCGACCACGCCTGCCGCTGCCAGCGCGTCCATGTGCGGGGTATGAGCCGCCTGGAGCGGTGTGCGGCCTCCCAGGTCCGCCTGCGGCTCGTCGGCACAGCCATCCGGGATCACAATCACGTACTTCATGGCCCGCTCCCCGCTCCCTACTGCCGAATACGCATCCTCACCGAGTTCGGCCGCACGCAGCTCAATCGTTCGATCTGCTCCAACGCGCGCTGGCTGGCACCCTCGGTCGTCTGGTGCGTCACAATCACCAAGGGTACACAGCCTGGCTGAACGGCTTCCTCGGGCGGCTCATGTTGAATCACCGAGGCAATCGACACCCCCTCCCTTCCCAGCACGCCCGTCAACTCCGCCATCACCCCGGGCCGGTCCTCCACGGTAAAGCGGAGATAGAACCGTCCCTTGGTGTTGGCATGCTCGCGCGGCGTGACCAGCGCCTCACGCTGCGACCACAACTCCAGCGTGCGGAAGGTGATGGCGGCCCGCCCCACCACCGTATCGATCAGATCCGCCACCACGGCAGAAGCCGTGGGCATCTGCCCGGCACCCAGGCCGTGGAAGAATACCCGTCCCACCGCATCCCCCACCACGCTGATGGCGTTGTAGGCCCCGCGCACCTCGGCCAGGGGCGTGCCGCAGCGCACCAGGGTGGGAGAGACATGCAGCTCCAGCCCCTCGTTCACCAGCTCGGCAATGGCCAGCAGCTTGATACGGTAGCCGAGTTCTCGCGCGTAGCGCAGATCCGCGGCTTCGATCGTGTCGATGCCCTGGCGGGGTATCTCGTGCCAGCTTACCCGGGCGCCAAAGGCCAGATGGGCCAGGATGGCAAGCTTCTGGGCCGTGTCGGTGCCGTCTACGTCCAGACGCGGATCAGCCTCGGCATAACCCAATCGTTGTGCCTCCGCCAACGCCTCGGCATAGCCGGCCCCGTGCTCCTCCATGTGCGTGAGAATGAAATTGCTGGTGCCATTCAGAATGGCATGCAGCGAGACGATCCGGTTGGCCGACAGACACTGGCTGATGTTGGCGATGATGGGGATGCCGCCCGCTACAGAAGCCTCAAAGGCCACCGAGCGGCCCAAGGCACGGGCACGGTCGAAAATCTCCGGCCCGTGCTCGGCCAACAGCGCCTTGTTCGCGGTGACCACGTCCTTGCCGCTCTCCAGCAGCCGCAGCATGATGCTCCGCGCCGGCTCCAGACCGCCCACCAGATGGGCTACCGCCACGATTTCCGGGTCGCGTGCCACCGCTTCCAGATCCGTGGTCAGCACGCGCGGCGGCAGGGTGAGGGCGCGCGGCTTTTCCGGATGTGCCACGACCACCCGGGCCAGGCACAGACGTCGGCCGGCATGGCGTGCCAGCCGGGCTGGCTGTTCCAAGAGCAAGCGGGCAACGCCGGTACCTACAGTACCGAGCCCGACGATGGCAACCTTGGCTTCTTCCATGGCGCTGGTGTGGACCGAACGAAAAAACAGCCCAGCAATGTAGGGGCATGCTTTGGGCGGCGTCAAGCGGGCAGCCGGCCCCGGGCGTGCCTGTTCTGCAAAGGGGGGCTGCAATCTCCAAACTATACGCCATGGCCCGCTAGCAGCGAAGCTGCCCCACTCCCACCGCCGCCGCGTTGGGGCTCCGTACTCGCCCGCTGTTGCTGCCGGGGGTATTCTGTAGCTATCCCGCCGCTCTGCCCCGCGCAGAAGCCCTTACCGCGGCTACCAACCGGCCTGTTCGGCGAGATGCCGGCAGGCGCGCGGCGGCACCTCAACTGCCTTTCCCAGTCCATGCACAAGCTGTTGCGTACCCTGTCAGCCTGGTTGGTCCCTCTGGCACGCCGCGTGTATGTCGAGGCGGGGCTGATTGTGATGGCAACCGTGTGGCAGCTTCTGCGGCTTTCTGCCGTGGCGACAAACTGGTGGCGGCGCCGCAAGGCCCTCCGCGCGTTGCGAGACGCGCAGGAGGCCCTGGGCAGGCGGCTTTACGAAATGGGACTGGGTGAACAGCGATTTCGCGTGGAACTCGCTCGTCTCGAGGAACAGATTCTCAATCAGCAAGCGGCCGGCGCCGGCAGCGGTTGGCTGCGAATCCAGCGACGTGGCCTGCTGATCCGCCTGGCGGAACCAATGCTCGCGGTACCTGTGCCGCCCGCCGGGGCCGAGGCCGTGCACGCCGCCGCCCAACTCGCGTGGCGGCACGCCGGCGAGCAGCAAGCCCGCTATTTGGACGCGCTCCGATACCTCATACCTTCTCAGGCGGTAATGCGCCTCCGCGTCGCCGTTGGCCTGGTCATGCTGCTGTTGGCCGTGTACCTAATCTGGCCGTCGGGATCCGCCTCCCCTGCTGCCAGCGCACCGACAACCAACAGCACAGCGCCCGCCTCCACAGCGGCCTTGCACGCCGAACCCCAGCTCGAACCGCGCGCCTGGAGGCGGCTCGGGCGAGGCCAGCCGCCAGCCGTCGTCACATTGGAAGAGCTTTCCCTACCGGCAACCGGTCGCGTACACCCTCCCGCCGCACATACCTCCGAGGCCGAGCGTGCCCCCATAACCTTGGCGGAACAGCCCGATCCCACCATCCCGTCAGAGACCGCCGCTGCTGCACTTCCCCCTCAGGCCGGATACTCGGCATTGCATGCCGCAGCCCGAGAGGGAGATCTGCCGCAATTGGAGACGCTGCTCAATGCGGCTGCCGACCCCAACCAGGCAGACGACAGGGGCATCACCGCCCTGCACCTTGCTGCCTTGTTCGGACATGAGCAGGCCGCCCGCCTGCTCATCGAGCACGGCGCGCGGCTGGATGTCCGCGATCAACAACAGCGGACGCCCCTGTATTACGCCCTCTGTGGCCGCCAGGCCGAACTGGTGCGATACCTGCTGGAATGCGGTGCAGAGGCCGCCCTCGCCGACCGCACCGGCTGGAACGCGCCGGCTCTGGCCGTGCACCTGGATAACCCAAAGTTGCTGGCCCTCTGTGCCAGAAACACGCCACGTGCACTGCACATGCCGGATGGCAGCACCCTGTTGCATCTCTGCGCACAGTGGAACCGCCCCGCCGCCGCGCGATACCTGCTGGAGCAGAAGCTCGTGCCGGCCACCGCCGTGGATGGGCGCGGCCGCACCCCTCTCCACGTCGCCGCGGGTTGTGGCGCCACGGATGTCCTCCTGTCGCTACTGCAACACTCAGACACATGCGACGAATGGGATGACTTCCGTTGCACCCCCTTGCACTACGCCGCGGCTGGCTCGTCTCGCGCAGCCGTCCTGGCACTCTTGGAGCGAGGAGCAGAGGTCAATGCAGCTACCGTCGCCGGCGACACGCCCTTACACTTTGCTGCCGCCTTTGCGGAAGAAGCAGTCATCGACACCCTGCTCGCCCAGGGAGCTGCCGCACGCGCAGTCAACAGACTGGGAGATAACCCGCTCCACGCTGCGGCGTATCAGGGCAATCGCCACGCCCTCCTCGCCCTGCTCCGTCGCCTGCCGCGGCTGGCGCGCGCCGAGAATCGCGCTGGTCACACGCCGCTGCACCTGGCCGCAGCACGCGGCCACCTTGCCGCAGTCGAGCTGTTGCTCCAGCACGGCGCCACGGTCGACGCTCGAGACCGCCGGAACGGCACTCCGCTGCACCTGGCCGCGTGGGCCGGCCATCACAAGGTCGCCGAGGCACTGCTGCGCGCGGGCGCGGATTTGAACGCCCTGGCCGATTACAACGGTGGTGCCACTCCGCTGGATCTTGCCTTTGGCGCCCGCCGGCGCGAGCTGGTACGGCGGTTCCGTGCTCAGGGCGCACGGCTGGCCTCCGAGCGGTGAATCGGCTCAGCCGGCGGCGGCTGCTGGCCGATACTGCGCACGCGGCCAGCCGCTGCTTCGGCCGCCCCTGTTGCCTTGTTCGATGCAGATGCCATGGCTGTTCCGACTACGCCCGCTGCTTCGGCTGCCGTACCGGCACGCACGCATCTTCGGCTAACCACCTGGCTGCTGCTGCTCGGCGGCTCGCTGGGATTGCCGTACCTGTTTTCTCAACACGCCCCCCTCCGGGACCAGCCCGCTCTCTCCCCAGAGCCTGACCGCTCGCAGCAGGCCGGCGGCTCGCCCACAGACCCGCTCCCCGCCGTGCTCGCCCAGCAGGGCTTCCGGCCCGACGCACGCATCGAAGGCAACCAGGTCGACGACCTGGGCAAGGTCTTCCGCTTCGACGTGACCACGAGTTGGGTGCTGGGCCATTGGTCCCGCGTCTCCACCCAGTTAGCAGACCTGGATTTGCAAGGCTACCGGGTGCCGCTGGTTACCGGCACGCGCCCCAGCGACCTGGCAGGATCGCTCACGTATTACTTCAACAAGCGGCAGCGCGTGGAACGGATCACCTTTACCGGCACCACAGGCGACGCACGGCCACTGGTCAGCCTGCTGGTAGGCCGCTTCGGCTTCCGACGCGAGTTGGCGGACGATGCCGGCCTCTACCTGTATCGCGTGATGCGCGGCAGAGAGGTGCAGAGCGAGTTGCGGATCCGACCGGCCAGCGTCGTCCGCGCCAGCGACCCCCACGGCCGCTTCGAAGTAGCCCTCGACCTCCGCCGACCGCAAGGCGAGTAACGCTCCACACAGCCTGCAAGGCGGGGCCGCGAGACCGTCGAGTCCCTGCGCATGGCGAGCGCCTTCTCCCTCCCTTCACAACGGAGTCAGCACCGACGGGTGCTTCCCCTCCCGCTACCCGCCAGCCGCCGCGGCGCGTTCAACCGCGCGCGGCCAGCGGCACATAGGGCCGATGTGGCGGCCCCAGGTAAATCTGCCGCGGCCGCGCAATCTTCTTGCCCGGAGACTGGTGCATCTCCTTCCAGTGCGCAATCCAACCCGGCAGCCGGCCAATGGCAAACAGCACGGTAAACATCTGCACGGGGATGCCCATGGCCCGGTAAATAATGCCGGAGTAGAAGTCCACGTTCGGATACAGCCGACGCTCCACAAAATACGGGTCCGAAAGCGCCGTGGCCTCTAGCTCCTGGGCGATCTCGAAGATGGGATCCTTGATCTTCATCTTGGCCACCAGGCGATCGCACATGGCCTTGATGATCGTCGCCCGAGGGTCGTAGTTCTTGTACACACGGTGGCCAAAACCCATCAGCCTGAAGTTGCTGTTGCGATCCTTGGCCATGTTCACGTACTTGCGCACGTTCCCCCCGTCTCGGCGGATCGCCTCGAGCATTTCCACGCAGGCCTGGTTGGCCCCGCCGTGCAGCGGCCCCCACAGGGCGCAGATGCCCGCCGAGATGCTGGCAAACAGATTGGCATTGCTCGAGCCCACCATCCGCACCGTGGACGTGCTGCAATTCTGCTCGTGGTCCGCATGCACAATCAGCAGTCGATTCAAGGCATCGACAAAGTCCGGGTCCACGCTGTACGGCTCGGTGGGCACGGCGAACATCATCTGCAAGAAGTTCTCGCAGTAGGAGAGATCGTTGCGGGGATAGATGAACGGCTGGCCGATCGACTTCTTGTAGCTGTAGGCCGCAATGGTGGGCAGCTTGGCCATCAGGCGGTAGATGGAGATCTCGACCTGTTCAGGATTGTGCGGGTCGAGAGAATCCTGATAGAAGGTGGAGAGGGCGCCTACCACGGAGCTGAGGATGGCCATGGGGTGGGCGTCGCGGGGGAAGCCGTCGTAAAACAGCCGCATGTCCTCGTGCAGCATGGTGTGCCGCCGCAGGTGATTGCGGAAGGTCTCGAGCTGGCGGGCGTTGGGCAGCTCTCCGTAGATCAGCAGGTAGCTCACCTCCACAAAGTCGGACTTCTCTGCCAGCTCCTCGATGGCGTAGCCGCGATACCGCAGAATGCCTCGTTCGCCATCCAGATAGGTGATGGTGCTGGAGGTCGAGGCGGTGTTCACGTAGCCCTCGTCGAGCGTGACACAGCCGGTGGCGGCCCTCAATTGAGAGATATCCAGCCCAATCTCGTTCTCCGTTCCGCGGACGATGGGCAACTCCACCTCCTGTTCACCGATGCGCAGTCTGGCGGCTTCTCGCACTGAGGCGTTCCTTTCAACGTTCTGGACGGCACATCATGGACTGTCGCTGCCTGCCCCACGTGCAAGTGTAGCGGGTGAACATGGGCTGAACAATTCGCGCGCGGGGCGCCACGGACAAGCCGTGCCGCGCTGCCTTGTTGCGCACCGTTGCTGTTGGCCATGTTCACCTTGGCGCGAGCAGGCATCGAGGCAGCCGCGGGCGGAGGGTGCCTGCCCAGCGCAGCGTGCGACGGCGAGCCGGCGGCCTCGGCATGCTGAGCAAGCAGACGGGCGGCGATGGTCCGCAGCGCGTGGCTAGCCCATGCTGGCGGAAGCCGAACCGGCCCCGGCGGAACGGGCACAGTTCTACCCTCCGCAAGCCCGGCAGGGGGCTGCGGTTCGCGGCACTCGGTCAGGCAGCAGTCCGTGCAGCAAGCTACGGTTGTATGGTTCGCAATCCTAGCCCACATTCAGCCCCCATGCTTGCTCCACCGCTTTCGGATCCGTGTGCCTCCGAGCCGCAACTGGCCCCGCGCTACCGCGCCCAGTTGGTCCCTGCCGACTTCACAACATTGGCCGCTCTGACGCCGGCGTGGTCTGAGCTGGCAGACGTCTGCGGCGGCCCCATCGAGCATCCGGCCTGGCACACCGCCTGCGCGGCGCTGGTGGTGCGGTCGGCATCGCCCTGGCTGGCAACGGTACACAACCACGATCGGCTGGAAGCCATCCTGCCGCTGGCAAAAAGGCGGCGTCGCGGTGTGCCGCGGTTGGCCGCTCTGGGGGTTGACGAACATCATGAGCCGATGGATGTGCTCCACCGCTCTGTGCAGGCCCTGGAGGCGCTGGTTGCGGCCCTGTTGCAAGAAGGTCTCCCCTGGGAACTGGGCCGGGTGCCGGCTGATACGGCCACCGTCGAGGCCGTACAACGTGCGTGCCGCGGCCGCGCCGTGGTGGTGACACGCACCGCCCCGGCAGCCCCTTACATCTTGCTCGACTCCTCCTGGACCGCGCCGGAACAACACCTCAACGCCGGGCGCCGCTCCGACCTCCGCCGCGCCCGCCGCAAGGCAGAAAAGTTCGGCCCTCTCTCGGCCGAGGTGGTCCTGCCCGACGAATGTCAACTGGATCCCCTCCTGAACGAGTTGTTTGCGGTCGAGGCACGCTCATGGAAGGGCCGCAGCGGAACAGCCATCGCCCTGGACCCGGCCGAAAACGCCTTTTGCCGTGAATATGCCCGACAGGCCCTCCGCCACGGCCTGCTGAGGCTCTGCTACCTCCGCCTCGGCGGCCGGGCCGTGGCCGTGCAGATGGCCCTCCAGCACCGCGGGGCCTTCTGGCTGCTCAAGATCGGTTACGACGCCGAATACGCTGCCTGCTCGCCCGGCCTGCTGCTGCTGTGCGAGACCATCTCTCATGCCGCCCGCGAGGGCCTCACACGCTACGAGTTCCTCGGCCAGGAAGAGTCCTGGATCCAGGTCTGGACCGAACGGGCACATCCCTGCGTTTCGCTACGGATCTACCCGCACACTCCGGCCGGCACGGCAGCCCTCGCTGCTGATGCCGTCAGCTACGCTGCCAAGTACGCCGCACGGCACACGGCCCGGCACGCGCGCTGGTTGGCCAGCCGCAGCCGCGCACAGATCGGCAAGCTGGCCGCCCCCCTCCTCCGCCGCGCGGCGCGCCGCTACATCTCCGGCCCCGCCCTCGACGACGCCCTCCGCACCGCCCGCCAGCTCGCCGCCCAGAAGATCGCCTGCACGCTCGGCTACTGGGATGCACCGCAATCCCCCCCCCGAGAGGTCGCTGACCAGTACCTGGCCGCCATCGACGCCCTCACCGCCGCCGGCCTGCCGGGTTACGTCTCCATCAAGCTCCCCTCCCTCGATTACTCCCGCAGCTTGCTCGACGAACTCGCCGAGCGCGCCCTGCACGCGGGCCGCCGCCTGCATTTCGATAGCCTCGCGCCCGACTCCGCCGATCGCACCCGCTCCCTGGCCGAAGCACTCGCCGACGCCTATCCACAGCTCGAACTGGGCTACACCCTCGCTGCACGCTGGCAACGAGCTTGCGACGACGCAGACTGGGCCGCTGCACGCCGCCTCCACCTCCGCGTCGTAAAGGGAGAATGGCCCGATCCCCACCATGACCCAGCCGACCTCCGCACGCCGTTTCTTGCACTCATCGACCGCCTCGCCGGCAAGGCCCATCACGTGGCCGTTGCCAGCCACGACGTGCCCCTGGCAGATCAGGCCCTCGGCCGCCTCCAAGCCGCAGCCACCCCCTGCACCCTGGAACTGCTCTACGGCCTACCCATGCGCAGATCGCTTGCGCTCGCCCAGCGGAAGGGCGTCGCACCAGCCGTGTACGTCCCCTACGGTGAGGCCTATGCGCCCTACGCGCTCTCGCAAGCACTACGCAAACCGCGCCTCCTCTGGTGGCTCGCCCGCGACATCGCCGCCTCCGCCCTCCGCCCCCTCCTCCGCCCAGGCTAGCCACGGACATTTTGCCCCGGCCCTTCTCGCCTGCTCAACGCCTGTGCCAGCCGCCGGCACGTCAGCAGACCCTTTCCCCCACCTATCAAGCATTCGCGCCACACCAAGGAGGGCCGGCCCGCCGCGGGCTACGCCAGCAACCGCCATTGGCCGTCCATCAGTCCCTCCGTCCGCACATCGACCTTGCCCTCCGGCCCAGCAATGGTCAGCAGCATGCCCACGCCAGCATGGCCGCGGCAATACTCCGCAGCAGCGTCCGGCCCCAGAATGTAAAACGCGGTCGCCAGGGCGTCCGCCTACGCCGCCGTCGGTGCCACCACCGTGGCCGAA
>JAIMBC010000143.1 GCA_023511675.1 Pirellulales bacterium
CACAGCCATAGTGTACCGCACCGCCACCGCGGATTTTGTGATCTAGATCACGGAACCGCCTGCGGCCGCTCCCTAAACTATTTGCCCCTCGCCCCCACCCCCGGCCGGACAGGCCCAAGCGGACTGGCCCGGGCCAACTGTGAGCCAGGGCACGCAGCCCGCCGAACATGCGGACGATTCAATAGGTGGAAGATTGACGGCGGCGCAACCGCAGCGGCGGGTCCGCCGAGGCACGTCAAGCAGATCTTTCAGGCTAGGGAAGGTCACAACCATGATACGAATCTCCTCGGCGGTCGTGGGCCTGGTGTTGATTCTGATTGTCTTGGCAGGCTGCCGTGCCATGGGCGGCCACGCCGCGGGAGGCGATTGCCCAGCGTGCAACGCGGCCGCCGGGTACGACACGCCCTGAGCCCGGCCATAGCCGGGCGCGTGCCGCCTCGATGCACTCTTGCAAAGCGGCGGCCGGCGCCAACAGCCGTTGTGGCGTAAACGCCGCTGGCGGTTACTTCCAGTCACAGCGCTGGCCCGCCCTGTAGGCAGGGGCCTTTCAAAAGCTGGCAGGCTAGACCGTCGGCGGCTGCTGTGGGGCAGGCAGCTGCTGGGCGGAAGGCAGCACCTGTTCGCCCGCCGCTCTGCGGCGTGCGGCTAGCCGGCACACACACCCGAGGAGCGCAAGCTGCACGAGGGGCCAGTCGGTCATCGCAGCCAAGGAAAACAGCACGCGCTGCGGGTAGTAGCGGCGCCATTCGGGGGGCACGCTGGGTAGCCAGAGGGCGGCCTCCCGTGCCGCAACCACCGCCAGGCCCAGCGTGGCGGCCAGGAGAATCAAACTACCAGCGCGGCGCAGGGTGGCTGGCCGTAGTCTGCTGGCGGCGGCCACGGCGGCAGGTGCCAGCAGCAGCAACCACATGCCGTGCAGCGCTACCAGCGCTTGCAGCGGCGGCATTCATCCCCACGCACCGCACAGGGCATGGCCAAAGAGCACATGCCCCAGGTCTCCGGGCAGGCTGCCCAACCGCAGCAGACCGTACATGCCCGCTGCCCAGACCGCGAACCACGCGGGATAGCGCCATCGGTTTTTCATGAGAGTACGCCGCCACTCGACTCGGTGTTATTGTTACCTCCCTTACCACGGCAGGTAGCCCCCGTACGTAACCCTGCTCACACACGGCCGTGGCGAACGGATCCACACTGTGAGGGCGACTGTGTGGCCTGCCGGTCTAGCGCAGCGTCTATTGGGCCGTGCGGGTCTTGCTCGCTGCCAGGGTCGCCCCCACGGACCTCGCCGGCAGGACGAGTCTGCTACCGGACCTGGCTTGGCCATAGCCAGTGTCTTTCTTGCAACGCTGGCGGATGCTCATCTCGCGGCAGCGTGGGGAGATCCATCAGTCATCGCTAGCGGCCGATTCGCCGGCTCTCCTGGGGCGGGGAAGGAGTTCGCGATGCCGCTGGCCTGCAAACAGCGGCTGTTCGACGCAAAGGCAAGCCGACGGCTAGTGGTTAGGGATCTTAGCCCAAAGGATCGGCCACCTCGGGGGCAAGGCCGTTCGAGCGTGCGCTCGGAGGCCGTGGGGATCGTGATCAGGGCGAACACTTTGCTTTCCTGCATTCGAGCATGCGCACCTAGGGCGTGGGGAGGACCCTGGCCAGCCCTCAGGCGGTCGGCCCCGCGGGGAGTGCTGGTGGGTGGCTTGCTGACAGCCGCCTTTCGCCTGTGAGGGCGCCGTGCACCGCGGCCTAAGTCTAGACAGCGCATACCGTTGCGGCAGCGCCGCTGCACGAGCCTCCGGGTGGCTGATTTGCGAGAATCAACGGGGCGGCTGGCAACATATAAGGAGGGATAGCAGTGTGCGCACGGGAGGCGTCGGCTTGAGGCGAGAGACTGAGAAAGCAGAGACGTTTCTGCGGCACCTTCGGCCGTTAGAGGGCGGGCTGGAGGGGTATTGCCGCCGCCTGCTGCACGATCAGAACGACGTGCCCCACGTGCTGCAAAGCCCTATCGCCAACGCCTACCGAGACTTCCACCGGTATGCCGAGGGCACGAACTTTCGCGCCTGGGTGTTTCGCTCCGTGCACGTGGAGATTCAGAACTGCAACCGCACATATCAGCGGCACCGGCACGAGAGCCTGCCGGAGGAACTGTCGGCGGAGGACGCGTGGGACCTGGCCCTGGCGGAGCCGCTGTTCAAGGCCCTGCTGGAAGACCCGGACCGGATTCTCAACGGCTGCGACGATGTGGTGGCGCACGCACTCAAGCAGCTCTCGTTTCTCGAGCGGTCGGTGCTGTTGCTGCAAGCGGTGGGCGGATTCAAGTATCGAGAGATCGCTGAGATTCTGCAGATTCCCACCGGGACGGTGATGAGCAGCCTGGCCCGTTCTCGGCTCCGCCTGAGGCAGCGGTTGGTGGAGTATGGGCTCGAGCGCCGCCTGCTTGTTCCCGAGGAGACGTGACCCATGAACTGTAACGCGCGTTCTTACTATCAGGTTCGCTTGCGCGCGGAGCAGATCGAGGCGGCCCGGCAGCAGGTGCGGGCAGCGGCGGAAGCCGTTCCGCTCAACTTTGAGGCAATCGTCGGCGGGGAGCTGCGCGCGATCGAAGGCTTGCAAGCTGTGCAAGGCCTGGCTGCGGCCCGTGCGCAGTACCTGTCTGCCGTGCTGGATTGCAACCGCGCGCCGTTGCAGCTTGTGCGCGCGCTGGGACAGCCGCCGGAGTGGCCCGTGGAGGAGGGAGTCGCCGCCGACAGCGGGCCGAAGCCGGAACTGTAGCCCGATGCTGAGGGGCGGTAGCGGGGACGCTGGCCGCCGTGCCTTTTCTGCCTTGCCCTGGGCCGCTGCGTATGCTTCACTAGTTGCCACGAGCTGCTTGAGCACAGCGGGTAAGGCGGCCGGGCATGCGCCCTGTTGCCGGCTGCACGCCGCCACCGGCCGTTGCGCTAGCGGGCGAGTGTCGGCCCGTTCGCCCACTCAGGCCGACATCGCTGTTGTAGCTGGGTAAGGATTTGCACGTCGCAGGATGGACCTTGATCTCTTCGGCTGATCGGCTTCCATCGTTCGGGGCGAGCGTATTGTTGCCCGGAGATCGTTTCGAACTGCCCTTCTCCGCAGAGCATCTTCTGGAGGGGCGGCTGTCGCTGGCGCACGACCTGGCAGAGCTGGTGGGCACAACGGCCGAGTTGGTCACCGAGGAGGGGCAACGGATTGCGGTCGAAGTGGGGCCTCAGCAGGCATGGCTGCGGCTGCCGAGCAAGCCCGCCTGGCCTGCCGGCACGACCGCCGCGCTCTGGTTGGAGTACCGGGGAGAGCGGCGGTTCTGTATCGTTCGTGAGGAGCTGCCTGAGCTTCCGCGGACCGAAGCGGAGGAACAGGGCCTGGCCGTGGAGGTGGATCCGCAGAATGTCGAGATTGCGGCGGCGAGCGATGCTCGGCCGGGCAGTGCGGAGGAACTGGAGCTGGTGTTGCGTGCAGGGCGGCTGTCCACACAGGCGGGATTTGACCAGCTTGTGTGCTTGCCGCTGGTACGGGAGATGGAGATTCTGGAGCATCAGGTGCGCACGGCCCGCACGGTGCTGCGGCGTTTTCGCGGCCGGGCGCTGTTGTGCGACGAGGTGGGGCTGGGCAAGACCATCGAGGCTGGGCTGGTGCTGGCGGAGCTGGCGTTGCGCGGGTTGGCACACAACGTGCTGATCCTGGTGCCTCCCTCGCTGATCGAGCAGTGGCAAGGGGAAATGCGGCGCAAGTTTTCACTGGAATTCATCTCGCACGACGATCCCGCTTTTCGCCAGCACGGGGCAGAGGCGTGGCAGCGCTTCGACCGGATCATCGCCTCCATCCACACGGCCAAGCGCGAGCCGCACCGCTCGCAGGTCGCCGCGCGGCACTGGGATTTGGTGATCGTGGACGAGGCGCACCACCTCTGCAATCGCAACACCCAGCTCTGGAAGCTGGCCAGCGCCCTCTCCAAGCAGTTCATGCTGCTGCTTACCGCCACGCCCGTGCAGAACAACCTGGAGGAGCTGTTCAATCTGGTGACGCTGCTGGAGCCGGGCCTGCTGAGCACGGCGAAAAAGTTTCAGCAGCGTTTCGTCGATCGGCGAGACCGGCTCACGCCCCGCAACGTCGACGAACTGCACGCCCTGTTGGCCGAGGTCATGGTCCGCAACCGCCGCAGCACGGTAGGGCTGCAATTCACGCGCCGCTGGGCGCGGACGGAGTACGTCACGCCGCGGGCAGACGAGGCCGAGCTGTATCGTGCCGTGGGCAGTCTGGTGCGGCGGCATGTGCAGCGCAGTGCGCCTGAGAAAAAAATCGCCGGCGATGCAGAGCCCAAGCCTCGCGCCGGGCGGATGAAGCCGAGCGATCCTTTGGAACGGATGGCCTTGCTCAGCCTGCAAATGGCGCTGGGCAGCTCGCAGCAGGCGGCGGCCGCCACGCTCTGCCGGCTGGCCGAGCGCGAGGGCCTGCCTGCCGAGCTGAGGCAAGAACTGGCTGAGCTGGCAGGGGCATGCCACGCGCAACCGGCGAGTTCCAAGCTGGCCCGACTGCTGGCGCTCGTGGAAGAATTTCCCGAGAAACTCGTGGTGTTCACCCAATTCCGAGCCACGCAAGAGTACCTGCACGCCGCGCTGGCCGATGCCGGTCATGAGGTGGCGGTGTTCCACGGCGGGCTGTCCCGCCTGGCCAAGGAGCAGGCCATCCGGCACTTCCGTGGCGAGGCGCGGATCTTGCTGTGTACCGAGGCCGGCAGCGAAGGACGCAACCTGCAATTCGCCCACGGCGTGTGCAACTTCGATCTGCCCTGGAACCCGATGAAGATCGAGCAGCGCATCGGCCGCCTGAGCCGCATCGGTCAGACGCACGACGTACACGTGTTCAACCTGGTCTCGCTGGGCACCATCGAGGCCGCCATCCTGCGGCTGCTGGAGGCCAAGCTGAACATGTTCGAGCTGGTGATCGGCGAGATCGACATGGTACTGGGCAATCTGGAGGAAGAGCGGGAGTTTCCCGAATTGGTGGCCGATTTGTGGGCTCAGTCCGCGGATGATCAGGAGTTTGCACGCCGCATGGACGAGCTGGGCAACCGCCTGCTGGCCGCCAAGGAAGCGTATGTGCAGCAGCGTGCCCTGGAAGACCGTCTGTTTGCCGACATGTTCGCCCCCGACCGTTAAGCCATGGCAGAGGTAATGGAATCGCCGCGCGGCCCGCTCGAGGAATTCGTCCGCGATTATCTCGATGTGATGGGCGGGGCCTGGGACGAGGTCGAGCCGCAGGTGTACGACGTGATCGATCCCGCACCGCAAGCGACGGGCGAGCAGACCGTGCGCCGCATCGCCTTCGACACGGAGGCGCTGGCAGAGCATCCCCATGCCCAACTGGCCAGTTTCGGCACGCCGTTGATCGACCGCTGGTTGCAGCATGTGCTGCGCCAGCACCGCCATCTGCACCTGTACCGCCTGGGTTTGAATCTGGCGCCGCACGACCTGGGCGGCCGCCTGCGCAGGATGCTGGTGTTGCCGGCAGATGCGCATCTGGAGCTGGAAACGTGCCGTGCCCTGGACTTTCCACAGGCAATGTATTGGTTCCGAGCGACCTTCTCCAGCGACCAGAAAGAAGAAGAGATCGTCCCCGCAGCGGTCGATCTGCATTACCTGCGGCTGGTACGCCACTACGATAAACTGCTGGAGCGGGTGCATCTGGCAGAACATCCCGGCCAGCGTTTGCCCGAGGTACGGCGTGCCAGCACGGCCGCCGGCCTGGTGCTGGCCCAGCAGAGCGTGTTGCGCACCATCTCGGGACTGGCCAATATTCGCAGCCGGGAACTCAGGACCCGCGTGGCAAGGCAGGCCGAGCGGATGCGCCGCTACTACGACGATCTCCAGGCCGAGCTGGCCGCCGGCCGGCAACGGCAGATCGACGCAGAAGAGCTGCAGCGGCGCAGCGCTGCCATCGAGCGCGAGGCACGGCAGCGCATCGAGGAGCTGTATGCCAAGAGCCGCATGACCGTCCGATTGAGCCTGCTGCACGTGGCGGTGATCCATCAGCCCAAGTTGTCTGTGTGTGTGCAGGTGCGGCTCGGCTCGGCTGCTGTCGAACCTCTGAACGTGGTGTGGGATCCGTTGCTGGAGACGGTGGAGGCAGTCCCCTGTGGCAGTTGCCAGCGCCCCACGCTGGCTTGGGGGGCGGCGGTGCGGGCACGCTGGGTCTGCCCGGAGTGTAGCCGCAACGGACCTGCCTCCGCGGCGGGGAAGCCTTCTGAGGCGAAGCCGCGCCGGCCGCGCTGAGATGTTGGCAGAACCAAAGGGGGCATGAGTGCGACCCGAAACGCAGAAGTGAAGCCGCGCCGGCCGCGCTGAGATGGTCCCGGGGGATGCGGCTGCGGTGCGGCCCCGCCCGCACTGCCGCAAGCACAGCCGCCCGATGGGCAATTGCATTTCGCGCCGTAAACCTTAAGATCGGCGTGCGCGGTGCGGCGGTCACAAGAGGTCCGGCTGGCAACACGGTCTGGCCAAGACGCACGCCGCACGCAAGCCACATTCAGCATATGGGAGGTCAGGCGTGGGTCATCGTCAAACCAAGGTGCATCGACCGGGTAAACACTCCTACCATCAGATCGGGCTGGTTCGCGGCCAGTTCGGCAACGTGCCCGAGGATCAGTGGCTGGATTGGATTGCTCAGACCGGCTTCGATGGCTGGGAAGAGGCAAGCTGGGAGCTGGATCTGGCCGCCTGCCGAGACGACGCCGGGGCCAAGGCGTATGCCGAGCAGCGCGTGCAGAAGGCCAGGGCACGCGGGCTGGAGATTTTTTCCGTGGCGGCGCACCTGCAAGGCCAGGCCCTGGGAGATGAGCCGAGTGCCAAGACTGTGCAGTTTGTGGGGGGAGAGGCGGCCGAGGCCTACGGCGCCTGGAGGGCGCAAGGCAACGAGCCTCCCCGCACGGACCCGTTCTATGTGCCGGAGCATGTGGCCAAGCTGGTCCACAAGCAGGCGGAAGAGGCCCTGGTGTGTTGCGTGCGGCTGGCGCACTATCTGGGCCAACTCCAGGATCGGATCGTACCGGTCTCTGGGTTTGTCGGCTCTCCGGCACATTGCTGGAGCCACTGGTTCTTGTTCCCGCCCCTGCCGAAGGCCATCGCCGGACATCCGATCCCCGACGTGTTCCAGGTGAGCCTCGATCTGCTCGTGGAGCGGTTTGCGCCGGTGTTCCAGGCTTGCTTGCGGTACGGCACCACATTCGATTTGGAGTGCCATCCCAGCGAGCGGGCGATGGGAGACATTGCCAGCGCGGCAGACTACCTGGACGCCGTCGATCGCGCAGGCTTTGAGAAGGCGGCGGGGTTCAACTTCGATTGTTCCCACATGGAGTGGCAGGGGGTCTCGGGCGTGGAGTTCATCCGCACCTTTGGAGACCGCATCCACTGCGCGCACATCAAGGGGGTGCAGGTGATCCGGGGCTACACGCGCAATGGGCTACTGGGGGGCCATAAACCCATGGGAGACAAACACAATGGCTGGAACTTCGTCACGGCCGGCACGGCGCGCGATGCCACCTCCATCGAGGAACTGTTCGTAGAACTCAACCGAGCCGGTTACAGCGGCGCCGTCTCCATCGAGTGGGAGGATAACGACGTGGAGCAGCATGCTGGCGCCCGCACCGCCCTGGCCAACGTGCATCGTGCCGACCAGCCGCCCAGCACCATGAAGCACGACGAGCAGCTCCGGGCGTAACCGGGTGGCAACCGGCATCGAGGCGGCTTGGGGAAGCCGATAGGAATCTCGGCGGCCCCTTTCCAGCCGGCGAGCCATCCAGCCATCCAGCGTAACCGTGCACCGGCACCATCGCGCCGGGGGAGGCGAATACGGGCGACAGTGGAGCGAGGAGCGAGGGGTGAGGAGTGAGACGGGAAGGGGAAGAGAGGAGTCAGGGGAGAGGAGTGAGGAAAAAGAGGAGGGCGCGAGCAGAGGGGCGGCGTGATACACGTTTGGGCGCCGTGCCGCACTCGCCGCAGTGATAGTAGCCCAGCGGCACGCGAATGGTGGCTGGCAGACCCACTACGTGCTGGTGACGCCACCCAACAAATCGAGCACTCCCCCCGCAGGTGGCGCAGACCGTCCTGCTGCCCTGGTCCCCCCTTTTTTGCGGTCCTCAAGGACCGCCTCCAGAGCCCGCTGTCCAGCCTCGAAGAGCAGATCTCGCAACTCAAGTTCCCCCTGCCCAAACAGCTCCCCGTCCGCCTTCTCCGCAAAGAACGGCGCCATCTGCTCGGTGGATTTTCCAACAGCACTGGTGATAAGTTCCTTGACGCTAGCACTTCGGATTCCCGTGCGTTTCCTGTGGGCATACCATCCCTGACATGCCTCCTTCCCTGTTGACGCGCAAGCCATCCACAACTGGCCGGAAAATAGGTAACCTTGGCCCCCAGCCCGCTTACACCAAGACTTGCCACGTACAAAGAAGACGCACCCCCCGGTGCTGGCATAGCAAAACTACACTGGACACGGCGGGGCAATTCGAGTAGCCTCCCGTCCTCTTCTACCTGAGGCTATCCACGCACTGAAAGCCCCTAACAGGGTCCGCGCATGGCGTCTGCCGGTACGTCGATCCTCCGCGCCCAGGCCGTGTTTTCTCGCGGCCAGGATCTGGTGCTGCCCGCGGCGCTGGTGGCCTGCATGCTGGTGCTGATCGTCCCGCTCCCCTCGGCGTTGCTGGACGTGTTGCTGGCGGGCAATATCAGCGTGGCGGTGATCATGTTGCTGACCACGATCTACGTGCGCAACCCGCTGGAGTTCAGCATCTTTCCCTCGCTGCTCTTGGCGACCACCCTGGGGCGGTTGGTGCTGAACGTGGCCACCACGCGCCTGATCCTGACGCGTGCTGGAGTGGACGGGCTATCGGCGGCTGGCGGCGTGGTGCGCAGTTTCGGCGAGTTTGTGGCGGGGGAAAAGATTGTTGTCGGCTTTATCATCTTCTTGATCATCGTGCTGATCCAGTTTGTGGTGATCACCAAGGGTGCCACGCGGATCAGCGAGGTGGCGGCGCGTTTTGCGTTGGATGGCATGCCAGGTCGGCAGATGGCCATTGACGCCGATCTGAACGCCGGCATCATCGACGAGAAGGAGGCCCAGCGGCGGCGGCAGGAGATCACGCAGCAGGCAGACTTTTTCGGCGCCATGGACGGTGCCAGCAAGTTTGTGCGCGGCGATGCCATCGCCGGCATTGTGATCACGGTGATCAACATCGTGGGGGGCTTGTTTATTGGGATGGTAGAAGACGGCATGGGGCTGGCTGAGGCCGCCGGTGTGTTCACGCGGCTGACAATTGGCGATGGTCTGGTCAGCCAGGTGCCGGCGTTCTTGATTTCGCTGGCGGCCGGCCTGCTGGTCACTCGCAGCTCGACCGATGCGGATCTGCCTGCCCAGTTTCTCCGGCAGCTCTTTGGCCGGCCCCTGTCGCTGGCGGTCACGGCCGTGTTCCTGGGATTGCTCACCTTGACCCGGTTGCCGTCGCTGCCGTTGGCCGTGCTGGGCAGCGGTTGCGCCGGCCTGGCCTGGCTGCTGCTTCGCCGTCGCCGCGCCCAGGAGGCGGCCGAGGCCCGCGTCCGTTCTCAGCAGCAAAAACCGGCCGAGGAGCGGATCGAGGATTACCTCGCCGTGGACCCCATGGAGATTGAAATCGGCCTGGGGCTGATCCGCCTGGCGGATCCAAAGCGGGGCGGAGACCTGCTAGATCGCGTGCAGCGCGTGCGGCAGAACATCGCGGGCGAGGTCGGCATCATCATGCCCAAGGTGCGGATCCGCGACAACATGCGGCTCGACCAGAACGCCTACCGCATCAAGGTGGCAGACGTGCCCGTGGCAGAGGGGAGCGTCTACGCGAATCTGCTGCTGGCCATCGACTCTGGTCTGACCACGGGCAAGATCGCGGGGCTGGAAACGCGCGAACCGGCCTTCCAGACTCCCGCCGTGTGGATCGAGCCGAGCGAACGCGATCGGGCAGAAATGCTCGGCTACACGGTGGTCGAACCAGTGAGCGTGCTGGCCACGCACCTGACGGAAGTGGTCCGCCGGCACGCCGACGAACTGCTGACGCGCGATGCGACCAAGCATCTGATCGACCAGCTCAAGGCCGTCTCTCCGGCTGTGGTAGACGAGCTGATCCCCAACCAGATGAAACTGGCCGAGGTACAGCAGATCTTGCAGATGCTGCTGCGCGAAGGCGTGCCGATCCGCCAGCTCGGCCCCATTCTGGAAACCCTGGGAGATTACGCACCCCGCACGAAGGATCCCGTGCTGCTCACCGAGTATGTCCGCCACCGGCTGGCACGCACGCTGTGTGCCCGCTACCGCGATGCCCAAAACACCCTGCACGTCGTAACTCTCGATCCCGCGCTGGAAGACCGCATTCGTGCAGGCATTGAACACACGGAACGAGGCCTGTTCATCCGCCTCTCGCCGCAGGCCGCGGAGTCGATCTGTGCCGCCATCGCCGCGGAGGTAGAGAAACTCACCCGCGCGCAGCATCCCCCGGTGGTGCTCGTCAGCCCGCAGATCAGGCCCGCGCTCAAGCAACTCACTGCCGCCCGACTCAGTCAGCTTGTCGTGTTGAGCTACAACGAGATAACGCGTGACACAAGGATCGAGTCCCACGGCCTGGTTGTGCAGCCAAGTGCCTAACCAGGCCTCCATCCCTTGCCATCAAACAGAGCAGCGAGCATGGACGTTCGCACCTTTCGCGCTCCCACCATGCAGGAGGCGCTAGCCCTGGTCCGGCGGGAACTAGGTCCCGACGCCGCCGTGTTGCACACACGCGAATTGCGGGGCAGCCCCTGGCTGCGCTGGATCCCCGGCCTGCGGCAGATCGAGGTCACGGCCGCGCTGAACGTGAACGTGCCTAGCCGCCTGGCCACCCGTGAGGCAGCGCGCACCCCAGCGGCGGCCTATGCTGCACAGAGCCAGCAGCACTCCAGCCTCCGCCCCGCCGCTGGCCAAACCCGCCCCGCCTTCGAACAACAGATCAAGGGCCAGCTCGACGAGCTGCACTCCCTGGTGGCCGACCTCTGCCGCCGCACCCAAGGCCCCGGACTGGCAGGGCTGCCGGAAGTCCTCTTCCGCGTGTACACCGACCTGATCGATGCCGAAGTCGACCAGCTCCTGGCCGGGGAACTCATCGCCGCCCTGCGGCAAGATCCCACGCTGGCCAACGTGGCCGATCCCGTGCTGGTCAAGGCCCGCCTGGTACGCATGCTCGAGCACGAACTCCGCGTCGCTCCGCCGCTGGATCTCTCACAAGGCCGCCGGGTAGCGGCCCTGGTCGGCCCGACTGGAGTGGGCAAGACCACCACCATCGCCAAGCTGGCGGCCAACTTTCGGCTCCAGCAGCGCAAACGCGTGGGCCTGATCACCGTCGATACCTATCGCATTGCCGCCGTCGAACAATTGCGCACCTATGCCGAGATCATCGAGCTGCCCATGGAGGTGGTCTCCACGCCCCGAGAGATGCGGCAAGCCGTCCAGCGGCTTTCGGCCATGGATCTGGTGCTGATCGACACCGCCGGCCGCAGCCCCAAGGACGAGGTCCGCATCCAGGAACTGAAGACCCTGCTGGCCGAGGCCGCAGCAGACGACGTGTTCCTGGTGCTGAGTGCCGTGACCCATGCGGCGGCGCTGGCACGCACGGCCGAGCGGTTTGCAGAGGCCGGCACCACCGCGCTGATCCTGACCAAGCTCGACGAGGCCGCGGGCATGGGGCAGGTGCTGCCGCTGTTGCGCGCGTGCAAACTGCCGCTGTGCTATCTCACGGATGGCCAGAACGTACCGGACGACATTGCCCCGGCCGATGCCCGCCGCGTCGCCCGCCTGATCGTCGGCCTGGAGCAACGCTGACCATGCCCGATCAGGCCGCACAACTTCGCCTCCTCGTCCGGGCAGCAAACAACGCCAGGGCCCTGAGCGAGCCGGCCCGCCCACGCCTCTTGCTAGCGGCCTCCGGCAAGGGGGGCAGCGGCACCACCACCGTCGCCATCCAGCTCGCCGGCATGCTGGCCGCGGCAGGCCGCCGCGCCGCACTCATCGAGGCGGCCGACGGCAGTGCGGACGCCGCCGCCATGTGCGGCCTCGAAACTGGCTGGGGCCCACGCGATGTACTGGCAGCTCGTCGCTCGCTCCGCGCAGCGATGGTCCAGCCCGCTCATCGCCTGTACGTGCTGGCCGCACCCTGGCACCACCCCGAGATCGGCTGGCCGGCAGCTTGCCACTTCGCGTGGTCCGAACTGCTGGCGCAGCTCGCCCCGCTCGTCGAGTGGACGGTGATCGACACGGGCCGCGGCTTTACGCCCCTGCTGGCCACGCTCTGGCCGCTGGCGGAGCACGTGCTGCTGGTCTCTTCGCAGGATGCCCTGGCCCACAAGGCGTGCTACCGGCTGCTGAAATCCGCCGCCGCCGCGGACCTACTGCCGGGAGCCTCGGTTCCTCCCACGTGGGACGACAACGAGCCGCTCCGCCGGCCACACCCGGCCGCTGTTGCTCGGGGCGATGCCGCCGGCCAGGCCGCTGACCATGCCGCCAGGCAGGCCTCGGGGCAGGGCGCCGGCCAGGCCATGCCAGGCCGTAACCGAGTGTGGCTTTTGCTCAACGGCGTGAGCGACACCGTGCGGGCAGCCGAGGTCCAACGGCGCCTGCACCGTGCTGCGCGACGCCTGCTGGGGGTCGAGTTAAGCTGTGCGGGTAGTCTGCCGTGGGATGCGGCTGTCAGGTTGGCGTCGGTGGAGGGCAGGTTGCACGAGCTGGTGGGGGCGGGCCGGGAAGGAGAGATGGTCTTGAGGCGTTTGGTGCGGCAGATGGAGGGGGGCTGCTTTGCGCCGGAGGTGGGTTCTGGGGCGCGGCCTCTGGGTGGGCAGGAAGGATGGGGGGGGTGGCACAGGCGGCCATCGGCGCCGTCGGGCAGTGGTTCCTGGCGGCACGCCTCGCAGGCAAAGTTCTCCTAATCGTCACATGGTTGAGATGTCGATAATGAAATACGCCGCAAGTTTGGCGCAAGGCTGCACGCGGCCGCGAGGGCGTCGTGCATATGCGAAGTGGCAGTTGTGGGAAGCATGGGGCGTGGATACGGCGGCGTCCTTGGGGTGCTGGCCTTTTTGGCGGCATTGCTGCGCGGTTGGGCAGTGCGAGGCTTCACTCCGGGGGTGCTGAGCTACGCCTGGTGTGCCCTGCTTGCCGGCTTTGCGGCGGGATGCCTCATCGGCTGGCTGGCGGGATGGATTGTGGAAGATTCCGTCCGCACGCGCCTGCGAACCGCTGTGGAGGCGAAACGCAACTCGAGTCCAGGTTAACGAACGCGCCGAGCTTGGCGCGGTTGTGCGTGTAGAGAGGGAACAGCCTTGGCCGTGCCGCGGCCGGTTGGTACAGGGGCCCCCTCGCACGGCAGCCGGGGAGCACCAGGCCGGCACCAAGACAGCGATCGTGCCAAGCCGCATCACGGAGGATAGGAATGGCAACCACGCTTGCTCCGGAAGACGTTCAGGCACTCTGGCAAGCCTATAAGGCCGATCCCAGCAACCAGGAGCTGCGCAACAAGCTCATCGAGCAGTACCTGCCCCTGGTGCGCTATAACGCCGAGCGGATCTGGGCCAGGCTGCCGGATGGTGTCGACCTGGACGATCTGATCAGTGCAGGCGTATTCGGCCTGATGGACGCCATCGATGCCTTCGATCTCTCGCGGGGCGTCAAGTTCGAGACCTATTGCGTGCCGCGCATCCGCGGCGCCATGCTCGACGAGCTGCGCACCATGGACTGGGTTCCCCGCCTCGTGCGCTCCAAGGCCAGCAAGCTGAATGAGGCGATCAAGACTCTGGAAGCCAAGCTGGGGCGGCAGCCTACCGAGGTCGAGCTGGCCGAGCACTTGCAGATCAGCGTCGCCGAGCTGGAACGCATGATGCTCGACGCCAATGCCGTGGGTCTGATCAGCCTGAACAAGAAGTGGTACGAAACGGATAGCTACAAGGACGTCCGTGAGATCGACATCCTCGAAGACAAGAAAAGCGAAGACCCCACCCGCCGCATCCAGAAAGCCGATCTGATGCGCCTCGTCACCAAGGGCCTCAACCGCAATGAGCGGCTGATCATCATCCTCTACTACTACGAAGAACTCACCATGAAAGAGATCGGGGCCACCCTCGATCTCTCCGAAAGCCGCGTCAGCCAGATGCACAGCGCCATTGTGCAGCGGCTCCAGGCCCAACTCGAACGCCGCCGCCCCGAGTTCGGCGTGTAGTTCTCTGCGCACTACCCTACGCGCGTCACTCCAGGGCTCGGTCGTGCCGCGCAGTTCAATGCGGGGAGAGAATGCCACAGGCGGCTGCCCTTGAGCACGGCCCGCACGATCGTGCGCCAGGGGCCGCAGGAAGCAGAACATCGCCTCTGCGCGTCGGCTGGGGCCGCGTATGCATGGCCAGCCGCCGCACGGGGTGAGAACATCGCGTGCCGCCGCTCGCTCCATCCTTACGGAAAGTACTTCGACACCAGGACCTCATCCGGCCGTGTGAGCAGGCTGACGCACACCCCCAAGAGCAACGACACGCCCAACCCCCACACCAGCGGATCCATCCCCCCTACATAGAGGGGCGCAAAGGCATCTGGCCGTCGCCCCCCCCAGTTGAAGAACCGCAGCAGCGAAGACTGCATACGTGCCGCGCCGCCTGCCGCCCCCCCCTGGACCGACTCCTCCGCCCGGCCGACAGCCCCCTCGCCTTCCGCACCGGACTGGCTGGCACCCTGTGCAGCCGGATGGGCGCCAGGCTGCGCGCCATCTTGCAAACCAGCCTGGACATCAGCG
>JAIMBC010000144.1 GCA_023511675.1 Pirellulales bacterium
CCCCAGACGCCGAGGCCCGCCTGTTCTGGCAGTTGCAACTGAAGCTCGGCGGCAACCGCATCAAACAGGTGCTTCGCGAGTCGCGGCTGCGCATGTTCCTCGTCCTGTTGCTCAGCGGTGCGTTGTGGATTGCCCTGTTCGGCCTGTTCGCAGAGGGATTTCAGTTTCTGCGGACGGTGCTTCCCGACCCGACCTCGTACGCGGATACGACGCGCGCCGTGTTCAACCTGTTTTACGCCTCGATCACGGTGATGCTGTTGCTGTCGGCAGGCATCATGCTGTACGCCAGCCTGTTTCGGGGGGCAGACACGGCATGGTTGCTCACGCTGCCTGCGCGGGCCGAGCGGGTGTTTTTGTACAAGTTCCAGCAGACCGTGGTGCTGGGGAGCTGGGGGTTCTTGCTGCTGGGCAGCCCCATGCTGGTGGCATACGGTGTGGCGGCGAGTGCATCCCCCTGGTACTTTGCGGCGCTGCTCCCCTACATGGCTGCCTTTGTGTACATACCCTGCTGCCTGGCGGGAGTGATGTGCTTGCTGCTGGTGTACCGTCTGGCCCGCTGGCGGCGAGTGCTGCTGTGGGGCGGGGGTGCCGTGCTGGCAGTGGCGGCGGCCTGGGCCTTCTGGAAGCTCATCTGGCGGCTGGAGCCGAGCGCGCTGACTCCGGACTGGTTTCAAGAGGTGCTCGCCCGGTTGCGGTACACAGAAAGCCGTTTCTTCCCAGGGTGGTGGATGAGTTCGGGGCTGATGGAGGCGGCAGAGGCCGGCCTGGAGACGCCGGGAGAGCGCCACGCCCTCACCGAAAGCGCCATGTTTCTGGCGCTGCTGGCGTCCCATGCGATGTTATTGCATCAGATCGCCGTTGGGGCGGCGGCACGGTGGTATCGTGCGGCCTACGATGCCCTGCACAGCGAACGCCCGCGGCCCCGCCGCGCGCGCAGGGGATGGATGGACGGCATCGTGATGGCCCTCGGCTGGTGGCTGCCGCAGCGGATGCGGTTGCTGCTCGTCAAGGACCTGCGGCTGTTCCGCCGGGATCCGGTACAGTGGCAGCAGTTCTTGATCTTCTTTGGGCTGCTGGCGTTGTACCTGACCAATGTCCGCCGCTTGAGCCATGATGCCAGCCACGCGGCCTGGATCAACATGGTGAGTTTTCTAAACCTGGCGGTGGTGGGCTTGATTCTCTCCACGTTCACCACGCGGTTTGTGTTTCCGATGGTCAGCCTGGAAGGGCGCCGCTTCTGGCTGCTGGGGCTGTTGCCCGTGTCACGGCCGGCCATTCTGTGGAGCAAGTTCCTCTTCGCGGCGGTGGGGTCGTGGCTGCCCAGCGCTGCGCTGGTGCTGATTTCTGACCTCTTACTGGGGATCACAGCCGTGGTACTGGTATTGCACCAGGTCATTTGCTTGCTGTTGTGCGGGGGACTGGCGGGCATCGCGGTGGGGCTGGGAGCGCGGCTACCGAGTTTGAGGGAGGAGTCGCCGGCACGGATTGCCGCGGGCTTTGGCGGCACATTGAATTTGGTGCTGAGCACGGCCTATATACTGAGCATCATTCTGCTGACGGCCGTCCCCTGCCATTTCTACCTGGCTACACAGCAGCTTGGGGCGGCAGCCGTGGTGGCGGACGTGGAGCGACTCTGGTTCTGGTTTGTGGCCGGCACGGCAGCCAGCGGCGTGCTGGGGCTGGTCACGACCTGGCTGCCGATGCGGATGGGACTGCACGCCTTCAACAGGCAGGAGTTCTGAGGCGGGCAAGCCAGGGGGGCGGGCCTCCGGCCCGACGATGCGGCGGAATGGGGCGGGCGATGGGGTGGGTGCCGGGTTTGGCCCGTCCGGGGACCGTACGCGCTGGGGGCCGGGGTTGGCGCGCCGCGGATGGGGTGGGGCTATTTCCAGGGACCGCGGACGTAGTACACGCCGAACTGGTCTGTGTGATAGGGCCACACAGGGGTCGGCTTGAAGCCCAATCCGCCGCCGTAGGGACCGGGATACCTGCGGTCGAACTGATGCCAGATCGGCCGGATATCCGTATTGGCCACGCCCCAGGCATACCTGGTCTGCAACTCGGCCGTGGGGGGCACCACCAGGGCCACGGGCTGGCCCCATTGGGTGTGATAGTAGCCGCCGTGCCAGGGCCGGTCGGCTGCCTTCCGCCTGGCCACCCAGTGCCAGACGCCCGCCTGGGCCAGGGGCGCCAGGCACCATGCTGCCAGCAGGATCGCCGCCATCAAGCAGGTACGTCGCGTCATGATCGAATCCTCGTGGTGGGAGGGCTGGTGAGCCTGGCGGCCGTTACCACCACCAAGCCCGTGTGGTGTTCGCGGGGAGCAAGCGGCCGTCCCAGCGGCGGTAAACCCTCAGGTGCGGCCGGTAGAGGTACTCATGCGGCATGAGCGGCTGGTAGGTCACGTAGGTGTGGCCCACCAACGGGGGCGTGGGGCGCGGCGCGATGTAGAGTTTTGCGGGTACGCCGCCGGCTCCATCGACGTAATAATTGTAGAAGAGGTCGTACTGGGGCTGCGGGCCCTTGAAGAGCTTGCCCGCACGGGCCTCTTGGCCCGCTGCCAGCAACGCGGCAGCCGCCCACAGACCCACCACCCAGCCCACCCAATTCCTTCCCATCCGGCATTGTGCCATGGCAAGCACTCCTTTACTTGGCTGAAACGTGCTTACCAGCAATCTCGGCGCGCGCGGCTGGCCGGGGTGAAACAGCCTGGTTCGCGCCGGAATTAACTACGCGACCTGCACAAAGACGTTCCACACTCGCCTGGGAAAAACGCGGCAGAACCGCTACAATCCCCCCCACGACGATCAGCGGAGGAAAACCTTGCGTAACACGAAGGGAGCGCATGCGGCAACGGTTGCCGCGGCTGGCCGGACCGCCCCGTCCGCCCAGGTCCATGGCGCGCAAGCCGGCACGGAGAACGGCCGGCCTGCCATGGCCCCAGCAGGAGAAGCGCACGGCGGCTCGGGGGCAGCCCAGAATGGCCAGGCCGAGCCCCGGCGGCGCCGGGCCACCGCCGAGTCCATGGCGGCCAGCCAGCGCGATATTTCGGTCAGCGAGTTCTTTGCCAAGAACCGCCACTTGTTGGGGTTCGACAATCCTCGCAAGGCGCTGCTGACCACCGTCAAGGAAGCCGTAGACAACTCCCTCGATGCCTGCGAAGAGGCGGGAATCTTGCCCGAGATCTGGGTGCATATCGAGCAGACCGGGCCGCAGCGCTACAAGGTCGGCGTGCAGGATAACGGGCCGGGCATTCTGAAGACCCAAATCCCCAACATCTTCGGCAAGCTGCTGTATGGATCCAAGTTCCATCGGTTGCGGATGAGCCGCGGCCAGCAAGGCATTGGCATCAGCGCGGCGGGCATGTATGGGCTGCTGACCACGGGAAAGCCCGTGAAGATTATCTCCAAGGTCTCGCCGCGCAAGCCTGCCCACTACTACGAGATCCAGATCGATACCAAGAAGAACAGGCCCGAGATCCTCAACGGCAATGGAGACGGCGTGGATATCCCGCCGGGAGAAGCAGGCCGCAAGGTGATCGAAAAGCACGGTATCGAGTGGATCGAGCTGGATCATGGCACGCGCGTGACCATCGAACTCGAGGCACGTTACCAGCGCGGCCGCGCCAGTGTGGACGATTACCTCGAGCAGACCGCAATTGCCAATCCTCACGTCACGCTGCACTACATCGATCCCGAAGGGAACGAACAGCACTACCCCCGCAGCACCGAGCGGCTGCCGGCCGAACCGAAGGAGATCAAGCCGCACCCCTACGGGGTGGAACTGGGCATGCTGCTTACCATGCTCAAGGACTCGCGGGCGCCCACGCTGATGCAGTTTCTCACGCAGAGCTTTTCGCGCGTCAGCCCGGCCGTGGCCCGCAAGCTGTGCGACACCGCCGGATTGAGCGCGCGTGCCCACCCGCACAAGATCGGGCGGCACGAGGCGGACAAGCTGTACCATGCCATCCAGCAAACCAGGATCAGCGCTCCCGCCACCGATTGCATCTCTCCCATCGGGGAGGAGCTGCTCTTGGCGGGCCTGCACCAGGTGGTGCCGGGCGACTTCTATGCGGCGGTGACGCGTCCGCCCGCTGTGTACCGCGGCAACCCGTTCGTGATCGAGGCGGCACTCGCCTACGGCGGTACGGCCAACGTCCACAAGGTGACGATGGAGCAGCTTGCAGAAATGCTCGCCGAGAGCGACGCCCGCACCATGCGCAAGTTCCTCATGCACACCTTCACAGGTGTGAATTCGGACGCGGCCGAACGCATCCTGGAGCGGGCACAACTTGGCGTGCGGGCCATGCCTGCCCGCTTGAACGCTGACGAAGTTGCGCGTCTGCACGCGGCCCTGCAAAACGTCAACCTGGACGAAGGGCAGACGATGACGGTATTGCGTTACGCCAACCGCGTGCCTCTGTTGTTCCAGCCGGGGGCGTGCGCCATTACGCAGACTGTCGCCAGCATGAACTGGCGGGCATACGGGCTGAGCCAGTCTCGTGGCAGCCTGCCCACGGGTCCTGTGACCGTGCTGGTACACATGGCCAGCGTGTGGGTACCGTACACGAGCGAGTCGAAGGAGGCGGTGGCCGCCTATCCTGAAATCCAGCGAGAGCTGCGGCTGGCCTTGCAGGCGGTGGGGCGCAAGCTGGCGCTTTACCTGGGACGGCGGTTGCGTGTCAAGCAAGAGGGAGAGCGCCGCGGCAAATTCCTGCGCTACCTGGGCGAGGTGGCCACGGCGGTGAGCAGCATCAACCAGGTAGACCGCGATGAGCTGTACCAACGGCTGGTCGAAGTGGCGAAGCGCAAAACGGCCGACGCCGACGTGCGGCTCGACGAGCGCGGCAACCGCGTGGAGGCCCCGGCGGAGTTCGGCGAGCATGTGCTGATCGTGCGGCAGCAGGAGCCAAACACGCCGGACGGTTAACACGCTGGCACCGCTCATCTGCCGCCTGCCGGCGAGCAGGCTCAGAGGCCGTTGTACGCGATCGGCGAGCCCAGCCGCCAACCGTTTCGCAACACGCATCGCAACCAGAAGCTTCGCACCACCTGACACGAATCATGGCCAAGAAAAAAAAACGCCCCGCAGACGCACCTGCCCGTTCCACCGCCAAGCCGCAGCTTTCTCAACGCGACCGCAAGACGCTGCAGGATTTGCGCCAGCTTGCCGATAGCGTGGTCCAGGCGGCCGAACGCCGGCGGGACCCCCACATCGATGTGCCCGCCCGCTCCCTCTCCAATGTGCGGTACAACAAGGTACGGCGGTACATCGAAATGGGCTCCGCCAAGAATCGCCGCCAGTTGTTCAACCTCTCGCAGGCCCGTGTGTACATGCAGACCATGCTGGTAGCCAGCGGCTGCAAGCAGCTCATCGATCAGGGCAAGACCAACAGCATCCGCGGTCTGTTTTACCAGCTCAAGCACACCATCGAGGGGACGCAAGAAGAGACCTTCGATACCCAGGAGGAGTGCGATCCCGTGATCGAAGATCTCGAGGTCACGCTCAATGCCCTGCGGGAAGAACTGCATGTCTTCGCCACCAACCGCGGCAACCTCGTGGGAGAACTGGTGCTGGTCGATAGCGGGGACGAGATCGACTGCTCCCGCATGGGCTCGGCGGGTTATAGCATCCCCTCCATCGTGGAACCCGAAGTGATCCAGTTCCGCAAGTGCGATGCCAAGTTCATCCTGCACGTGGAAAAAGACACCGTCTGGCGCCGCTTCAACGAAGACAAGTTCTGGCGCAAGCACCACTGCCTGGTAACGCACGGCGGAGGGCAGCCCCCCCGCGGCTGCCGCCGCCTGCTCTACCGCCTGCACCACGAACTGGGGCTGCCCGTCTACTGCCTGCTGGACAATGACCCCTGGGGCTACTACATCTACAGCGTGATCAAACAGGGCTCCATCAATCTGGCCTTCGAGTCGACGCGGATGGCCATCCCAGACGCGAAGTACCTCGGCCTGCGCAGTATCGATTTTGAACGCTGCGGCCTGTCCAACAGCGTGAAAATCGCCCTGAACGAGAACGACATCAAACGTGCCCGCCAGATCGCACAGTACCCCTGGTTCGCACACAAAAAGGAGTGGCAAAAGGAGATCGAGCAGCTCCTCAAGAACCGCTTCAAAATGGAGGTCGAGTCGCTGATCAGCAAAGAGATCAGCTACGTGACCGAAGAATACGTCCCGGCACGGCTGCGCGAAAAGGATTGGCTGGATTGATGGCGGCAGCACACTTCGCCGCCTTGGTTCGTGTCCGCTGCCCCCAGCCCGAGCCGTGAAAGGCGGATGTGCCGCGTGCGAAGATCCCAGCCGCCAAGTTGGGTTGCTGACCTCTTTGATACACGCGGGCCTGCCAAACATCGCTTCGGCGCGAGAAACCGCCATCAACAACGTATCCGCGGCACGCGACGGCTTGATGCAGGCGAGGCCGGCCGCAGCTTGCCCCTGCCGCGCAGCCACATGGCGCTGCATGCCTGCTGCCCATGCTCCCCGCCGCAGCATCCGCGGCGGGTCGGGCAATGCACTGACGCCGCCGGCAAACCGTGCAGCCAGGGTTCGCTACCTGCCCTGCTCCTGCTCGCTGGTGACTCGAAAAAACAGCCGCTCGAGATCCTCCTCCTGCCGCTTGAGGTGCACCAGTACCACACCGTGGGCACGTGCCAGCCGAAAGAACTCCTGGGGCTGAAAGCCGCTGGGCACCGCCACGCTCCACCAGCCGTTGCGGCCGTTGCGGCGAACGTCTCCGCCCAGACTCTCCAGCGCGCGGGCAAAGGCAGGGCTTTCTCCCGTCCAGCCGACCTCGTACGCCTCACCCACTGCCATCTTGAGCTGCTGCATGCTGCCGGAGGTGACCACCCTCCCCTGGTGCAGCACGACGACTTGCTCGCACAGCCGCTCGATGTCTCCCAGCAGATGGGTACACAGGATCACGCTCTTGCCCGTCTCCGCAATCAAGTCTCGAACAAGCTTGAGCAGGGCCTCGCGTCCCGTGGGATCCAGTCCGTTGGTCGGCTCGTCCAGCAGGAGCAATTGCGGGTCGTGCACCAGAGCGGCGGCCAGCTTCAGCCGCTGCAAATTGCCCGTGGAGTACTCCTCCAGGCGGCGATAGCGGAGTTCTCCCAGACCCACATAGTTCAACACCTCATGGGCGCGCCGGCGGGCATCGCGATGCGGCATGCCGTACAAGTCCCCTGCCAGGGTTACAAACTCGGCGCCCGTCAGGCCCGGTACAATGCCCGCAGTCTCCGGCAGATAGCCCACCTGGCCGCGCAGCGTCCGTGAGGCCGCGCGCAGGTCGTGCCCGAGAATTGTGCCGTGCCCTTCATCGGGGGCCAGCAATCCCAGCAGAATTTTCAACAACGTCGATTTGCCTGCCCCGTTATTGCCCACCAACCCAATCGTACCCGGGGCCAGTTGCAGGGTGACGTTCGAAAGGGCCTGCACGCAGCCGTAGGCGCGGCTGACGCCGTGCAGCTCAACGAGGTAGCTGCCCGACTTGCCCGCCGCGCTTGCGGCGGATGTGCCCCTGGACGAAGGATACAGCTTGGCAGTCACAGCGAACGTTGTGCAGGCACACGCCTTCCTTTTGCCCTAACCCTGGATCAGGACATAAGTTCCTTCAACAGGCGGGCCAGGAGTTCAGGGTTATCGCTTGCCACCACGTGTGCCACGCGCGATTCGGGCACGCCGAGCTTCAGCAGATTCTGGCGGATGCGCTCCCAAAGACGTGTACGCGCCTTGCCTTGTGCCAGGTACAGGTCGCTCACCTGCTCTCCCAGCCGCTGCAACAGCACGGCATCCAGGTTGCGATAGTAATTGCGAATGATGCTTTGCTGGTAGGGGGTGTGCTCAGGCATGCCGCCTCCTTTCTCCCGAAGTGTAGCGGAGGGCAGAAACCAGATCCATTGCGGAGCGTGACGCAGGCCGGCGGCCCGGCAAACTGGACCCGTTGAGCAGGCCCAGCCGCCAGGGGCGGAAGGTCGCCAAACCGATTCTTCGCCACGCTGATGCCCGGCAGCCCCAGCCGCCAGGGGGCGGCAGAGCACCCAGGCAAGAAACGCCACCAGGCTGGGCGCACCATCCAGGCCGCCCAGAGAAACGCGCGAACGATGCCCGAACCGTGTGAGCGAACCGCCCTCGGCCGCCTTCCACGTGCTGGCCACAGGCCATCTCTCAAGCTGCTCGCTGCTGGTGCTACCAATTGCCGGCTAGGCTGCGTGGCGCATTCCCATCGCGTCCGACTCGTGCAGTTTCTCCACCAGCTCTTCCGCCTTCCAGCGGACCTGTTCGTCGGGATCCTGCAAGGCCTGGCGAACCTGGGGCAGCAGGGGCCGTGCCTGCTGCTTCAAATCGGCCAGTGATTCGAGGGCCGCAAGCCGCACCTGTGCGGCGGCGTCATCCAGCGCCCGTTCCAACAGGGGCAGGCTGTATCTGCCCCCCAGCCACAGGCAGCGCACCGCCATGCTGCGTACAGGCGAGGTCAGCCCCAGGACTGCGAAGAAGCCCACCACAACTACTGCGCACACCAGGCCGCGCCACAGCGTACGTCGCACTCCGCGCAGCCGGCCAGTTTGCGGATCGGCGGCCATGGCCGTGCTCACCCACTCGAACAGATACAGCGCGCCGAGGCCGGCCGCCCCGATGACTGCCACCATCACCGGCCACCCCACCAACGGGGGCAGCTCTGCACCATACAGCTCGCGGTATCCCCCGCCGATTGCGGCCGGAACGCAGGGCAACAACAGGGCCACGGTGGCGATAAAGCCTACAAAGCAGCAGCCTTGAGTCAATGCGCAAAAGCCTTTGCGGAACATCGTGCCTGCCTCCGCATGGACGCGGCCCATGAAAACCAGAGAGCCGCTCCAGAAGGGCGGCTCTCTTGCTACGGCCGAACCGAGGGCGGCTCGCTAGACCGGTGTAGCGGTGATTGTCGGCCGCGGTCTCGTCTCTCGGCCTACGGCGGCCATCAAGCCCAGCACCGCGGCTACACCCAGGTCCACAAACCAGAGGTTGTCTGCCATGGCCATGGCCTGCTCGGTACCAACGAAGAGGGGCAGGGCAAAGCCGGCACCAAACGCCAGCACGATGGGCAACAGAGCCAAGGCCTTCCAACCGCGGCGCCAGGCGGCAATGGTCAACGCGATCTCGAGAATCAACAACAAGTTCGGGCACTCCAACTAAAGAGAGGTGAACGGGCTGGCAAGCCGCGACAGGCTGGCTTGCTTTCCCCCTTTACGCCTCGCTTCGAGCCCTGTGACGTGGCAGGCGCCCCCGCAGGCAAAAAACCCGGCCGGCTGTGCGGTCCAGCGGCGAGGAGTTGATTTAAGTCTTTACATGACAATGACTTAATGTGTTCACTTGCCTGCTGAACAGCCCGCTCTCTAGGATGAGATTGGCCGAGTTCAACGGTCCTTTTCCCCCGGTCGCCCCGTCCCTCCGGCGACGCGACACCCACAACGCACGGTGCCGGCAGCCTGCCGTAGCCGGTCGAGTGCCTTGGACCGAGACCTTGGCTCCTCCCGCCCTGAGAACGAAATACAAGGGGAACCCACCATGGCTCACAACCGACAGACCTTGCTGGCTGCCCGCCTTGCATACCGTTATCACGCGCCGGTAAGTCGAGAAGTGACTTTCCGGCAGCCCTTTAGCAAGCGCGCTCGCGGAGAGGCCAACCAGAAACTGCCTTTCGTACCCCCTGAAGACTGGCACGAGCCGCAGGAACGAGCCACAGGTTATCGCTTCATCGTACAACATCCCGGCCGCGGCTACCGCCACGTGGTGACACCCGAGGAGGTCCGCCAGCGGCTGGAAGCCCTGCCCGAACATTTCCTGCGGCCGTTGCAGGTCGTCCAGTTCAGCCGCATGACGCGCAAGAAGAAGAGCTATCCCTGTTACGGCATGCAGTGGGGGGCCGCGCTGTACCTTTATCCCATCGAAGAGGACCTCGTCGAACATTATGATCAGCCGCCCAAACCGGCTCAGTTGAACGAGGCCCGCATGTACGGCGGCCGCTGGGTGCAAGAGGGCCGTTCCTGGAAGCTCGTCTGGACCGAGGAGGCCATCAAAGACTTCTACCTCAACAACATCCTGATTCACGAACTCGGCCACCTGCTCGATGACCGCAACAGCCGGCCCGTGGACCGCGAGCGTTTCGCCGAGTGGTTCGCCATCCGCTACGGCTATCTGCCCACGCGGCACCTGCGCGCCCGCCCGCATTCCGCCCCCCGCCACGCCTCCAAACGCTAGGCCGCTGGAGCATCTCCCCCGATGCCTGCCAAACCAGCCCCGGCGGCTTGGCAGCGCGAACCGTGCCCCGTAGCCGGGCCACGCCCCACTGATCCGGGTTCTGCCCGCGCCCCGTGCCGCCGGCCAACCGCGCTCGCAGCCAGCCCCGCGTGCTCCAACGGCGCGATGGGTTGCGCCACGCCCCCGCTGCACAGCAGCCCCTTTTCAACTCGCGGCGGCCCGCCCCCGCCGCTTCACCTCAGTCGCTCCAGCAGACTTCTAGCCGCAGCTGCGGGATCGGCAGCACCGCACACCGCGCTGCTCACCGCCACCCGCGTAGCTCCGGCCTCCAGCACCCGCTCGATGTTCGCCGGCCCAATGCCCCCAATGGCGAACCACGGCAGGCGGATCTCTCCGGCCACCGCCCGCACCAGCTCCAGCCCCGGATAGTGTTCAAACGCCTTGGTCGCAGTGGGGAATACGGGGCCCACGCCCAGATAATCGGCACTCAGCAACACCCCTTCTCGGGCCTGTTCGATCGAGTGCGTGGACAGCCCCACCAGTGTGGCGGGGCCTACCAGCCGACGAGCCGCTTCCACGGCAAGCTCGTCCTGCCCCACATGGACTCCATCTGCCTGCGACAGGCTGGCAAGGTCGGCTCGATCGTTGATGATGCACAGGGTAGACGAACCGCGGGTCAACGCCCGCAACGCCTGCGCGCGAGCGGCCAGCGCACGGTCAGACAGCCGCTTGTCTCGGAGCTGCAAGGCATGGACGCCGGCCTCCACCAGGCAGGATACCAGCGTGGCAAACTCCTCGGCCGTGGCGCGGCCATCGATCAGGACGTACAGGCGCGTGCTCGCCAGCCGCAGGCCGGCGTGGTAAGTGGTAAAGAGGGCCCGCTCGAGGGTGTAGCTGTGGTAGCGGAGTTGTTTGCAGCCCTGGGCCAGATCGTCAGATACGAGTTTGCCGAACTCTTCAAGGCTGCGCAGGGCCTCTTGCAGGCGTTTGCAATTCGCCTGCAATACGGCGTTGAGATCGCGGCGCGAGCGTTCAGCGTCCGTATCGAGAGAGGCGCCGACGTCGCCTGGCGTATCCCTTGCGGCCAGTCGTAGCGGCTCGGGGAGGTGCAAGAGGAGTCTGGCCAGCGCGTGGCGGGCATCCTTCACGCAGGCGGTGAGATGCCGATCGTCGAGCACGAACCTGGCATAATCTTCGATCACCCGCAGTGCCTCACGGGCTCGGTTGGCAGCGGCATCGAGGATGCGTGCCGTTTCCATGCGGATCTCGACGTGAGGGTGGGACTGTGCCTTGCTGGTCATGGGCGTGACCCCGCTAGGCCGGGACGTGGCGCTTTCCGGCACGCCTGCATCCGGCCGCTGGCGGGTGGTCCAGGCGGGCTGGTCCGTTGCGGCAGGAGTTGGGGCTAGATCGGCGACGCGCGGGACAGGTGCGGTAAGGGGCGGGCTTTTGGCGGCATCGCACTCGGTAGTTGGCACCATGGGCTGCGCAGCCACGGTATGTGGCGGGCTGCTTGCGGCAAGGCATGGAGCAGTTGCCGAAGCGGGCTGGGCAGCCGCAGCATGGGGCAGGCCAGGCTCGGCCGCGTGGGAGGCGGAGCAGTGGCGATCGTCAGCTTGGCACGGGCCAGGGGCGGCGATGTGCGTCCTGGAGTGTGAGGGGTCCAGCATCGATTCCGGGGCGGCCAGCGGCTCGCTGCTGATGCCATACAGGGCGTGGATTTGCGCTTCCAGCCGATCGGGAGCCAGGCCTCTCTCTCGCAGCCACAGCCCTGCCTCGTCAGAACAGTGTGCCAGTGCCAGCAGGAGGTGCTCTGTGGCCAGCACAAGGGGGCGGGGGTAGTCTGTCAGCCGGGCCTCTGCGGCCGAGAGCGCGAGTTCCAACTCCGCGGAGAAGCGCACGGGCCAGGTGGCGGGGGCTGCCGGTACGCGGGCCAACGCGGGCCAGCGTTCACGCACGGCCTGCACGTCGATGGCGCAGGAGGCGAGCCAGATGGCGGCTCGGCACTCGGGTTCGTCGAGCAGGCCTAAAAGCACGGCCTGGGGGGAGAGTGCTTCTGCCCGATCGTAGGTCTCGGCCGCTGTCAGCCGCCAGCGGGCGGCGGCCAGCAGGGCGCGCTGCGCGGCCGGCGTGAACTCGAACTTCATATCGGCAAGCCGTTTGCGTGCGCTGTTGGGGGCGGTATCCTTGAGGAGAGGGGTCGTGTGGCCGCTGTTTCATTGTATACCATTATGTCGCACATTCCTGAGCCGACCGAGCAAACCGCCAGCCAGCCGTTCAAGGTAGAGTTGGCGGCACGGATGTCGCGTCTGCCGCCCTATCTGTTTGGGCGCATCAATGCCCTGCTGTACCAGAAGCGGCGTGCGGGTGAAGACGTAATCGACCTGGGAATGGGCAACCCTTCCGAGCCGCCCCAGGATCTGGTGATCGAGAAGCTGGTGGAGGCCGCGCGCGATCCCCGCAACCACGGCTACAGCCAGTCCGCAGGCATTCTGAACTTGCGGCGAGAGGTGGCGGCCAAGTATTTCAAGAAGTGGGGGGTGCGGCTGGATCCCGAACGCGAGGTGGTGGTGTGCCTGGGCTCCAAAGAAGGATTTAGCCATCTCTGCCTGGCCCTGGTGGGACCCGGAGATACGGCGATTGTGCCGGCTCCCTACTTTCCCGTGCACGTCCATGCCGTGGCGCTGGCGGCGGGCAATGTGATCGCCCTGGAGGTGGCCGACACGGAGAAGTTCCTGTCTCGCGTGGCGTTCACCTGCCAGCACTTGCAACCGCGGCCCAAATTGCTGGTGCTGAACTTCCCGCACAATCCAACCGGCGCGACGGTCGAGCCCGGCTTTTACGTCGAGGTCGTGCGGCTCGCTCGGCGCTACGGCTTCATGGTGATTAGCGATCTGGCCTATGCCGACGTGGCCTTTGACGGCTATCTCCCTCCCAGCTTCCTGGCAGCGCCCGGCGCCGCGGAAGTGGGTGTGGAATTCACCACCATGAGCAAGGGCTACAACATGGCGGGCTGGCGCGTCGGTTACTGCGCCGGCAATGCCGAAATGGTCAAGGCCTTGGCCACCATCAAGCAGTATTACGATTACGGCATGTTTCAAGCGATCCAAATCGCGGCCATCATGGCGCTGCGGCACACCGACGCCGCCGTGGAGGCCCAGGCCGCTATCTACCAGGCCAGGCGCAACGTGCTGGTCGAGGGATTGCGCAGGATCGGCTGGGAGGTGGCGTCTCCGCGGGCCGGCATGTTTGTTTGGGCACCCGTCCCCAAGCCGTGGGCCAGCCGGATGACCACGGTGGATTTCGCCATGAAACTGCTGGAAGAGGCGAATGTGGCCGTGGCTCCCGGCTCCGGCTTTGGCCCGGCGGGAGAGGGCTATCTGCGGATGGCCCTGGTGGAGAACGAACACCGGCTACGCCAGGCCGTGCGGCAGATCGGCCGGGCCCTGGCAAGCGAAACACCACAACCACTCGCCCAGGCCGTGCCGCTGGCCTCGCCCGCACGCTGAAGCACCGCACATGATCCCGTACCTACGGCAACTGCTGGCCGGCTGGCAGTTCTGGCTGATGTTTGGCATCCTTGTCCTCGCCGGCGCCGCGGCCGCACTGTGGCACGCTCGCGAATGGGCCCTGGCAGACCTCTCCGGAAGTTCGGGCCGCCAGGCCTGGCACGACTGGAAAGAGCACACGCGCAAGCTCGCCAGCAGTGGCGGCACCGTGGCCCGACGGCCCGTACAATCCGATGAGCCGCCGGCACTGGTGCTCTTGAGAGACCACTTTGCCACGGTGCTGGCCGCATGTCTGACGCTCCTGGCGGCCTTGCTGGGCTTCATCGGCTTTGTCGTGCGGGGCATCCTGCGCAGCAGCGAGGCAGCGATCAGGGCCACTGCCGGCATGCCGAGGCAGTCCGGCGCGGGCGGCAATCCCGCCCATCCGCCAGGTTGCAGCGGGCAGCCTCTCTCTGCCATGCCGCTGCGCCCATCACATTCAGCGGAGGCTGGCTGTCCCACGAGTGCCGCATCAGCGTGCGACAGAGCATGAGCGCCAGGTGCTGGACATGACGCGCGGTGCCCTTTCGGTCCACGCAGGCTGGCGGGGATCGCCTCCTTCGGTACGCCTGGAGTCCTGGCCACTGCTCGAAGGAGGCCTCGGTAGCTGGGCCGTCCTGCTGTTGCTGTTGGCCGTGCCGCTTGCCGTGGCGCTGGTTACGCACGATGGCATGCTGACCGCGGTCGCTGTCGGCTTGATGCTCGCTGCCGGCTGGCGGTTCCTTGTGCCGGCCACGTATCTGGTCGATGCGCTGGGCATCTCGGAACAGATTCTATGGCGGCAGCGCCGGATTCCGTGGCGATCGGTCGCCGGGATCGATATCGGCCAGCATGGTGTGCTGGTCATTCCTGATGTAGCCTGCTGCCCTCGGCTGCGCGGGCTCTATCTTCCGTGGGGTACGCAGCGCGAAGCGCTGCTGGCCCTGTTCGCGTATTACCTGGAAGTGCCCGCGGATCGCCGCCAGGAAGCGGAGTTCGACATGGTGGTGGCAGCCGGCTCTACGCCGGCGGTTGC
>JAIMBC010000145.1 GCA_023511675.1 Pirellulales bacterium
GAATCAACAGGGCCACCACCAGCACGGCCCCCGCGGCCGGCAGCCCCAGCACCACCATCACGGCCAGCATTCCCATCAACAGCAACTCCAGCTTGCCCGCCGGCCAGCCCTGCACGAGCGCAAACTCCGGGTCGAATGTGACCAGCTTGAACTCCTTGTACAGCAATACCGTCACCACCAAGGCGATCAACGACACCCCCAGAATCAAATACACGTCTCCCAGCAGCATGCCAGCCGTCTTGCCAAGGATGTACGAATCGAGCCCAGCTTTGCTGCCGCCCGCGTGTCGGCTCTGAATCAGCCGGCTGAGCACCAGCCCCGCACCAAAAAACACGCTCAGTACCATGCCAATCGCCGCATCGGACTTCACGCGAGGCAGCCCGCTTAATGCGCCAACCAAAGCCACACCCGCCATCCCGGTCGCCAACGCCCCCAGCAACATCACCGGCAGGCTGCGATCGCCCCACACCAGGAAACCCAGGCACACGCCCGGCAGTGCCGCATGTGCCAGTGCATCGCCCAGCAAGGCACGCCCGCGCAACACGGCGAACGTCCCCACCAAGCCCGCCCCAGCCCCCAGCAAGCTCGTGCCCGCCAGCACCACCAGCGTGTTGTAGGTCATGCGCTGCGTTCCTGCTTGCGAAGAGCCTCCCCAGCCGCCTCCAGAATGGCCAAGCGGCCCCCGTAAGCCTGCCGCAGATTCTCTGCCGTGAAGGTGGTAGCCGTCGGCCCAAATGCCACCAGACGCAAGTTCAATAAAGCCACGCAGTCAAAGTATTGCGGCACGGTTCGCAGGTCATGATGCACCACAAACACCGCCTTGCCCGCGGCCCGCAGCTCCCGCAGCAGCTCAATCACCACCTGTTCCGTGGCAGCGTCCACACCGGCCAGCGGCTCATCCATGAAATACACCTCCGCCTGCTGGGCCAGGGCGCGAGCCAGAAACGTGCGCTGCTGCTGCCCCCCAGAAAGCTGCCCAATCTGCCTGTCAGCCAGATGGTCTAGCCCCACCCGCTTCAAACATTCCATCGCCCACTCGCGCTGCGCCCGGCCCGGTCGCCGAAACCACCCCAACCGCCCATACGTGCCCATCAACACCACGTCCAGCACGCTCACGGGAAACTCCCAGTCCACACTCTCCCGCTGCGGCACGTATCCCACCAGCCGCCGCTGCTGCCGCGCCGGACGGCCCAACAACGTAATCTCGCCCGTGGCCAGCGGCACCAACCCCAGAATCGCTTTTAACAGCGTGCTCTTGCCCGCACCATTGGGACCCACGATCCCCACCAGACACGGCTCCCGAACCGTCAAATCGATGTCCCACAGCACCGGCTTGCGATGGTAGGCTACCGTCACATCGTGAATGTCCAGCACCGCATGCGAAGCCGTATCCGCCGCAACCGAACACGCTTCAGGCGACGTATATCTTTGCAACATCGACAACCATGCCTCTCATCTCGGGAACCGCTTGCCGGCCCGACACCGCCCCCTTCATCTCAATGCCCGCACAATGGTCTGCACGTTGTGCCGCACCATCCCCACGTACGTGCCCTCCGGCGTGCCAGCAGGCCCCATCGCGTCGCTGTACAGCTCCCCGCCGATGGCCAGCCAGTGCCCGCGTGCCCGGCAGCCCTCCAACAACGCCTGCACGTTGCGATGGCTCACGCTCGACTCCACAAACACGGCCTTGATGCGGCGCTCCACCAAGAACGACACCAGATCCTCAATATCTCGCACCCCCGCCTCGCTGTCCGTGCTGATGCCCTGAATGGCACGGACTTCCAGCCCATAAGCGTCCCCAAAGTAAAAGAACGCATCGTGCGCCGTCACCAGCACACGCCGTCCAGGATGAATCGTGGCAATCTGCTCCTCGCACCAGCGATCGAGCCGCGCCAGCTCCGCCCGATAGGCCCCCGCGCGGGCGGCAAACTCCGCCGCATGCTGCGGCGCGTGCCGTGCGAATGCCTCCGCCACCGCCTCCACCGCCAAACTCCACAATTCCACGTCAAACCACACGTGCGGGTCAACCTGCTGCGGGCCAAGCTGCCTCAACCGCTCGGGCGGAATCGCCTCGGTCACGGCGTATACCGCACGCCGCTGCGACAGCCGCTCGAAGATCTCCGTCATCTTGCCTTCCAAATGGAGGCCCGAATACAGGATTACGTCGGCTCGAAACAACTTGAGCACGTCCCGCGTGCTCGCCTTGTAAAGGTGGGGATCCACCCCCTCTCCCATCAACGACTCGACCTGCACGCGATCCCCGCCCACGTTGCGGGCCAGGTCGGCCACCATCTGCGTCGTGCAGACTACTCGCAGCCGTTCTGCGGCGGCCCCCGTCGCGCTCGCGCTCCCCTGCGCGCGACACCCCGCGCCGTGGGCCAGCAGCAGACATGCCAGCAACAGCAACAAACCGCTGCGGACTTTCGAATTCTCAAACAAACGCTTCAAGTGGCTCCGATACAGAGTTTTGAATAACCAAAAGCCACCTTACCACGTTCGTCGAGGCAGCGTCAAGGGCACCACCAGCGCAGGCGGCACGCATCCAAACCGCCACGTTGAGCGAACCTGCCCTTGCGGCGGGCCAGCCGGCCAGCGGGCATTTGCGCTCACCCCCTGGGGCAGCGGTGGCCTGTGCCGGGGCCGCTCGCTCGTTTCTCCTGCGGCCGAGTATTACGCCAGGCGGCCGCGCACGCCGCTGGCCGCCTCAAGCCCATACGTTAGACGGTCGGCCCTCGTCCGAGGCACCGCCCGCATGAGCCTCGCCGCCTCAGTAATCCGCCGTGGCAAACTCCCGGCAGGCTGCGGCCAGGGCAACCGCCATGAATCCCAAAGATGCCGCCACCGACAGCCAGGGACGCACCCCCCCTCCGCCCAGCACCTGTGCCAGTGCTTCCGGCGGACGGAGCAGCCGCAAGGCATCGAGCTTTTCGTACAGCAGCAAACTGGCATCGGCCGGCTTGGGCAGCAACCAGTAGCCTAGCGCGGTCCACTGCTCCACGCCCCCGCCAAACACGCCACCGTTGCCGTCGGCCGCGCGGGCATGCAACGCGTGGTACCCATAGTTCATGGCCCAGCACACCGCCCAGAACATCACTGTGCCCAGCACACACACGACCGTACTTCTCGTACTGGAGGCCAGCAGCGCTGAAAAGGCAAAGAACACGGCAAACTGCAATACCAACAGGGGTATGGCCCACAAATAGGCGCGATCCCACACGCCGGTCTTCACGCCCAACAGCAGCCACGTTCCCCCCACCAGGACCACCGCGTGCAATCCTACCACTGCCACCACGCTGGCGTACTTGTACAACAACAGCCGCGTGCGGCTCGGTGGTTTGCAAAGCAGCACGCTGGCCGAGCGAGGGTCGAAGAACGAGGGCAAGAAGCCCGCTGTCCAGGTCAAGGCCAGTAGCAACCCCAGCGTATCGGCCACTCCCAATGCCAACACGAGCTGCACGTGATGCACGGTCGCGCGGGCGTCCCGCGCCAACGGGATGCGAATGGCACCCCACAGCAGCGTGGTCTGGCCGCGTACGACGCTCACGCCCGAGGTGCGTAGCTTTTCTGGATCGCGAGCATCGGGATCGTTGGCAGGAAGAAAGTCAGGCGCCTCCTCCCCGAAGGAAAGCGATGCCGCGTTCTCGATCCTCATGCTGGCGCACAACCCCAGGCAGATTAGCGTGCCGGCCAGCAGAATCCAGAAAATACCGGATGCCAGCGACTGCCGCCATGTGTCCCGCAACATCCACACGGCGGTGCGCGGCAAAGGCAGCAGGCTCATGGGACCGTCTCCAGATAGAGCTGTTCCAGCGCTGCGCTCAGCGCCTGCACAGGGGCAACGCCTGCTGCGGCTGGCTTCGCGGCCGACCACACTGGCCCGCAGCGCGCGGTTTCGGCCGACGCGCTCGGTGGTGCCGCCGTTGGCCGCTGGTCGCCACTCTTGGCCAGCAACTCCTCACGTGTGCCCAAAAACACCACGCGGCCTGCTCGCAGCACCAGCGCCAGATCGCAAAGCTCCACCACGTCTGGCACCGAGTGCGATACCAGCAACACGGCCTGCCCCGCAGCACGGCGCTGACGCACCACCTCGTGCAGCATGCGGCGTGCCAGCAAGTCCATGCCCTCACTGGGCTCGTCCAGCACCAACAACGCTGGATCGTTTACCAATGCTTGCGCCAGTGCCAACCGCTGCAGCATTCCTTTGCTGTAACGCCCGATCGGCTCCACAGCTCGGTCCGCCAGCCCAACGCGTTCCAGCAACTCGTTCACACGGCGGGCCAGTGTGTACCGGCCCACTCCTGACAGTGCTCCATAGTACGTGAGCAGCTCGCGCGCACTCAGATAGCGCGGAAATGCCTGACTCTCGTGCAGATATCCGACCCGCGACAACGTGCTGCGGTCCGCACACGGCCGTCCTAGCCGCAACACGGCTCCCCGATCGGCCCGGCACAGCGACAGCAGCACCTTGACCAGCGTGGTCTTTCCGGCACGATTGGGACCAAGCACTCCCAACACGCGCCCTGCCGGCAGACTGAAGCAAACGTCCCGCAGCGCCCACACGCCTCTCTGCCAGGGGAAGCGGCCGCCGTACCGCTTGCTCACCCCCTCCATCTGGGCCACGCCGCTGCCTGCCACGCACCCTCTCCTATTCGATGAGCGACACCTGCACCCCGCTTTGCAAGATCCTCGTAAACGCCTCCTGGAGCTTGGCCGCCACCACGGCGTCGGTACCGTAAATGATCTTGTAGCTGGGCATGCCGTCATTCACGCTGCCAATCTGTTGCATCTGGTTTAGTGTGGCCACCGCCGCAGCCTGGCCGGGGCTTGCGGGGTCGAAGAGCGCACCAAAGCCAATGCAGTGGATCAGCACTGGCTTGGAAGGCGTCGCATAGCCAGGAGAACTGGCGGTGTCCAGAGCACAGATCTGCTGGCAGATGCTAAAGATCTGCGACGTCACCTGCGAGGCGTTGTCCGCGTACCCGCTTACCCCAGTGGGATACTCGCTCCCTCCGGGATTGGCGCTGTTATACCGCACCCGGTAGTACGACATGTACGGACCATTATTGACAAACGCCGCAGAGGCAGTCGTGTTCGGCGCGCCGTCCGTCTCGAAAATAATGATCTTCTGCGCCCCACGCCGCCCCCGCCCTCCAGCGTCTCCTGCCGGCGCGCCGCCATTATAATTCAGCAGCGACGTATTCTCGCTAAACTGATTGTAGGCCAGCATCAGTGGCATGGCATAGCACGTGCCCCCCATGGCTCGCGGCGCCTCGAGGTTGTCGGCATCGTACGGTCGCATCGTGGCGTTGGCATTACCTACTGTAGAGGGAGGATACCAGAGGTACTCCTGCATGCGGGCATAATCGCGCCCCAGCCCTACCCGCACCCGGTTGAAACGCCGTCCCGAGCTGTCGTTCGCGGAGGTGCGCGGTACGGAAAAATAGATCAACGAGAAAAAGTCGTTGGGATGGTTCTTCTCGCAGTCCGTCAGCGCCGCGCGAATGCCTAGTTTGCACCCGTACATGGGAGACTCGGTGCACGTTCCCGGCCACCAGGCAAACCGCGACGCATAGGGACTCACTTGCCCCCACATGTTGTAGTTGCCCAGGAAGTCGATCATGCTCAGCGGCCCAAACCAGAAGTGCAGCTTCGGCCGCTTGGGATTATCGTCATAGCGCATGTACGGCGGCGGCGAACCGCTCAGGCGCCTCTTGTCCGTGATCCGCACGCTGCCCCACGTATAGTCGATTCCGTACCCCATCAAGCCAGTGCTGCCGTCGCAGATCACATTGTACGTCGAGGAACTGACCTGCACCACTCCCAGCACATAGTCGATATAATCCTTCCAAAACCGCTGATTCGGATCGCTCGGCGGCCAGGTCGAGGTATTGATGCTGTCTGGTATCTGATCGTAGTACAGAATCCTCCCCGAACGCAGCACGGGAGGAAACGGGCACGGCGTCTGCTTGATCCATTGCAGAATCGCGTTGTAATTGATCGCATACGTACTGCTGCCCGGCGCACGCCAGTTGCCCGCGCTGCCGCCCGTGCCGCTGGTCCACAGCCGCGCGTTGTCGTCCATGGGCAGCGACGAACCGGGGTAGGTGAAGAACCGCTTCCGCCAATCCCACTGTGGACGTGGGTCCGGCGGCCAGATGAAAAACGTCTTACCATAATAGCCCGGCCCCAGCGTGTAGCCCGAGAACGTGGAGGCCATCCCCGAGTACGTGTATCCCTGCGTCTCGAACTGAGCATGACGCGTGCTGTCGCTCACACTGCTCAGATTCAAGACCTGGGCCAAGGTCTGCGCATAACTCGAGCCCTGATTGAGGTTCACTCGGAGGAAATTGTCACCCGCCGGCGTGCTGCCATAGGCCGCCGACGCAGGCCAGAAGGCCCTCGTACCATTGTTATCCCGGTAGAAGTACTCGATTACGGGCCTGCGGCCGTCGCTGGTCACAGCGCTGATGTTCGCCTCGTAGTACGGCGGTGTGAAGCTGGTAGCCCGCAAGCCCGCGGACGAGCTGGAGTAGTGACCAAACACCGGAATGATGTTGTCTGGGTTGTTCGTGGTGCGGTTGCCCGAAATGGGTGTGCTCAGCAGGCTGGAAAAACGCATGCTGCCTGAAAAATCGAGAATCACGGCCACGTCCCGGGGACGGTGTGCGCTGGTGGCCACCGCCTGCATGTTCGGCACCACGTAGCTGAAGACGCGCGAAAAGCCCATCTTGCTGCTGACGTCCACCGTAATCCGGGCACGTACCAGGCTCCAGTTCTCATCCGCGGGGCCGGGAAACTGCCCCTCGAAGCGGCGATTCGCGGGCACGTATACGTAGCGGCCTATGTCCACGCTCACCTGCTGTGGCTGGATGGGCACCGAGAGCACGCGGTTTGCCGTGGCCGCGGCGATCGCCTTGGGTGCCGCCGCCGCATAGTTGTTGTTTGCCCCGCCGGTCGTATAGCCGTTGAGCGTGCGGGCGCCCGCCATGGCAGCCGCATCCGCGGCCTGCTGGCACTCTGTCCGCGCCAACGTGAGCAGGCCCAGGTCCACAGCCAAGGCCACAAATGCCAACAACGGGATGAGCAACAGCACCACCAGTACCAGGACTGCGCCACGCCTGCGGTGCCTCGATCGCCTCATCATAGCTGCTTACCTCTCGAAGGATCGTGCCCTCAGCCGTTCTCAGTTCGCCTCGCTGCGCATCAGCGCCTGGACGGTGACAGGCGTCTGCGAGGGAAGGAACAACAACTGTGGAGTCACCCAGCGAAAGTTCCCCGTAATCCGCACGCAGATGAACTAGCCGAACTGAGTATCCGTCCAGGAACCAAGGTTGTTGCCCTGGCTGTCAGACTTGTAAATCTGAATGTTCTGGTTGTGCAGACCTACCCCGGCTAGATAGGTGTTGATGCGGTTAAGAACCTCGCCCGTACTGTTGCTGGCCGTAACGCCCGCGATGGTAATCGGCTCGGTGTGGGCCAGCGCATACCGGCAGCCCTCGCGGCCGGCGTTCTGAACGACTTGCAGTGTCATCAAATAGCGGCCGTATTCCAGCACCCCGCACAACAGCAGCAGGATTACCGGCAGCACCAGGGCCATCTCGACCAGCGCAGCGCCCCGGCGGCGATGCCCGCGCCGCAATCGCCTAGTACGGGAGCTGCGTGTCCACCACAAGCTGTTCATCGTTGTTCGAGGTCCAGTTCACGGTTACCGAAAGTTGCGTGACATTCGTCAGGCTATTGGCCATAATAAATTTTAAACTGTTAAAGGGCGCGCCGGCAGGAATCGTGGCTGTGACGCGGAACGTATCTCCGGGACTTGCGTCCGCTGGATCCGTCCAGTTGTTCCCACTGGTGTTCACCAGTTGGATCTGAGCGCCGTTCACCGCGGCTGCCGGCAATCCCGCTGCCCGCAAATAATCACGCACGGTCTGATCCACCATCGCCACGGTTACCTCGGTACCGTTGATCGTGCCGCCCGCCGCCGTACGTGCCCCCTCACGCGCCGCGTTGGTCAGAATGCTGCTCACCTGAACCAGCCGCCCCGCCTCCCACACGCCCAGCATGAGTGTGATCAACAGCGGCAGCACAAACGCGGCCTCAACCGCCGCGGCCCCACGGCGAGACCGGCCCCTGCCGCTCAATGGCCGGGGCCGTGTGGCCACACTCCCTACTGCCCCACGCGCGGCACAGCTTGCAGCCGTGTTCCCGCCACGTCCTCGTGCATGCGCGCCCGCCCCAAATGCGGCGTCCTCGAAGCAGCGCCCCAGTCCAACATGGGAGCTGAGGTCGCGTCGCGCCGCCCAAGTGCGTCCGCGCTGGCCTGCGGCAGGTTGGATCATTTCGTCGCGCACCGTCCGCACACGGCTTTCTGCCCGCTGCCAGGTTCCACACCAGGGACGCTTCAGCACACCAGGTAACCACTGTGCTGCCGGGGAAGCCATCTCGGCAACCTCTGTGACTAATAACAACAGGCAGAAGAGAACGTCTGCGAAGCGCGTAGCGGTTTGCCGCTTCTATCCAAAACCTAGCTTGCATCTGCACGTGCGCCAAATCGCCCCCAGCCGGCCGCAAGGCCTAGTGACGTCGCCCACAAAGGAAGCAAATCGTGCGGCTGCGCCCCTTAGAATTGTCCAGCAAGGCCGCGAGACCCGAGAGCCTCCTGCATGACGCCCCGTGCGCCGGCATAATGCGGCCCCGGCACTATCTGGGCCGTAGCCTTGGCATCAAACCTGTGCGCGCACTCGCAAAACCTTGGCCTGCACGATACATCCGGGCACGCTAAGCCCCGAACCGCCGCGCCTAGCTCCCCGCGCATGGCAGGGGCGGAGGGCCATTGCGGATGAAGCTTGGCCCGGCGGCATAGTTCCCCCGCCCTCGCCGCTCGTCGTGCTTGCCATCTTGCCGGCTAACGGGCCCATGTGCCAACCATTTCGGCACTGTTCAGGTTCTCGCAGCCAGCCCTGCTCACGGTCCGCGTACCCCCCATGCTGGATCGCGACCGTAGCCGTTTTCATCCCACGCCTTGCGCCTGCACCGCTCGCGGACCACGTGCCCCTTGCAGGGGCGCCGTTCGAGCCCCCGTGGTTGCGCGGCAGCCCCGCAGCACCTTTGCCAGGGACATCATCCGCGAGCATTTCGCATAGCTGCCGCGGCAAGCAGCAGGAGCTGCCGCCCTGCCTTGGCCACCGCGCCGAGTCTCCACACCACAAGCTGCCGTGTGACTTTTGTGATGAACTCCCACGAGGGTTAAGTCCGTGGGAGCTAGATCCTGATAAGCAAGCGGCCATGGCGTGCCTCACCACCGTAACCGCACGGCGGCACGAAAAGTCAGCCTGGTTGCAGCATGGACAACGTGCCCGCGGCAGGGGCGTGAGAGAGGTTCGGGTACTTTAGAAGCGCGGGCGTCTTGGCGTCTCGCGCACCTGTCTTGGTGATGTGGGCCTCCCTGCTTTCCGTTGTCAGACTCTACTCCCCACGGGCGTACGCTCACTTCACACAGGGGCCCAGCCCTCGCAGGTCACCCGCTGCCGATGCTGCTGCGGTACGCTTTCCTTCACGTAGGGGTGCAGCGCCCAGATGCAGGCGCACTGGCAGATGGTGGTCGTACGCTCCCCTTCACATAGGGGTCCAGCCGATCGAGTTGTGTACGGCCGCCTGTGTGACCCTCGCTCCCATTCACCGGGAGCCGGGGAGAGCCGCCCAGACGGCTCGATCGAGCGCTGGCGCCTCGCTCCCATTCATTGGGGCCGGAGGGCACGCGCTTTGCCCGCAGGTCCGCTTAGGCATCGCGGGCCTTCACACGGGCGGCCTGTCAACCGCCTCGTCGGCTCGCCTTGATGAGCCGCGTCGCTCACACGGGCGGACCACCGAGCTGTATCACGACGCGCACGGCCTCGACACGTCGCTCCCCTTCACACGGGCGGACCGGCGGGGCGCTCCTGCGCACGAATGGCACGTCTGTTCGGTTGCTCAACGCCTTCCGGCCCCCTGCCCTCGGGTGACCTGGGGCAACAGCGGTGGCCATCAGCTTGCGCCGCCTCGGGTGGTACGCGCCGCCTCATCAACGGCTTGAAGGCACTGCTGTTACACGCCATACGGCGTTTGCGTGAAAAGAGTTATGAGAAAACAGCTTCCTCCGCACCGCCCACTGGCCCGAGGGCCGAGCGCCTCGCCCCGCCCGCGCTCCCTTGCCTCGCAGGCTCGATCGGGCTAGGATAGGCACAAAACGATCCCCGATAGCTCAGTTGGTAGAGCAAGCGGCTGTTAACCGCTGGGTCCAAGGTTCGAGTCCTTGTCGGGGAGCTGAATAGTCCGGCATCGAGCAAACCGGACACAGGAGTTACCGAGAAACGCCGAGAGCATCGGGCTTCGGCTTTTCGCGTTTGTGGTCTTTTTTCCAGGGTTTTCGCTATCGCGCTGGCGGCCCCGGCGCTCTCTGGTTCGACCGAGAGCATTTGGGGTGCGAGTGCAACCCCCGGGTTTACGCTCGCACGCCGAAACTCTCTCGCCAAAACTCTCAGACTCTCGCGTAACCATACCCCGCCGAGTTACCACTACTCTTACACTCGCGGCTACGAACTCAGTCGTCCGCGCTGAGCGCGAAGATGGTCTGCCAGCCCTTGCCGTCGTCGGTCGCCACGATTGGCTCGCCGTCGATACGGAAGAACGCCTTCAGGTCCTTGGCCAGCAGTTCCCGCCGCTTCTTGTTCTTGCGGCCGGCGTCCGGGCTTTTCCAGGTCAGCACGCCGTGGTTCCGGGCCAGTGCCTGGAGCAGTTCCCACTGCTTCGTCGGCCTGGCGTTGCGGCCATCGGCCATACCCATCTGCGCGTAGTGGTACTTCCCACCAGCGGCCCCGACCCGAACGGTGACGGAATGACCATCGGCGAAGCGGATGCTGAGGTCGGCCCATGTCGCACCCGCTGGCGTGGGGAAGAACACCATCCCGTTGTCGGCGTCGGTCGATGGAACGTGCAGACCGGTGAAGTCACGCAGCGCTTGAACGGCCGCGTCCGTGGCCTGCCATTGCCTCGGCCCCATCGCGGCCAGGGAGTCTTCCAGCGGGAGGAAGCAGCACCTCTTCCGCTCCAGGATTTGCTGCGCGTCCGGCCGCAGCCGGTGCCTGGTCGGCGTCAGCAGGATGAGTGCATCGTCGCTCGTCGAGACAAGCATGCAGACTGCGCTCGTCAGGCCGCGCGACTCCAGCGGGACGGTCAGGTAGGCCGGGAACGAGTAGCCCGCCGTCGGCCGGTAGTCGCCGACCAGGCGTGTCAGCGGCGGCAGTTCGTCCGGGTCGGTTGCTCGGCGCTCGAAGCCCAACACGGCCGCGATGTCGGACAGGAACAGGGGCCAGTCCAGCTCGTAGACAATCAGGTCGTCGCGGGTGAGCACGATCCGGTCTTCGGTTTCGGGGCAGATGCCGACGAAATCGTTCGGCCCGTGCTCGACGACCTCATACGGGTACGACGGCTCGCCGCCGACCAGACGTGGATAGGAGGCCGCCAACCGCTGCCGCGGCTGGAGATAGGGCTTGAGGAAGTCCAGCTCCGCGCCGGCGAGACGGCGCCACTCGGCCAGCACAACCGCCGGGCCGGGGATCGCCTCAAGCGCTTGCCAGAGTCCCATAACCCACCCCCTTTCCCGTATTCGCACCCGCAAGGATGAACCCCCGCCGGCGCAGCCACTGCTCGACCAGCTCCGCATCGTCGTCGCGGGTGTAATGCGCGATGTTCGACGGCCGAACGGTCACGGAGCGCGGCCGCTTCGAGTCGGTGAACTTCACCTGGAAGACCGCACGGACGATCCGGGCGCCGTCGGGCGGCTTGCCGCCACGTGAGCGGAACGCCTCGAAGACATCCTCGGCGCGGTGGACCTCGACCTCGTTGGACGGTCCACCCAGGAAGAAATTGACCTCGCGGAGCCGGACCCACTCCATGCCGGGCACGTCCACGCACGCCAGCACCCCCTCGCCGCGGGAAAGCAGCGGCTCCAGCGTGTACTTGCTGTCGCCGGGGAAGAAGTCCTCGTCGCCGAACAGGTGCGTGCCGAACAGGGTGCGGTACAGGCGCTTCTCGCCCTTCGAGCGGGCGTTGATCCGCAACTCGCCGATCTCCGGCTGGTAGACCAGCACGTCGTACTTCAGCGGCCGGTAGCAGATGCTGGCCGTCTCGGAGCCGTTGAGGCTCTCCGCGCGCTGGAACGGCTCGCCGTGGCGGACCAGGAATCAGACGCCATCCTCGCGCGGGTAGACGAACACGCGCGTGCCCCGGCCGCGCCTCTTCCGCTCGAACCAGTCATCCAGGTCGCGTTCGAGATTGCCGCAGACGACAGCATCCGGCAGCGTGAAGGACGGGACCTTGGCCCTGGCAGTCTGGTAGCACTCGAAGGAGCGCGGCCGCACGAGGAACTGCTCGGCGTGCTTGCTTTCCAAAAGCTGCCGGTCCAGGAGCCAGGTCTGCACGGCGATGTCGGCCGGCGAATCGTCGTCCCCCTCTTCCAGGGCCAGGCCGGGCGCGTTGAGCAGGGCATCCATGCCGTGCGGTGTGGCCATCTCGTCCACGAGGAAGAGCGCGTCGAGCAAATCCTTGGGCAGGCCGGCCCCAGGTTCCATGAAGAGACCGACCAGCGCCTCGTAGTTAGTTAATCGGACCTGTGCTGGGGGCGCGCGGGAAGACGAGGCCGCGCGCCTCGAAGAACGTGCGGTGCGGCTGGAGGAAGGTGATCAGCCTCCTCGGTGCGATGGCCCGGAGGACCTCCGGGTTGGAGAAGCGTCGGAGTCGAAAGGTTGCCATGTGTCACCTCGATGTATGGGAATTGTGTCACCTCGATGCTGGGGCTATGGAAAACGAAACATCGGCATGGGCAAGCTGGGGGGGAGCCCACGCCTCGGGCTAAAGTGTACGCAAGTATACTATACTTTCCACGCCGGCATTAAGCGCCCGGCAATGAGAACGATCCGCCTGTGTAGGACTGTGCAGGTCGTAGGAGTTGTAACGTCTTGACCGGATTTGGCTTACTGCACTGATTCCAGCAGTTCGTGCCACAGCTGTCTTTGCTTTCGCCAGTCGAGAACGGCGGCGATCGGTTGCAGCTGGCGCAGCTGCAATCGGTCGCGGCCACAGATCGTTCGCGGCAGGAAGAGGATCTCTTCCTGGATGTCGGGGGCCAGCTGGAGCAGGTTCATGATCTGGCTGACCCGGGGCCTTGTCACATGACCCAGCGCGGCCAGCTCGGTGTAGCTGGTGACCACGCCTTCGCGGAGCAGCCGCTCAAAGCGGATGGCCAGCGCCATGAGCCGGGCGATCCTTGGCACCCGGCCCGGCTCCACGGCGGGCAACGGCTCCTCGCCCGGCCGCAGTTCCTTGCGGCTGCCGCGCCCGCGGCGGTGGAAGTGGACCTTGCACTCGAACGTCAGCGGCGTAGTCATGCGCTTCTCTCCTGGCGCTGGCCGGCGAGCTGCTGCGCCAGCGCCTTGATGCCGGTGAGGTGGAAGGTGATGGACACTTTGCCCGAGGCCCCGTCGTAGTCCACGCGCTCGACCAGCAGCCCGATCACGCGGGCCTGCTCGCGGGGCGTCAGCGCCTCCCAGACTGGGTCGAAGACCGACATCGCCACGGCCGTCTCTTCTTCGTCCAGCAACTGCTGCTGGACCGTCTGGATTTGCTCGCGGACCTTCCGCATCCGCCCTTCGACCAGGCCGATCCGTTCCTGCAGGTCGGCCAGCCGGGAAATGATCGAGCCGTTGTCGTCGCCCGGCCGGAGCTGGCAAGAGAGCTTTCGCAGCTCGGCGTGCCAGCGGGCCAGGTCTTTTTCCAGGCTCCGCTGCTCGGCCTCCAGCTCGCTCGTGCGGGCGGCGTCTTGCTGGCGGGCCTGGGCGAGGACCTCTTCGAGCAGGGCCCGGTCTTGGCCGATGCACTTGATCTGGCCGACCACGAACTCCTCGATCTGGGCGGCGGGGATCGATTTGGACGGGCAGGTGTTCCAGCCTCGCTTCTGGGCGCTGGAGCAAACGTAGTAGCGGTAGCGCTTGGTGCCGTTGCGGGTCGTGTGCGACGGCGTCATGGCGCAGTCGCAGGGGACGCAGCGCAAGAGGCCCTTGAGCAGCGCCCCGAACTTGTTGCGCACCGGCGCGCCACGGGTCTGGCCGTTGCGCTGCAAAAGCGTCTGAACGCGCTGGAAGTCGGCGGGATCGACGATGCCGGGGTGCTCGCCGTCGTGGACCTCGTCCTTGTAGCGGACCTTGCCGACGTAGGCGACGTTGGTCAGCAGGCGGTACAGGCTGGTGCGTTCGAAGGGCTGGCCGCCGCGCTCGCGGCCCTTGCGGGTGGTCCAGCGCTTGTTGACCCAGCCGCGCCGCTCCAGCTCTTGCACGACCGGCAGCAACGCCTCGTGTTCGAGGTAGAGGTTAAAGATGGCCCGCACGCGGACGGCCTCGGCCTCGTTGACGACCAGCCGGAAGCCGCGCGGGTCCACGTCGTAGCCCAGGATGGGATGGCCGCCGGCCCACTTCCCCTTGCGGCGCGTGGCGGCGATTTTGTCGCGCGTCCGTTCGCTGATGATCTCGCGCTCGAACTGCGCGAACGACAGGAGCACGTTCAGCACCAGCCGGCCCATCGACGTGGCGGTGTTGAACTGTTGCGTGACGGACACGAAGGAGACGCGGTGCTTGTCAAAGGTCTGCATCATCTGGGCGAAGTCGAGCAGCGAGCGGCTCAGGCGGTCCACCTTGTAG
>JAIMBC010000146.1 GCA_023511675.1 Pirellulales bacterium
GGCGAACCTGGCCAGCGTCGAGCTGGCCGCGGCGGTGGGGCCATTCGAGGCCTTTGCAGAGAACCGCGAGCCGATGCTGCGCGTGATGCGCATGCACAGCGACGCGGTCGATCGCATCGACCCCGCCTGCCCAGCCTATCTCCGCCAGGCCGCACGCCGCCTGTGGGACCAGGTACTCGCCGCCGGCGAGCGCCATGGGTTCCGCAACGCGCAGGCCACCGTGCTGGCGCCCACGGGCACCATCAGCTTCATGATGGATTGCGACACCACCGGTATCGAGCCGGATATTGCGCTGGTGAAGTACAAGCAGCTCGCCGGCGGCGGGATGCTCAAGATCGTCAACCAGACCGTGCCCCTGGCCTTGCGCACCCTGGGGTATGACCAGCCGCAGATCGAGGCGATCACGGCCTACATCGACCAGCACGACACAATCGAAGGGGCGCCGCAGCTCAAGCCGGAGCACCTGCCGGTGTTCGACTGTGCCTTTCAGCCTCGCCATGGGGTGCGTTCCATTCCCTGGCAGGCGCATGTGCGGATGATGGCCGCAGCGCAGCCCTTCTTGTCCGGCGCCATCTCCAAGACGGTGAACATGCCGCGGGACACCACTGCTGCCGACATTGCCGGTGCCTATCTCGAGGGCTGGAAGCTGGGCCTCAAGGCCCTGGCCGTGTATCGCGACGGCTCCAAGGAGAGCCAGCCCCTCTCCACGTCCACTGAGGGGGAGCGCGCCGCCCAGAAGCAGCAGGCCGCCCCGCGCCGCGAGCGGCTGCCCGATACGCGCCGCTCGATCACGCACAAGTTCAGCGTCTCAGGGCACGAGGGCTACGTCACCGTGGGCCTCTATGAGGACGGGCGGCCGGGCGAACTCTTCATCACCATGGCCAAGGAGGGGAGCACCATCGGCGGCTTGATGGACTGCTTCGGCACGGCCGTCTCGATGAGCCTGCAGTACGGCGTGCCGCTGGAAGTGTACGTAAACAAGTTTTCGCACACGCGGTTCGAGCCGTGGGGATATACCAAGAATCCAGACATTCCCATTGCCAAGAGCATTGTGGACTACATTTTCCGCTGGCTGGGCATGACGTTCTTGCCGGGCTACCGGGAGGCGACTAGTGCGCAGGTGCTGGCGGAGGCGGCGCAGCAGGGTTCGGGAGAAGCCGAGTCGGGGCAGGCTAAGCCCGCCGCCAGGATGGCCGGCGGGCAGGCAGTCGCGCCAGGAGGGCCGGGTGCTGGGCGCGGCAGCGCGCAGGCGAAGCAGGCGAACGGGGCACACCGGCAAGGGTCAAGCGGCGCGGCTACCTCGGACGGCAACGGCAGCACTGCGGCGACCTTGGAGCGCGCAGGCGTGGCTCCCAAGCTCGACCTGCGCAAGCTGGCCAGCGAGGGGGGAAGCCGTGCCGAACTCTTTGCCAGCTTTCAGGCCGATGCCCCAAGCTGCGAGCGTTGCGGTGCCATTACGGTCCGCAGCGGCAACTGCTATCTCTGCTACAACTGTGGTCATAGTATGGGCTGCTCGTAACGGAGCGGGAAAGGACGCCCCGAGCAGCCCTGCTTTCAGTGGCCGCGGGTGCCGTGCTCGCGGAGCAGCACGGCACCCGCTTTCTTGATCTTCTCCATAGACAGCGCGGGGACCCTGGCTGCCTTGCCATCCGAACGCTGGCCGCGGGCAGCCGTGGCAGGTACAACACGTGCTGGGAGCCGTGTGCGGTTGGTGATGCAGAGCCGCTGCTTCCGCGGGGGTGCCGCGCCGCGATGACCGTCAAGCCGAAAGCGCCTAAGCGACGGTGCCGCACGGCGCGGCGGCTCGGTCCCCCCTCGCTTTATCCAACCATCCTGCCAAGCCGGAGATTGCCGTGGAAACCAAGCCGACCATCTCCTATGCCGACTTTGCCCGCCTCGACCTGCGCATCGCTACGGTGCTGGAGGCGCGCGATCACCCCAATGCCGACAAGCTGCTGCTATTGAAGATCGACGTGGGCGATCAGCAGAAGCAAATCGTGGCCGGGATACGCGGCCACTATACCCCAGAGGCCCTGGTGGGCCGCCAGATCGTCGTGCTAAACAACCTCGAGCCAGCGTTGTTGCGCGGCGAGGAGTCTCAGGGCATGCTGCTGGCCGCTACCGATGCCGGCGGCGTCGTGCTGCTGGCGCCCGATCGCGCCTGCACGCCGGGCGCCGTGGTGAAGTAGGAGAAAGGGAAACTCTACGTTTCCATCGAGACAGTCCCTGCCCCGCCGCTGCTCTCGGTTCATGGTCGAACATCGCGTGCGTGCTGGGATGGTGTTTGCTATCAGGTAATCGACCGTGGCAACATGCGGGCCGAGGCGTTCCAGAATCCCCCTGCCCGTTTCCGCCGGAGTGTCAACCGGGGCGCGCCGGTGGGGAGAGCCAGCGGGCAGAACGCCTGGCGCGACGTCTGGGACGGCGAGTTCGCCTTCCTCCGCGCGGCCGTGCGCGCAAGACACAAGTAGAAGAGTAGCATCTCCCCATCTTCTCAGATGCCCATGCCTTGCAAGGCGTCGATCACGCTGCCAATCAGGGCCACCAGATTGGGATGCTTGCCTTCAAACTCGTCTCGCGCCTCGCGCAGCCGCTCCACAAGCGTATGATGGGGCAGCTCTGCCGCATCCGCGGCGTGCGGAGATTGGCCTGCTTCTCCTTCCCCATGCCCTGCGGTGGTGCCTGACGCTGCGGTGGCGGCTGGCCCTGCCTCGGCGGGTGGGCCTGCCTCGGCGGCAGGCCCTGCTGAGCCACCTTGCCACGGTTTGGCGGGGGGGGAGGCCGCCTGGCAGCGGCGAATATCGGCCACGATCGTCTCCATGGCGGCGCGCAGCGTGGGATCCAACTGGGGGCTGGCGGCCAGCTCTCGATGCAGCTCCTCTAGCAAGTGGGCCAGTTTCTCGTGATGCTGGGTGGTCATCTGCGGTCGTGGCGTCGGAGGGGGGGAAGCGGCCGGCAAGACCGTACGTGAACGTGCGTCTGACTGCCAGGCGGCCCCTGCTGGCGATGGCTGTGACGCGCTCCAGAAGGCCAGCACAGGGACCGGGGAGCCGCGGGGCGATAGCAGCGCCGCAGTGGTTGCGGCAGCGTGCATGCCGCGAGCTGCAACGGCGTGGTTGCCACGGGGCGCCTCCCACTCATCGGCTGGGGCGAAAGTCGTCTTCTGGGCCGATCGAGACGGCAAATGCGGCCAGCAGCTCCGCGGCCTGATCGATATCGTCCAGAGAAATCGTCTCCACGGGACTGTGCATGTAGCGATTCGGTATGCTCACCAGCCCCGTGGCCACACCGGCGCGGCTGATTTGCATGGTATTCGCGTCGGTCCCCGTGGCCCGGCCCGAGGCGGCAAGCTGGATCGGCAGCCCGGCCTGCGCTGCCACGTGGATCAGCCGTTCCACCACGTGCGGGTTCATGTTCGGGCCGCGGTACACCACGGGGCCCGCACCCAGCTTCACGTCTCCCTCCTGCTTCTTGTCGATCGTGGGGCAGTCTGTGGCGTGCGTCACGTCCACCGCGATGCCCACGTGAGGGTCGATGCCAAACGTGCTGGTCTTGGCGCCCCGCAGACCGATCTCTTCCTGCACGGTGGAAACCGCGAATACGGCGCAGCGCAGCTTCTCAGCGGGTATGCGGCGAAACGCCTCCAACACCACCCAGAGTCCCGCCTTGTCGTCCATGGCAGTGGCACACGCCAGGTTGTTGCGTAGCCGGTGCAGCCCCAGCTCCAGGGTCACGGGGTCTCCGACCCGCACCACAGAAGCGGCATCCTCCTGGTTCTTGGCGCCAATGTCGATCCAGAGATCCTTGAGCTTGGGCACCTGCTTGCGCTCTTCTTCCGTGAGCAGGTGGATGGGTTTGCGGGCAATGACGCCGGGGACGGGGCCCGAGGCGCTCCATACGGTCATGCGCTGGCCCACCAGTACCTGCGGATCCCAGCCGCCGATGGGGATGGGGTAGATGTACCCTTCGGGGTCGATATGTTGCACCAGCATGCCGATCTGATCGCAGTGGCCGGCCAGCATCAGCCGCAACGGCGCGCCAGGATTGCGCACCGCGATCAAGTTGCCGTGCAAATCGGTGCGGATCTCATCGGCGCAGTCCGACACGTATTCGCCGACCAGCCGCTGCACCGGCTGTTCGAAGCCCGAGGGGCTAGGCGTTTCCAGCAAGCGGCGCAAAAAATCGAATGAGGCCGAGTTCATCGATCCATGCCTGAATGAGCTGGAGCCAGGACGATCATCTCTTCACTGCTTACCAGTATGCCGCAGCCAACGCGCGGCGCATAGCGCCGCCACCTAGGCGAGGCCGCCCCCGCGTGCACGCTCCTTGGTCAAGCTGCGCGGCACACGCTTGCCTTGTGCCACCAAAACCCTGGCCCGAAACGCAAATCGCGGGGTTGCCCGCCACCCCCGCCGCCTGGCTGCTGTATCTTTGCCCCTGCCGTGTTGCCCGCCACCGTGCGCCCCCGTGCTCGTCCTGCGCGCGCCCTTTGTGGTACCACGCGCCCTCCTTATCGTATTACGCGCCCCCGTACTCATCCCACGCCCCCGATTGGCCCCACCACGCCACGCGTTGGCCCATCACACTGGCCTTTGCTCCCCTACCCCGCCTTTGTGAGCCGTGCCCTACGCACCATTGGGTAGATCAGGGCCGGGGCTGCTCCCGCGGCCGCCTTGCCTTGGCAGGACGACCACCCGGCTCCGCCGCCATGCGTTGACTCAAGCCCGAACCGATGCCAAGCTGTCCCTTGCGTGCAAAGTCAACCTGTGGAGGTATGCCATGCCTTTGCCCACACCGACGGCCCTTACCCCCTCAAGCCCGCGCGGAATTTCGGCCAAGACGCCGCATGCGAACCACCACCTCCTCGCTGTGCCTGTGCGGCAGACGCACCCTGCCGGGCACGCCGCAGGCCAAGCGGCAGGCCACGCTGCGTTGCATTCGCGCAAGCGTGCGGCAAGCTCTCTCTTGCCCGCCGTGGGGGTGCGCTTGCCGCCAACAGTGGCGATTGCAGTCGGCGGCCTCGCTCAGCCCAGCCATGCAGGGCACTCGCCCACTGCCAGCATGAGTCGTCAGCGCGGGGCCGGAGGAGGGGCGCCCCTTGCACGCCTGCCCAACGTCTGGTTGTTGGGGCTGGCGCTGCTATGGACCCTGCTGCCGGCCTCGGTCAGGGCCGAGTTAGTACACGAGCTGTTCCGCGGGCACGACCTGGACTACTGGGTGGTCACGGACTGCCAGGCGGAGGTGCAGGACGGTGCGTTGGTCCTCGTGGGGGGGAATGGCCTGGTGCGCAGCGTGCATACGTATGATGATTTTGAGCTAGACCTGGAGTGGCGTGCGCGCAAGGAGCAGGCGTGGGACTCGGGCATCTACTTTCGGGCCTCATTGCCTCCGCCGGGGCGGCCGTGGCCTGCTCGCTATCAGGTGAATCTGGCGGCCGGTCAGGAAGGGGCGGTGCGCGGTTTTGAGGGGACGGCGCGTGCCGACCTGGTGAAGCCAGGCCAGTGGAACCGCTTTGTGTTGCGTGTGGTGGGGCAGCGTGCGACTTTGGAGATCAACGGCAAGCCGGCGTGGGAGATAGACAGGATCGAGGAGCCGGAGGGCTACGTGGGCTTGCAGGCCGAGGTTCCCAGCGGCGGTCAGGTGGAGTTCCGCAACATCACGATCAGGGAGCTGCGGCATCAACCGTTGTTCAATGGGCAGGATCTGGAGGGCTGGGAGCCGGCGGATGCTCATGGGGGCATGTGCTGGCAGGTGGAAGAGGGGCTGTTGGTTTGCACGGGCAGCGAGGGTTCCTGGCTGCGTAGTCGCAAGGAGTATGGAGATTTCGACCTGCGGTTGGAGTATCGGCTGGAGTCGGGAGGCAACTCGGGGGTCTATCTGCGCGTGCCGGAGAATGGAGCGCACCAGGGCCGCGAGAACAACAACGGTGGTCCCAGCGGCGTGGAGGTGCAGATTCTGGACGATTTCGCTGAACAGTACCGCGATCTGGCGCCGTATCAATACGCTGCCAGCGTGTATGCCATTGCTCCGGCCACTGAACACGTGGCGCGGCCCGCCGGGGCATGGAACAGCTTGCAGATTACCTGCCGCGGCACGCGGTACCGCGTGATCCACAATGGCATCACCGTGGTCGAAGTCGATGCCGAGGCATGCCCCCAACTCGCTGAACGCGAGCTGCGCGGCTACCTCGGCCTGCAAAACCACGGTACTCGCGTGTGGTTCCGCAACCTGCGCATCCGCGAGTGGCAGTAGCAGTGCCGCCATGTGCTGCGGCAAAGGCGCTCCCTGCACAAAGGCCCTGTACGATCCAAAGCTACAATCAGACGTTTTCGCGGCGTTACAGGGCACAGCCGGTGCTGGTGTACGCCCCCCTGCCCAGCTTGCCATGCGCTGATGGGCCGTTAAGCTGCGCAAAGTTTAGCTGCCAGGCCATGCCACACGCCTTGTGTTGACCATGCTAGTGGCTACAGCCGATACGAACGGTGAGTTGCATCCGCGGGCCTGCCGCCCGCGTGGCTGCCTTTGGTTGTGCCCTATGGCAGCGTGGGTGCCCAGGCCAGGGCAGTGCCTTGCCGTAGGCCTTGGTGCGCTGGCTGCCGGCGTGAGGCCGCCAACCGGCAGGAGGAGCCGATCGAGGGCGGCGGGCCGCTGAACGATCCAGGGAAGGAAAGCATCGTGCATAGGCGGCATCTGCTCTTGGTGCTGATTGGGCTTTGCGGATGCCGCGGCCCGGTACAGGTCTGCACCAATGCACGGGTCAGCACCGAGTTGCCGCCGACGCATGCCAGCGGGCCGGTTTGCGCTCAAGTCGTGATGCCGGGCGGAGCCGCGCGGGTGGCCATCATTGACGTGGACGGCCTGCTGTTGAATTACCCGATGGTGGGCATGGGCTCGATGGGCGAGAACCCGGTGGCCCTGTTCCGAGAGCGGCTTGACGCGGCCGCGGCCGATCCGTGCGTGCGAGCCGTGGTGTTGCGAATCAACAGCCACGGCGGCGGCGTAACGGCCAGCGACATCATGCGGCGGGATCTGCTGGTATTCAAGGCGCGCAAGGGGGTACCGGTGGTCGCCTGCTTGATGGACGTGGCTGCCGGCGGCGCTTACTACCTTGCCACTGGAGCGGACCAGATCGTGGCGCATCCCACGACCATCACGGGCGGGATCGGCGTGATCATGAACCTGTACAACCTGCGAGAAGCGATGACGCAGTTCAATGCGGTGCCGCTCACGCTCCGTGCCGGGGAGAATATCGACATGGGGTCGCCCATCGTCGGATATGCGGACGAAGGCGCGGGCGAAGTCCTGCCGGTGCAGCGCCAGCTCCTCCAGGAGATCGCAGACGAGTACCACCGCCGCTTCATCGAGGCCGTGCAAGTCAGCCGTCCGGTAAACGATCCGACGGAGGCGGTCTATGACGGCCGCGTGTTCACTGCGTCTGCGGCCCTGGCCTATGGTCTGGTGGACCGGCTGGGCTATGTCGATGACGCGGTCAACCTGGCACGTGAACTCGCCGGCGCACCGGGTGCCTGCGTGGTGATGTATCACCGCGCCAATGACCGCGCCCGTTCGCTGTATGCGGTCACACCCAATGTGCCCTTGCAGAGCACGGTGCTGCCCATCAGCATCCCCGGCCTGGAACGCAGCAAGCTGCCCACCTTCCTCTATCTCTGGCAGCCCGAGCCGGGCATGGAACGGCTGGGGGGAAGGTAGCACGCCGCGGCGGGCTGGAAAGGCGCCAGTGGGTGCCAGACCCTCGCCCGGCTTTCCACGCGCCGGCGGCCGTGGGATTCAGCGCATGATACCAGCGCGGCTCAATCGCCGGCCCTCCCCGCACTCGCCGCCGCGCAGCTACTTGATTCCCGAGCTGCGCCGCAACAGGCCGCCCACGCCGATCACTTCCGGGTGGCGGGCGATCTTGTCCGTGAAGGCGCGTGCGTCTTTGAGGATGGGCCGCAGATCGCGGGTGAGCTGCTCGACGTTGCTGATGGCGGCATAGACCTTGTCGTACATTTCGGGGCTGTCGAGTAGGCGTCCCAGCGAGCTGTCGGGGTCTTGCAAGCGTTCGCTGAAGGCGCTGATGTCGGTCAGCACCAGGTCGAGCTTGCGGGTAGCCCGCTCGAGGTTGGCGATCAGCTCTGGCCCACGTTCGCCCAGGGGCTCGGTCAGCCCTTCGAGATTCTTGAGGTTGCGGTCCACGCGGTCCATGGCGGATTGGAAGCCATGGATGGCCTCGCGTGCGTCGGCCAGCACCTCGGGCATTTCTCGGATGGTGCGTTTGAGGTCTTGCTGGATTTCGGGGTCGGCCAGCAGGGTGTTCATGCTGTCCACGGCGGCTTGCAGCCGGTCGATGGCCTGCTCGGTCTTGCCGACGATGCGGGTGATCTGCTCATCGTTGGCGTCGAGCAGGTCGGTGACGCGGCGGGCAACCTCGCCGATCTCGGTGCTGGTGCGTGCCACGGAGCCGATGGCCTCCGCCAGGCTGCTTTCCAGGTTGCTGATCACCTCCAGCGGGTCTGTGCGAGAGATGCCCAGGATGCGGTCGCCGTCTTGCAAGTATTCCCTGGCCTTCGCCACCTTGCCGCTGGGAACGAACTCCAGCACGGCATCTCCCAACAGCGAGCCGCCAATCTTGCAGGTGAGATCCTTCGAGAGCCTGTAGCGGCTGTTGATCCGCGTGGTGACCAGGGCCCCGGCATTCTCCAGAATCTCTACCTCCGCCACGCGGCCGATGAGCACGCCATACTGCCGCACGGGCGTATCGACGGATACGCCCGGCGCAGACTGGAACACCACGTACACCGTGTAGTAATCACGCACCAGCGTGGGCACCTCGCCGAACAGCAGCACGAGAGTGCCGCCCACAATCAGGGCCGCCAGCACAAACACGCCCACGCGAAACTGGACAATCCGCTCGTCCATCAGAAGGCCCCGCTGGCTTGCTCGCGCAGCTCCATCAGCAGCTCGCCCGCCTCTCCCCGGATGAACTGCCGCACCCGCGAGTCGGTGCAGGCGTCAAGCTGCTGCGGCGTGCCGTCAAAGATCATCTGAGGCTCGTCCGGCCGCAGGCGGGAGAGCGGATAGAGCATGATCACCCGGTCGGCCACCTTGCGTGCCGTGTGCATGTCGTGTGTGACCACCACGCTGGTGACCGGGTTGCGCTGACGGGTGCGGAGGATCAGCTCGTTGATCACATCACTCATGATCGGATCGAGTCCGGTGGTTGGTTCGTCATAGAGGATGATCTCGGGGTTCATCACCAGGGCGCGTGCCAGCCCCACGCGCTTGCGCATGCCGCCGGAGAGTTCGGCGGGCTTGCGGTGGAGCACGGTTTCGGGCAAGCCCACCTCGGCCAGGCGTGCCAGCACGATTTGCTGGATTTCTTCGGGCGTCTTGTATCCGTGCTGCCGCAGGGGAAAGCTCACATTCTGCGCCACGGTCATGCTGTCGAACAGGGCGGCCTGCTGGAACACGAAGCCGAAGCGTGTGCGCAGGGCGGCCAGCTCGGCCTCGCTCATGCGGGTGAGGTTCTGGCCCTTGTAGAGCACCTGGCCGCGGTTCGGCCGCACCAGGCCGATCATGGTTTTCAGCAGCACGGTCTTGCCGCAGCCGCTCTCGCCGATGATGGCCAGCGTTTGGCCGCGCGGCACCTCCAGGTTGATCTCCCGCAGCACCGGCTGGCGGCCGAAGCGGACATGGATGTCGCGCAGGGCCACCAGGGGTCCCTGCCACGGGGACGTTTCGGCGGCCGCCTTGCGCTTGCGGGAGCTGAGGCTAAACAAACGAGGGGCCCTCCGGCCAGAGCGTGTAATACAAGGCATCCAGCAAGATGCCAAGTTGCAGGTCGATCACCAGGATCAGCACGAACGATGCCACAAACGCCTCCGTGGCAGCGCGTCCGACCCCCTCGGCCCCAGGATCGCAATTGAAGCCGCGGTGGCAGCTTACCAGCGCAATCGCCGCACCAAACGCCAGACTCTTGAACACGCCGCTGAACAGGTCGAACGAGCCGACGAACCGCTGCGAGTTCACCCAGTAATGATGCGAGTCGATGTTCAACACCACAATGCTGTAAAACGCCCCCCCCACCACGCCCATGAAGTCCGCCATGATGGTCAGGCCGGGAATCAACGCCAGGCAACCCAGGAAACGCGGCACCACCAGATAATGAATGGGGTTGGCCCCCATGGCCGACAAGGCATCGATCTGCTCCGTCACCCGCATCGTGCCCAGCTCCGCCGCCATGGCACTGCCTACCCTCCCGGCCAGCATGGTCGCCGCCAGCACCGGCCCCAGCTCTCGCACCAGCGACATGTTGATCACCGCTCCCAACCGCGTCTCCAACCGCAGATTGCGAAACTGCTGGTAACTTTGCACCGCCAGCACCATGCCGATGAACGTGCCCGTGAGGGCCACCACGGGCAGACTCAACACGCCGATCTGGTAGAAGTTCGGCATCAGCGTCTCGCGGCGCGGCAGCCGGGTAAACATCCAGCGCATGGTCCGCAGCGTGAACAGGGAGATGTCTCCCACCACCACGGCCCAGGAGATCAACAGCTCCCCAAAGTCCGCGATGCGGTTTGCCAGCGCCGCCGCCAGCCCCCGCGGCGCTGGCGCCTGCGTGATTGAGCCGCTCATACCTGCATGCACTCCTTGCCTGGCAAGCCGGATACGCCCGGCGGGAAACCGCCGCCATCATGTGCTGGCCGTGCTGCCCGCCATGCTATCGTCTACCGATCGCGGCGCCAGCATCCGGCCCCCATCCCTGGCTCATCCTCTACGATCCACCCCCCTTCGGAGTTCAACCCTATCGTCAGCGGCCTCTCAACGCTAGAGCAGGCAGGCGCATGCCCGATGCTCCCACGCTCGCAGATCATGTGGAAGCCCTGCCGTGCTGGCAAGGGATCCCAGCAGGCTGACGGCCCACCACGGGCATGCTGTCAAGCAAGAGCATGTCGGTGGAGTGTCAACCCGCCCTCCACACTCGGCATACCTCCGCGACAGCATGCGCAGGCTCCCGCCCCGCTAGGCGCAGCCGCCCGCGCCTCTTCCATCGGCAGCCCATCGCAAGGGCTTAAGCCAAGTTTGCCAGGGGCACCAAAAAGAACGGGTTCGTAAGCTCCGCAGGGTAGGTCAGACAAGGGCCTTGCACAGGATAGGCTCTCTGCTTCAAGCTGTGTGGGCCGCCTGCCCGCGGTGGTTCACTCCGCGGGCTTGGGCGGTCGAAGTTGTCGTAGCGCATCCAGCCGCGGCTCGCCCGGGGCATCGAGCTTCGCGCGGCTGGCCGCCGTCACCGCGGCCACGTCGCCACAGACCGCCAGGTAATCGCAATATGTGCAATCCTCGTGCTGGTCTGTGGGCAAGAAGGTTCCCTGCGACACGACCTGGCAAAGCTGCGTCACGATCTCTTGGCCCGAGGCAAGCTTGCTAGAGGGCCATTCCATCCGATCGCCCGCGGCGTGAACGCCAGGGAAGAAGAAGCCGAAACTCTCCACACGCGACCGCGCCGCCTCCACTTCGCGCAGGCGGTGTGCGACCATGGTCAGATAGAGATAGGGCTGGATGTTTCGACCCTGCTGGAAGGGGTCTGCCCGGTCGTAGCTGGAGGTTCCGCCTGTTTTGTAGTCCCAGATGCAGTAGCTGCACACGGCCTGCTTCTTGGATGTTCCCTTGCTTGATGCCGCTACGCGCAGGCGATCGATGCGGTCGATGCGTCCCCGCACGCGCAATCTGCGGCCATCGGCCAGTACGATTGGGATGGGCTCGGGCGTATCGATGCTGCTGGTCGTCGCCGCCTTGGGCAGGCCCAGGGCTGCTTCCATCCACACCGGGCGGGCAGAGCGGCTCCTGAGATAGCGGCACTCCTCGAGCAGGAAGTTGCGTGCCGTCTCGCGCAGCTCGCTCACTTGGCGGCGGTAGGCTGCTTCGCTGGCGGGAGGCTGCTGCGCCCGGTAGACACCGATGAGATCGTCGAGCATGGCGAGCAGCCGCGGCAGGTCTTGCTGGGCATCCGGCAGCCGGTCTGCCTCGATGACTTCTCGCATGAACTGTTCGAACAGCGTGTGCAGCAACTGGCCCGCGGAAAGTGGATCGAGCCATCGTCCGGCATCCAGCTCGAGTTCGTCCGGCGGTCGAATGCCCAGACCGAAGCGGAAGAAGAACCGCAAGGGACAATGCCCGACCATTTGCAGCTCCGTGGCCGAGACAATCCGGTCGGCCGCGGTGAGATCCAGCAGGGGGCCGGCCGCGGGGACATTGCCATCGAAGTCGGTGAACGCGGGGCTGGATCTTTCCGTGGCGGCCCACGCTCCCTGCTGCAGGTGGGGGAAGGCGTGGCGGACCTCCTCTGGCGTGCCCCCGCCCGACAGCAGCCGCCACTGCCACCATTCTCCGGCGGAGAGGCACTCCTCTGCATACCGGGGGACGAAGGCTGCCGGCGGTTCGGGCAGCCAGGCCTCCAGCGCGGCGATGTCGCCATCGAGGCATTCGGCCAGCAGGCGAAACGCCGCCAGGAGCACGGGACTGGGGAAGAGCTGGCGGTTGTCTGCCAGCGCCAGGGTACTGTAACTCAGCGTGAGCGTGCCGCGCAGCCGCGCCCCCAGTTCGGCAAAGCGGCGGAGCTTTTCTTCGATGCGGCCCTGAGAAGTGCCGAGCTGCGTGCTCAGGCCGCGACGGTCGCTGTCCAGCAGCAAGGGATCTTGCAGGCCCGCGCCGGGGAAGCGGCTATCGTCCAGCCCCAGCACCCAGGTGTATGGCCGGCCCGTGTGTCCCCCGCTGTTTAATGAGGCCACATGCACTGCCCCAGGCCGAGGCCCGCTTCCCTGCACTTCAGCCTCCAGCAGCCTCTCGAGATACCTGGGCACATCAAACAGGGCATCTCCCTCCCCGAGCAGTGCCAGGAACTGTTGTATCTCCTGGCGCAGCCGCCCCACGGCAAAGTTGTCGAGTTGGGAGATGCATCGCGCGTACTGGCCCAGCAGCCTCTCCGCCGCCGCAAGCAAGTCTTTCCCACTTGGCTGGGGCGGCAGCAGTTCCAGCAGCCCCTGCGCCAGCTCGAGCAACACGGCTACGTCGGCCTGCTGCAAGGCGAGTGCGGTTGGATTGGCGGCCGGCGCTTGCTCATCTCCAGGTGGTTGGGAATGCTGCAAGCTCGCGGCGTATTCACGGAGGACGCGGACGTAGCGGTCTCTTCCCAAACCCACCCCCAGCCGGGCCAGCCGCCGCGCCAGCCGCGAGTAGCTCTGGTCTGGCGATGAGATCTCCGCCGGCCAGGGCACGATGAGCAGCCCGTCCTGAATCATCAACTGCAGCAGACCCTGCGGAAAATCCTCTTGCACCCATTGCAGCCACAGCCGCAACAGGCGGCCGGGACGCGAAAAGCGGCAGGCCAAGCCCTCGGCAAAGGTGACCGGCAGCGAGCCCAGATCCAGGGTGCCATACTGCGCGGCCAGCTCCTCGTACACCAACGGGATGTAGGTTTGAGCGTCGGTGTACAAGAGTTCGACCTGGTCCAGCGGTACGCGGTTTGCCAGGCACCAGCGGAACACTTGTCGCACCTCGTTGACCTCGCCCACGGCACGGACGATCTTCAACGTGCCGTCCCCCGCCGGTCGCGGCACGGGCGGCGGCCGATGGATCCAGCACAACAGCTCCCGATCCGCCTCTACCTGCGCGGCAAGCCCGCCTGCGGCCGCCGCGGCAGAACGTTCGGCTGCCCGAGCTGGGCCCGCCCCAGACGAAGCCTCATCCGGCAGCGCTGGGGCCGCGCCAGGCGATGGCTCATCTGCCGCCGCTGCCCGAGGGGACGCCTCCTCTGGCGACACGGCCCAAGGAGACGCCTCGTCGGGCAATGCGTCCACCGGCAGCACCAGACGCATGTCTGAGCGGAAGGCCTCAATAAACGCGCGTGCCAGGCCGCGCATCTCCAGATCGGCCGGGATCAACAGCAGCGTGTTGGGGGGGATCGCCGCATCGCCTTCGACCAGCCGATCGCGCGCCAGTTCCATCAGGCCTGCCAGGTCGATGCGCCGAGCCTGGCGCAGCGCCGCCAGGTAGAGTTCGTACAGCCGCCGCAGATCCACGGCCTTGGCGGGCGGATCGATGCGGCCTTCGTCCAGATCCGCAGGTTCGATGCCAGCCATGCGCAGCTCGTTCAGCGAACCGTACAGCAGCTCCGCCGTGCTCCAGCCGCCTGCGTTCTGCCCAAGGTATTGCAGCTTGATGCTGCCGCCGGCAATGAGCTGCTGGATCATCACCGTACCCGCCAGGGGGCTCAGCAGCGTGAGGCCCTGTTCGGCCAGGACGAATCCCGCCAGATCGATGGCCATGCTGCGCAGCGTCTTCAATCGCACATTGACGGCAGGCTGCCCCGTGCGAGCCACCCCTTGCAGCCACTGGTGGCCGACGCGCGTGCTGGGCACCACCAGCCACTTCTCCTCCAGCAGCCGCTCGCGGCAGACTTTCGCCAGGGCTTGTATCAGCGTATTGGGCACGTACACCGACGCGCATGCAGCAGGTC
>JAIMBC010000147.1 GCA_023511675.1 Pirellulales bacterium
ATTACAGGCTGCCGGGGATCGGCTCATACATGAACGAGGCGATCCACAAGGGAGAGCCTGCGGCCATGCTGGGGGCCGTCGTGGCCATGGTTGTGATGATCGTGTTCGTCGATCAGGTTTTCTGGCGTCCGCTTGTCGTTTGGAGCCAGCGCTTCAAACTGGAGGAAAGTACCGAACCCGAGCGCCTGCGCTCGTGGGTCCTGGAACTTTTTTGGCGGTCGCGCCTGTTTCGGGCATCCGTGGCCCGCTGGACCCAGGCCAGAGCGCCTATGCCGACGCTCCTGCGGGAATTGCCCGCATCCAACACCTCAAGAGAAGGTAGCGGTTTTGCTGCGAAGGTCTGGGCTGGAATCAAGCCCTTCCTTCAGTGGGGGGCCATGGCCCTGCTGATGATGGGCGTCGTCTGGGGGGGATGGTCGCTGGCCCAGTTGCTGAGCCGGTTGCCTGTGTACGACGCAACCCATCGAGAAGACTGGCTGACCGTGCTGTTGGCTCTGGGAGCGTCATTCCTGAGAACGAGCGCTGCTGTCCTGATCGGAGCTGCCTGGACCTTGCCGATCGGCATAGGGATCGGGCTGTCGCGCCGCTGGTCGCAACGGTTGCAGCCAGTGATCCAGGTGGTCGCCAGCTTCCCGGCTCCGATGCTGTTTCCGCTTGTCACCATGTTGCTCACGGCGCTGCGGATCCCCTTCACTTTCGGCTGCGTGCTGTTGATGCTGCTGGGGGCCCAGTGGTATATCTTGTTCAACGTGATGGCTGGGGCGATGGCGATTCCCGGCGACCTCAAGGAAGTGGCCGAAGCCTTCGGGCTGGGACGCTGGCAGCGCTGGTTCCGTTTGTACGTGCCGAGCGTTTTCCCTCATCTGGTCACAGGCTTGATCACCGCCGCGGGTGGCGCCTGGAACGCCACCATTGTTTCTGAATACGTCCAGCTTCAGGGCCAAACGCATACTGCATTCGGTCTTGGCTCGACGATCAGCCAGGCCACGGCCCGAGGCAATTTTCCCCTGCTGGCGGCCAGCGTCGTCATCATGGCCCTGTTCGTCGTGCTGCTGAACCGATTCTTCTGGAAGCGCTTGTATCGGTTAGCGGAAGCGCGTTACAGCCTTCAGACATAAGCAAGGAGCGTGAGGGAGGATGGGTGCGCCGAACGATTCACCCATTTGCGAGGCCCGAGGCGTTTCTGTGGCCTTCGGCAGCCAGGTCGTGCTGGAAGACGTTTCGCTCGCCATTCAAGCGGGCGAGGTGGTGGCCATTCTGGGCCCGAGCGGTTGCGGCAAGAGTACGCTGCTGCGGGTGCTGGTGGGCTTGCTTCGGCCGACCGTCGGAGAGGTGCTGGCTCACGGCCAGCCATTGGTTGGCATTCACCCTGGCGTGGCTATTGTCTTTCAAAGCTTCGCTTTGTACCCGTGGCTGACCGTGCGGCAGAACGTCGAGGTTGGGTTGAATAGGCTGAGACTGGACCGCGCCATGGCGCGTGAGCGGGTGACGCGATGCATCGACCTGGTGGGTCTGGAGGGATATGAGGAGTCCTATCCGAAGGAACTGTCCGGCGGCATGAAGCAACGGGTCGGCATTGCCCGTGCCCTGGTCCGCGAGCCGGAACTGCTCTTCATGGACGAACCGTTCAGCAACCTCGACGTGTTCACTGCCGAGAGCTTGCGGAGCGAGACGTACGCGCTGTGGGTGGGCGGGCAGGGAGATGGCCGGGGGAGTCGGCGGCCGACGAGCCTGCGAAGCATTGTCTTGATCACGCACATCATCGAGGAGGCTGTCTTTCTTGCCGATCGGATCGTCATCATGGGGACCAAGCCCGGCCACATCCGGCAGGTCCTTCAGAACAACGTCCCCCATCCGCGCGAGTACCAGTCGGCCGAGTTCCTCAAGATGGTCGGCCGCATACACCACGAGATCGTATCGGAACACATGCCTGATGAGGCCGCCGCCGGGGCCCGGCGTGCCGAGCAGGAGCTGGAGCCGATTCCCCTCGTGGACGTTGGCGAAATCGTCGGTCTGATGGAGATGGTGCTGGACCACCATGGGCGCGTGAGCGTGTTCGTCTTGGACCAGCTCACGGATTTCGACTTCGGCCACACGCTGGCGGTGGTCATGGCCGGGGAGATGCTCGACTTTCTCGATACCCCGCGCGAGATGGTGGTGTTGACCGACCTGGGGCGTCGTTTTCTGCTTCAGGGCATCAACGGCCGCAAGGCTATCTTCCGAGACCAGCTTCTCAAACTTCCCCTGTTCAGCAACCTGATCAGGCGACTGGAGAAAGCCGAACATCACGAACTCCCCCGTGACGTGATTGAGGAACAGCTCGTGCTCCAGGGCGCGGCTACAGCCACCACCGCAGCGGACCTGTTCGACAAGATCGTCGCCTGGGGCCGTTTCGGCGAACTGCTAGGCTACTCTCCGGATACGGAGATGCTCTACCAGATGGAGAGACGTGAGGCTGCCCCGTAACCACTCCAACGTCAACGCCGGCGGCTCCCTTCCGTTCTGGCGGTTTGTAGCCTTCAGGATGATCTCCAGGCGGCCCGTCTTCCGCCCGGGCGGGGTACGGCCCCAGGCCGGGCCGCGCCCCGCGATGGCCTCCAGGACGATTGCCGCGCGATCCCCGCTTCGCCACACGCGGCCGATGGCCGAGCGCCTCCACAGAGGACGTTCGCGCGGCGACGGGCATCTCTCCCGTCCGGCGGCCAGGCGCGAGCCTCTCTTGTGCCAATCATGGGCTTGATTCCCGGCCATGGAAGCGTGGCACATCGCGCCCGAGCCATGGCTGCGATGGCGTCAAGCTGCGGACCAAGATCATTTCGTGCGGCAAGCCGTGTTGGTTGATCGCTTGGCGGCCACAACAGGGCAGGCCCCGGTCCCTCATTCGCTGCGTATGTCCACGCCGAGGGGGCGCGACAGCTCGAGGTTCTGGTTATTGTAGCGGACGCGGGCACGGACCCGCACTTGATGGTGCCCCACGGAGGCGTTGGGCGCTGCCTGAAGCACCAGCGCGCCATGCCGCTGATCGGGGGCAAGGCGTAGCGGTTCCGCAGCCAAACCGCGAGCGCCGCGTGGCGGCTCGAGCACGACTTCCACGGGGCCGGCGAAGTCGAAGCAGCGCTCGATGACCAGAGGAACCTCGACGGCCTGGCCTGGGGCAAGGGCAAGGCTCTCGTCGGGCACTCCCAACGCCAGGGGTGCGGGCAAGACCTCCAGTAGGGCGCTGCCATCGACGGCGGCGGCACGCAGGTTGCGCGGGCGTGCCGCGTTGGCAGCTTCCTGGGCGGCGCGTTGGGCGCGGCTGCGTGCGGCGGCAGCCTCCTCGGCGATGCGGCGGGCCTCGCGTGCCCGCTGCTCCGCGGCGGCGAGGGCCTGTGCTGCCTCCTCTTTCTTGGCGGCGGCATCCTCCGCCGAGCGAGCCTCCTCTTTGGCGGCCGCAGCCTGCTTTTCTGCCGCGGCGGCCGCTTCCGTGGCCGCCTCTCGCGCCGCCTCCGTTTGTGCCTTCAACTCCTCGTTCTCGGGGTCATCCGCAAGCGCTTGCTCCGCCTCGGCCAGCCGCGCAGCGGCTTCAGCCGCCTGTTCCGCCAGGGAGGCAGACAGCTTGGCCGCCGCTTCCGCTGCCTCCCGCGCCGCGGTAAGTTGCTGCTCGGCCTGGGCCAATGCCTCCGCGGCAGCACGCTGGCGCTCGTCTGCCGCCTTGGCCTCGGCCGCCAGTTCGCCCGCCTTGCGCTCAACCATGGCGCGGTACGCGGCCGCCTGTTCGGCGGCCTCGGGATTGCGGCGGTACGGCAGCGCACCGCTTGCCACAAGGTACAAGCGGAATGTGCCGGCTCGGGCATTGCCGCGCAGGGCGAGCCTGAGCATACCCTCTGTAGCATTCGGGCCCACGGTGACATTCTGGCGGACAACGTTCCGCTGCAGCCCCAGCGCGGTGACCACCACGGGCCCACGCATGTCTCCGCGGCGCTCGATGCTAAAGGGAATGTCCACCTCCCCGCCCAGAGACGTGGCAAATGCCTGCTGCTTGAGCCGCACGCGGAGTGGGGCATCTTCGGCAACCACCGCTAATGGCAGCGCACCAGCCAGCCTGGCCCGCGAGGCTCGTTGATTCTGCTGGCCCGCCACCACCACCGTCGCCGGCCGTGCCTCGCGCACCAGCTCCCGTCCCTCCACCACGGCACGGCCGAAGATGCGCAGCCAGCCCTGGCCCGCCGGTGCATCGTCGGCGGCGTGTAACACCAGCACAGCTCGCCGCTGCTCGGCTGCCAGCACGGTCGGCTCGCAGGTGACGCCGGCGGGCAGCCCCTCTGCCCAGACTTGCACGGGGCCGTCAAAGCCGTCTCGGCGGATCAGGCTGATCTCCACGACCTCGTCTCCCCCGCGCCGCAGAACGGAGCCGTACACCGCGGGGGGGTTCTGGCCCGGGTCGGGATTGACCATGGGCGAGCGCGGCACCGCCGCCAGGCGAAAGTCGGGCAACGCCTGCCGGATGGCCAGGCGATATACCAACCGCGGGTCGCCGCGCACATCGCCGTAGCGATCGCGCACGATCGCCACGTACCGCCCGTCAGCCGGAATCTCAAACCGCAGCACTGGATCGTCATGCACCTCGAACATGCCGAAGTTCCCACGGCCCGGATCCGCATCATCCGCCGTTTGCAGTTCGCGCAGTTCCGCACTCCCGGCACGCTCTATTACCTGGTACAGTTCCAGCACGGGATCCGCCATCGTGCCCTGCCGCTGGGAGATCACCTCCACTGTCAGCACCTCTGCGGCGCGTGCAGAAAAGCTGACGAGGTCTTGATCTTCCCTCACCGCAAACTGACCCGCCAGCTCGCACGGCAGGGACACCTCTTGCGCTTGTGGCAAGGCGTCGTTCGGCTCCTGCTCCAGGATGACCGGCGCCGTGGCCAGCCCTAGCCATGCGCCGCCGGCAACGCCGGGCAGCCGCCAGGGCACCAGATCCTCGCCCGCGGCCCCGCCCCCCAGCGGACCGGCCGCATCCACCAGCACGCCGCTCACCAACGGCAGCGCGACGCGCATCGAAATGCGCTCCAGCTCAATGCCCTCCAGGGTTACGCCCGCTGGCACACCGCCAGGCAGGCAGCGCCCGTACACCTGCACCTCCGCCTCCGTGCCTGCTAGCCCACAGGGGGGAAGCACAAAGTCGATGTGCGGCCCCCGCGCCACGCGCAGGCGGTAAAAGTACTCGGCTCCGTTTGCATAGATGGCATCCCGAACCTGCAACAGGTACGCCCCCTCGCGCGGCGCGGTGAAGTCCAACAGCGGATCTCCCGACTGCCCGACCACACCGTGAGACAGCTCGGCCCCCGCACCATCGTGCAGGGTCAGCAGCGCCTCCAGCCGTGAATCCAGCCGCCTGGCCCAGCACTCGATGAGCACACGCTCGCCCTGGCGCAGTCGCAGTTGGTACCAGTCCACGTCCGGGCCGCCGGCCGATTGGCCGTTGAGCGTGCTGCCCATGGTAATCACCTGAGCTTCTCCAGGCCGCGAGTTCGGCTCGGCCTCCAGGAGTTCTTCTTCCTGTCCCACCATGAACAGCCGCGGATTGCTCATGCCGTACTTGCCGGCCGCGCGGACCTCGTAGATCCCAGGCGGGACATCGGCCGCGATCGACACGACGAACTGCCCAGCAACGGGCTGCGGGCCCTCTTCCCACGGTTGTGGCTCGCGGGTACACGCCACGGCCGTGATGCCTGGGTGCGAGAAGAACAGGGCAAAGGCCCCGTCCAGGTCCGCTCCTTGGAGCGTCACCTGGAGGCTGCTACCTGCCTTGCCGCCCGGCGGAAGAAGTGCAGTAAGCTGTGCCGCTGGGAGCTGAGCCCACGCCGTCTGGGCCAATAGCAACCCCGCCAGACAGAACGCATGCACGCCGACGCGTTTGCCGTACGCCATCGTTACACCCTCCGATAACTACGTCATGTCGCGTACAGGCTACAGCAAATCCGCCGCGAAGGGAACAGCTTTGCCGACCTTGCGGAGAGTGTGGCCTGGCCTGTGCGCGTTAAGGCCGCAGGCAGCCCAATGTTGCCCCAACGCAACCTAGGGTTGAACACAAGCAGCCAGAGAAAGCGGCCATGAAGCACAAGTCGCTGCCCAGAGATGCGCACGTGGTCTGCGGGGTGGACGCCCCGGCCCGCAGCGAGGGGCCGTGCTCTGGGCGGCCCCCCACCTTTGCAACCACACGTCACATGGCAGCATGCTGCGTGGCCTGGCTGCATTGGGCCATTCTGGGCCTGGGAGCGGTTGCCGCTGATGGACCGCGTCTCAACCTGGAGTTCTTGCCTCAACCACAGTGGCCACGGGCCGAAGAGCGATTGCTCCGCTGTGCGACGGAGACAGATGACCGCTGGCTGTTGCGGATGGCCTTGGCAGCGGGTGGATGCAAGGAGGCGGCGGCGCGGAGATACGAGCAGCGCCTGGAAGGCTGGGCAGAACGCCTGCGGGTGGAGCCAGCGTCGGAGACGCGCCGGCTTGCTCGGAACGTGCTGGAGCTGCTGCACCATGAAGTTCTGCGGCAGTACCGGAGCGATGCAGACCGTCTGCACGAGACCTTCGAGTCCGGGGCCTACAATTGCGTGACCTCCGCCGTGCTGTACGTTTGCCTGTGCCGGCGCCTGGGGATCGCAGCGGCCGCACGTCAATGGCGCGAGCACGTGGCCTGCGTGGTGTTCGCGGATGGTGAGGCCATCACGGTCGAACCCACCAGTCCGCGCTGGCTTGCCAGCGAGCCTCCCCTGCCGTCCGGCGCAGCCGCGCCCCAGGGCCGGCCGCCAGATGCCGCCTCGGGCGAACAAGGTTCCTGGCGGCCGCTGTCATCGCGGGGATTAGCTGCGGCCGTGTACTACAACATCGGCTCACGGGCCTTGCTGAACGGCCAGTATGCCGCGGCCCTGCAAGCAAATCACACGGCGCTGGTGCTTGATCCGTACAACGAGGCAGCCGCGCGGAACCTGCTGGCCTCGATCAATAACTGGGCCGTCTCTGAAGCCCAGGCTGGCCGTCCCGATGCCGCGGAGCGGCTGTTGCGTCTGGGCCTGAACGTGGCGCCGGCGCACCACGCATTCCGACAAAACCTGGCTTTGCTGGCCGGACAGCACATGGCTGCACCATGATGCACCAGCAGCGAGGCGCCACGCCGCCGGCGGCAGTTGGCCGCATGCGTGCCCTGGCCAGCAAGGGCATGTCGATTTACGAACTCGTTGCGCGCTCAAGGGGCGAGCCGAGGTGACGTTGCGGCGTACAACCTGTAAGCTCGAATTGGCGAATGTGACGATCGCTTGCAGTCGGCGGAACGTTGCCTTGCGGAGCGTCTGCGGTCGCGGCTACCAGCGGCGCTTGCGTGCCGCCTCCTCCGCGAATGTTTCGGGAACGGATATGCACCATGCCGCGTACAATCCTGTCGTGTGCGGCGAACAAGGCACAGAAACCAGACTCTGGTGTGAAAGGCAGATGAAGATGTTTTCAGGCAAGCGTGCACCTTGCGTAATTGTGTTTAGGCTCGCGTGTTGCGCGGCGACGCTTGCGTGCTGCGCGGCAATTCTCGCAGGCCGCGTGATGTGTCCGCCGGCCGTGGCAGGCGAACCGCCCGAATCGCCCGCTGCCGCCCCTGCGGAGCCCGCAGCCACGGCTCCCCCTGCCGATCAAGCCTCTGCCGGCACCTCTGCCCCTGCACCTGCGCTGGAGCCTTTGCCCGTTGTGCCCGACCTCGTTCGCCAGCGTTTGCAAGACCGCCAGTATGCGGAGGCAGTGGCCGCCATCGACCAGGTGCTGGCGGCTCCAGATGCACCCTCGGATCTCGCTCGAGATTACCTGGCGTACCTCAAGGGCCGCGCCTTGCACCTGGCCGGCGAGTATGACCAGGCGGTGGCGGCGTTCGAGGCGGTGGAACGCCAGTTTGCTGTCAGCCGCTGGGCCCGCAGCGCAAAGTTTGCCCGCGCCGTCTCCCTGGCTCGCAAGGGGGACTTCCAGGGCGCCGAACGCATCTACCGAGAGGAGGCCCAGTACCTGCTTTCGGTACAACGCAAGCAGGAGATTGCCGAGATCTACCTGGAGTTCGCCCGGGCCTATTTCCAGCCCAAGGACGAGCACCAGCCGCCCGACTACGCCAAGGCGCTGGAGTTCTTCAACCAAGCCCTGGCGGTGGGGCCGGAACCGAGCGTGCGCGCGGAGGTAGAACTGCGTGTCGCCGAGTGCTACCAGAACCTGGGCAATCTCTCCGAAGCAGCGTCGCGGTATGCGGCCTTCAGCCGGGAACACGCCGATAGCCCGCTGGACATCGAGGCGCGTTTCCGGCTGGGGCAGTGCCAGCTTGGCATGGGCCAGCCGGCCGAGGCCCGGCGTAGCTGGCAGGACCTGCTGGCCGCCTATCCCAATCATCCCAGTGAACGCATGGCGGAGGCCGCTTTCAACCTGGGCGCCACATACGGTCTGCCTGCGCCCCCCACACGCGACGATCTCAGCCTGGGCGTGGCGGCGCTGGAGGCGTTCTTGCGGCGGTTTCCCTTACATCGGCTGGCCGGTCTTGCCCACTTGCAGATCGCGCAGAGCCAAGCACACCAGGGCCGCTATGCTGAGGCGGCCGCCACACTGGAGCGCTTTCTGGCCGACGAGCGCTACGCCAGCAGCGAAGAGGTGCCGCTGGCCCGGCAGCTCCTGGGGCGTTCGTACCAGCTTCAAAAGAAGTTCGCCGAGGCGCTGGCGGCCTGGCAGACGTTCCTCAAGTTGCATCCGGCACATGCGGCATGGGCCGAGGTACAGCGCGAGATCATCAACACCGAGTACCTGCAAGGGGCTGAGGCGGCCGCCGCCAAGGATGTTGCGGCGGCACGGCGGCTGTGGGGCGAATTCTTGGCAAAGTATCCGCTCGACGAACGCAATTCCTCCATCCTGTACGAGCTGGGCCGGATGCTGCACGAGGAGCAGAAGTGGGAAGAGGCGGTGGCTGAGTGGCGGCGGCTGGTGTCCAAATACCCTGGTACCGAGGTTGCCAGCCAGGCCCAGTACATGATCGGTCAGACGCTGGAAGGGCCCCTGGCCCGCTATGAAGAAGCGATCAAGGAGTACCGCAAACTCGATTGGGGCAGCTTCTCCCAGCCGGCAGCCCAGCGGGTGGCGGCCCTCACGGCACCGCGCTTCGAGATCTCCACCGAACGCGTCTTCCGCACGGACGAAACCCCACGGCTGCGGCTGGTGTGCCGCAATCTGCCCAGCTTGACGGTGCGTGCCTATCGCGTGGATCTGGAGACGTATTTCCGCAAGATGCATCTGGCGTCTGGCGTGGAAGGGCTGGACATCGCCCTCATCGACCCGGACGCGGAATTCGAGTTTCAGGTTCCCAACTACCAACCCTACCGCGAGTTTGAGGGCGAGATCGAGGTGCCCCTGCCGGCGCAGGGAGATGTGGCGGCTGGCGCGGGCGTGATGGCCGTCACCGTCTCCAGCAGTACGCACGAGGCCACCACGCTGGTGCTGCGCAGCGACCTGGAGATCGTCATCAAGTGCTCGCGGGACGAGGTGCTTGTGTTTGCCGAGAATCTGCGGACCGGCGAGCCATGGCGGAACGTGCGCCTCTTGTTCAGCAACGGCAGCCAGGTGTTTGCCGAAGGCGTAACGGGCCAGGACGGCGTGTTCCAGCAGTCCTTCGACGCGCTGCGCGACACGCCGGCCGAGATCCGGGTGTTTGCGGTCGCCAACGGGAACGTGGCCTCGAACGTGGCCGACCTTTCCGGGGTCAGCGTGGCCCAGGGGCTGAACGATCGGGGCTACATCTACACCGACCGCCCGGTGTACCGTGCCGGCCAGCTCGTCCACGTGCGCGGCCTGCTGCGAGCAGCCGTTGAAGACCGTTACGTGGTGGAAGAGGGCGCGCGCTTCTCGCTGGAAGTGTTCGATCCGCGCAACCGGCTGGTGCGGCAGCAGGAGGTGGTGCTGAGCCGCTTCGGCAGCTTCCATGCACATTTCGAGCTGCCCCGCGGCAGCGCCAGCGGGACCTATCGGATCCAGGTGCACAACGACTTGGGCCGCAATTACCAGGGGGCGTTCGAGGTGCAGGAATATCAGCTCGAGCCGGTGCTGATCAGCATCGACACGCCGCGCAACGTCTACTACCGCGGTGAGGAGATCGAGGGCACGATCCGCGTGGAGTACTCCTACGGAGCGCCGCTGGCAGACCGTGAGGTGCGCTACACGCTCGGCAACGGCCCCGTGTTCACGGCACGCACGGATCCCGAAGGCAAGGTTGCCTTCAAGCTGCCCACGCGCGAGTACCTCGAATCGCAGACTTTGGTGCTGCTCGTCGAATTGCCCGAACGCAGCATGCAGGTGGGTAAGCAATTCCGCCTGGCCACGCAAGGTTTCTCGCTCGCCGTCAGCACGCCGCGAGACGTGTTCATGGCCGGGGAGACGTTCGAGGCCCGCGTCGCCGCTAGCGACGCCGAGGGCAAACCGTTGGCAGAAAAGCTGCGGTTGCGGGTGCTCGAGCGGACTCTGGTGGCCGGCCAGGCGGGCGAACGCGAGCTGCAGGTCCACGAGCTGGCCACGGGCGAAGACGGCACGGGCCGCGTCACGCTCCGATATGAACAGGGAGGGGTGCTGATTCTGCGCGCAGAGGGGACCGACCGCTTCGGCAACCTGATCAGCGGAGAAACGGCCGTGACCATCTCGGATGACAAGGACCGTGTACGGCTGCGCATTCTCGCTGACCGGCATACCTTCCAGGTCGGCGAGACGGCGCGCGTGCAGCTTCACTGGCGGGAGCAGCCGGCCCTGGCGCTGGTCACGTGGGAGGGTGCCCGCATTCTGAATTACCGCCTGGTGACCCTGCGAGAAGGGGCCAACGAGCTGGAGTTTGCGCTCACGCCGGATCTGGCCCCCAATTTCGAATTGGCCGTGGCCGTGATGACCAATGCGCTGCCGCCGCCGCAGCCAGAGGCACGCGCTGCGTTCAGCCGGTTTCACCAGGCGTCCAGCCCCTTTTCCGTCGAACGTGAACTGCGCGTGAGCATCGAGCCGCGGCGCAAAGCGCAGCAGGCGGGCCCTCCTCGCCCCGACGAAGAGATCGAATTGCTGATCACCACCACCGATCCGCAGGGCCAGCCCGTTTCGGCAGAGTTGAGCCTGGCCATGATCGATAGCGCGCTGGCCGAGCGCTTCCCTGAACTGGTGCCGCCCGTGCACGAGGTGTTCCGCGGCACGCCGCGCCAGCCGGCCATGCAGACCGTCTCCAGCGCCAGCTTCAGCTACCGGCCGGCCACGCATGCCATCGACCGGCAGCTCCTTGCCGAGGCGGAACGGGCGGCCATCGCTGCCTACGAGGCCGAAGCCCTGGAGCGATTTGCCGCCGAGGCCGATGACAACGAGGCGATGGCCCCGCCACCGCCGGATCACGCGGGCGTTTTCATGGGCGGTTTCGGCGGGTCCGGCGGCGACGCGGAGGGCGGCCAACGGCCAGCCAGGGCTGCCACTGCCTCACGCCCGGGGGAACAGATGCCGCAGTCCGCAACGGCAAAGCTCGCAGACCTGCACGCCAAGGCTTTGGGGGATGTCCGGGCGCTGCCCCAGTCCTGGCATGTGCCCAACGCCGCCGCCTTGGTTCAACGTGCTGCCGCGGGGGAACGCAGCCTCGCCGTGCTGTTCCGTGACGGCCGCCAGGAGAACCTCGACGTGCGCGGCAAGTCGGCAGCAGAACTGGCAGCGCTGGCCGAGCAGCTCCGCCAGGCCGGGGCCCACGTGCTCGCTCCCCACTCCAGCCAGGAGACGGGTTACTGGCACCCCGCCATTATCACGGATGAGCAAGGTCGCGCCGTGGTCACGCTCACCCTGCCCCCACGCTCGACCGGCTGGAAGTTGCAGGCGCGGGGCATCACGCCAGACACGCTGGCCGGCGAGGCCGTCGCTGCCCTGCAGGTACGCAAACCCCTGTTTGGCGAGCTGAAACTGCCGCTGGCCTTCACCGCGCAAGACGAGCCGGAGGTGCAGGCTAGCATCCACAATGACCTGGTGGATCAGGGCAGCGTCAAGGCGACGCTGCGTGTCTCGCTTGGCGGCCGCACCCTCGAAGAAGAGCGCGAGGTGGCTCTTCGCGGCCGCGGAGTCCACGAAGTTACCTTCAAGGTAGCGCTGGCGTGGCCCGAAGGCGCGCCGCCGCTTGCCCTGCAAACCGTCGATCTCGAGTTGCGACTCACGCATGGCGAGGAAACAGACATCACCGCGCGCAGCGTGCCCCTGCTGCCGTACGGCATGCCCGTGTTTGCCACGGCCAGCGGCGCTGCCGACGCCGATGCCACCGTGTTCCTGACTCCCCCCGAGATGCCCCTGGAGGCCCCCACGCTCGAGATCTTCGTCGGCCCCACCGTGGAACGCAGCCTGCTGGACGTGTTGTTCGGCCCGGTCCCCTGGTGCCAGCTCGAACAGTCCCGGCTCGCCTCCGCCATCGATACCGCCACCAGCGATCTGATGGCCGCCCTGGCGCTGCAACGCCTGTTGGCTGAAACGGCCGCAGATGATCTACAGATTCGTGCGCTCGACGAACGCGTGCGCGCAGGTGTGGCATCGCTGGTCTCCACGCAGAAAGACGACGGAGGTTGGAGCTGGAGCGGCAGCGGCGGCACGAGCGACCGCTACACCACGGCGCGGGCCTTCTGGGCCCTGACGTTGGCCAGGCGTGCCGGCTACACCGTGGCGGACGCCGTGTACGACGCCGCCGCGCAATACGTCGCCGGGCAGGTAGCGGCCACGGCGGAAACCGACTTCGACAGCAAGGCCGTGCTGCTGCACGCCCTGGCTACCGCCGGCCGCGGCGACTTCACGCTGGCCAACCGCCTGCACCGCAACCGCCCTGCCCTCTCGAATGCCGCACTCGCCTATCTGGCCGCGGCGCTGGTGCACATGGAGCGTCCGCAAATGGCCGGCGAGGTGTTGGAGCTGCTGTTCGAACGCAATCTCCTCGCGCCCCAGCCGGCAGGAGAAGGAAGTACCTCAGCTTCCTGGTCGCAGTCGCCCCTCGAGGTGCGTGCCATCGCCCTGCTGGCCCAACAAGAGGTGGCCCCGCAGCATGCCCGCACCCACCAACTGGTCGAAAGCCTGCTCGCCGGGCGAGTCGGCTCGCGCTGGGCCCCAGACAAGGTCACCGGTCCGGCCACGCTGGCCCTGGCCCGTTGGTATGGCCGTAACCGGCAGGCCCAGGAACAATACCGGCTCACGGTGTTTGTCAACGATCGCCAGGCGGCCGTGCTCGACATGGGACCCAACTCGCCTACCCACAGCGTGCAGGTGCCGGCGGTTCTGCTGAAGCAAGGGCCCCAGCGGATCCTGTTTGCCATGGAAGGCCGGGGACGCTTCGCCTACCAATGTGTGCTCAGCGGCTTCGTGCCCGCTGACAAGCTGGCCAGCTACCAGGCCAACTGCCAGGTCCGCCGCACCTACGAACCCGCTCCCCGCGAACTGGACGGCCAGGAGATTCCACGCGGCTTTGACATCGTCCAGGGCAACTACGAGTTCTTCCGCAATCCTCTCACGCAATTGCCGGTGGGCCAGCGCGGCCATGTGCTGCTGGAAGTGTGGCGGACGGTCCACGCTGGCACTCCCGACGAGCAGCTTGAGTACCTGGTGCTCACGGAGCCGTTGCCGGCGGGCGTTTCTGTGATCGAAAGCTCGATCTCAGGCGGCTTCGAGCGGTACGAGATTCAGCCGGGGGCGATCACCTTCTACATTGGCAACCGCCGCCACGTGGACCCGATTCAATTCGACGTTCACGGCTACTTGCCGGGCCGCTATCGGGCAGCGCCGACCTATGTGCGCAATGCATACCGCCCGGAACAGCTCGCCGTGGCGGAGGCACGCACGCTGGCCGTGCTGCCGCAGAACGCGGTAAGTGGCGATGAGTATCGTCTTACACCGCGCGAGCTGTTCGAGCTGGGACGGCGCTACTTCGCCCGCCGCCAGTACGACGCCGCCGGCCGCCACCTCTCTGAACTGGCTGCAAAGTGGCAGCTTCAGCCGGATCCTCATCGGGAGACGGTGCACATGCTGCTGGATGTGTACCTGCAGCTCGGTCCGGCCCGCTCCGTGGTGGAGCAGTTCGAGCTGTTGCACGAAAAATGGCCCCATATTGAAATCCCCTTCGAGAAGATTGTTCAGATCGGCGCCGCCTACGACGAAATCGGGGAGTATGAGCGCAGCTATCTGGTGTTCCGCGCCACGATCGAGGCCAGCTTCCTCCGCGAGACGGCCGTGCCTGGATTCCTGGAGAACCAGGGAGAATTCTTGCGCAGCGTGGCCGTGATGCGCAGGCTGCTGGGCGAGTACCCGCCTGACCCGTATGTGGCCGCGGCCCAGTATGCGCTGGCACAGAACGTTTACGCCTATGCGCCCCACGCTGCCGCAGACGCCAAGCTGCGGGAGCAGAAGGTGGGCCGCGTGGAGCTGGTGCGGCTGGCCCTGGGCATGCTGGAAGAG
>JAIMBC010000015.1 GCA_023511675.1 Pirellulales bacterium
GGGTTTGATTGGAGGCAGGGGGCAAATCGGCGGTTGGACCTGGCGGCCTAGGAGGCAGGGCGCCTGCGGGGGCCGACAGATTGGTACCGGCTGCCGGGGCGGACGGTGAGGGCTGCGCAGGGTTCATCGCTTCGCCCATGGGAGGCGGCAGGTGAGCGGGGAGCCGGCGGGCTGCTGGCTCACAAGCTCTCTGCGGTATAGACCTTGATTTCCACGCGACGGTTCTTGGTGTGGTTATTCGGATCGTTGGGATCGAACGGCCGGTCCCAGCCGACGCCATCCACCGCAAACTGGTTAGGATCGAGGTTGGGGAACTTCTTCAGCACGGCCTCCTTGACCGCCGTGGCGCGTTGCAAGGAAAGCTGCTTGACCAGGTCCTCGGGAACCTTGCCGCGCATCGAGGCATCCGTATGTCCTTCAATGAGGATTTGCGCGGCGCTGAACTGGCCCGCCAGCCGGCCAATCTCCTCGATCACCGCATCCACGTTGGGATCGTAAAGCTCCTCCACCCCGTTGCGCACAATCTTGTGGTGCAGATCCGCGCTGTTGGGGTAAAAGTTGATGACCACGGTGCTGGTCAGGATCTCATCGCTCTCCACCCGGATCTGCTGGGGCGTGCGCACGACAACGCGCGCCGGCGTGTACTCGTCTCGCTGGCTGCGGTACTTCTCCTCCTGGCCCAGCTTCTGGATCACAGAAAAGTCCATCACCTGGTCGAAGGGTACAGGCTGGTGCGTGATGCTGCCTACCGCTCGGTACAGGTAATACGCCTGGTTCCAAATGCGTTCGAAATTCGCGGGGTTGTTCTGATTGAGGAAGAACTGGTAGTTCTCTGCCCAGTTCGTGTTGTGCGCATCTCCGAGCATAGACTGGGCATCCCTGAGCGGAATGCCGTAGCCCTGCGCCATCAGGTCGGCGCAGCGCTGCTGCTGGTCCTGTTGTTTCATCTGCTCCATCGCGTCGAAGATGCCGCGGACCAGCGCCTCGATGATGCCTGGATGATCGCGGGCGAAGTCGGCCCGCGCGAACCACACGTCGGCAATCAGCTTGTTGGCCTCCACGGTCGTGACCAGCATGCGGTTGCCCTTGACCTTGGCCAGATTGTAGATGTCTGGCGCCCAGGAGACGGCGGCGGCGATTTCCGGCTCGGCATTGAACGCGGCGGCCGCGGCGAATGCCGTGGGCGTGAAGTTCATGCGCACTTCCGCCGGTTGAATCTGATTGTGCACGAGAATGTTGAGCAAGAAATAATGCGAGGGGGAATTCTGACAGAGAGCGATCCGTTTGCCGCGTAGATCGGCAGCCGTTTTGATGTGCTCGCGCACCACGATACCGTCTCCGCCGTTGGACCAGTCGATTTGCTGGTAGATGCGCGGCATCACACGGCTGTCCCTGGGCGAGCCGTCCGGCTTGACGAAGCCCTCCATGAACAACGGCACCATGTCCAGCGTGGCCCAGCCGATATGCACCTCTCCATTGGCATACTGGTCCCGCATGATAATCGGGTCGTCCACCAGCACGAGCTGCACCTTGAACTCCTCTCCGTCGGGCGTTTTCCAGACCTTTTTCGCCTGGAAGCCGTCATTGGCCAGGATGATCGGGCCCCAGCCGGCCCAGACGTTCAGGGCGAAGCGGACTGTGTCCCCCTCCATCTTGTAGTCGGAAGTGCCCTTGATGTCCGGCAGCCGTTCCGCCGGCACAAAGGCGTACTCCTTCACCGACAGGGGTGTGGCCTCGTCGGGCTGCTCCACCTGGCCCGCCTGGCCGCCTCCCCCCCCCAGCTTGTTCGGATCGATCTGGCCTTGACCCTGTTCACCTTGGCCCTTGGGCGCCAGCACGTCGCGGTAGCGGTAGACGGCATAACCCACGAGCCCCCCGACTACCAGAAACAGAGCAATGTAAAAGGCAGGTTTCGGTCGCCCTTCCATCAGTGCGTCTCCCTCGATTGTGCCCGCCGCAGCCGTGTCCTCGCCGCTCTGCTTGTGCCAGCAACCAACCACCGCCGGCGGCTCTCACCAGCACTGCCCGAGGGACCAGCGTCGGCCCTCCTCAGTGCCCGATGGACGGCGTCAGCCCACAAACTGCGTCTTGGGACGTGATTCCTCCAACGTGTGCAAGATCTGCATGGTGTCATACGCGGTCAGCTCGCACAACAGCCGCGTGACCTTCTCGTGCAACTCGGCGGAGAGGGCCGGCTCCACCTCCTTCATCAGGCGCACGAGCCTGGCTTCTTGGGCTGCCAGTTCCTGAGCATCCACGCGCCCGTCGGCCATGGTTTCGACGAAGCTGGCGAGTTTCTGGGCATAGCGGTCGATGATCGGCTTGTTCGATTCGTCGTCCAACCAGCTTGAGCGGCCTGTGGAGCGCGCCGGCGCTGCGGCTTTGCCAGCGCCTCCGGCCTTGGCGGGGCGGCTGGGCGTGCCTGCTTGCGGCTTGCCGGCCGAGCTGGCCTGCTTCTTCTTGGATTTCGTCGTGGCTGGCGCCTTCTTGACCGCACTTTTCTTCTTGGCCATAAGTCTTCTCGCCTGAAGTAAGGAGAGCGTGCTACTCTCCTAGCAGTTGTCGAAGGGTAGAAAAACGTTCTTGCAACACACTCCGGCCGTTCGGCTGGGCCACTTTCTCGCGCCACACCGGCGGCAGGAAGGCGTGCTGCGTGCATTCTAGCACGGCGGCAATCTCTTGCAGTTCCTTCTCCAGGCCTTGTGAGGAGGGAATAAACTCCGCCAGCGCCTGGGCAAGCAGTTCCCGCGTGATCTCTCGTACCCCCAGCGACAGCGCCTGCCGCTTGGCAGCCAGCACAATGCTCTCGATATCGGCACCGCTGTATTGGCGATCGAGAGGGATCTCCGGCACGGCATCCGGCGCTAAGGTCACCTTGTTCTTCCGCGCCATGGCGGCGAACATGGCGGCGAACTCCGCCTGCTCGTGCGGATAGAACAGCGGTATGTGCACCTCTGCCCGCCCCTGCCGCTTCAGGTCGATGGGCAACAGATCCGGCCGGCTGGTCAGCAACATCCAGATGATCCGGCCCCGGTAGCGCGTATCGCCCATCTGGCTGGCAATCATGGAAAACACTCGGCTGGACGTGCCCGAGTCTCCTTCAGCACGGCGGTTGCCCAAGGCGGCATCGGCCTCATCCACGATCACCACCACCGGCCCCAGGGAACGCAGCACGGTGAGCACCTGCTCCAGATTGCCTTCCGTCTCGCCCACATACTTGGAGCGGAAATTCCGCAGCTTCAGGCAGGGTATCCCAATGTCTCCCGCATAACACTCCGCCAGAAATGTCTTGCCCGTGCCCACCGGCCCGCAGATGAGATACCCCATGGGCGCCGCGTCCAGATGGCCCAGGCTGATCCAGTGTGCGTCTTCCCTGAGACGCTGCTGACTGGCGGCATGTCCCACCACCATGTCTAGTTTGTAGGGAGGCTCGACGAACTCGACCAGGCCCTGGCACTGACGTTCGATAAGGGCCTTCTTGAGCTGCCGGAAGCGGGCCAATTCATCGTCCGCCCCGCCGCGCCGGTGTGCCAACAGCACATGCAGGTTCACCAGGCTGAGGCCGCTGGTGGCTTCTGCCAGTTGACGGGGCGACAGCGGCTCCCCTGCCGGCTTCTGGTCCGTTGGACCATGGGCAGGTTGCCGTGCTGCATCGCTTGCGGCCCCGTCCTGCGGGTTGGAAACGGCCGGTGCGCCATTCGGTCTGGCAGCCGCCGCGCCGGCCAGGTACCAGTGCGCAAACTGTTCGCGATCCTCTCGCTCGGGCAGCGGGATTTCGATCGCGGCAACATGCGGATTCTGCACCAGGCGGCTGTTGACCTCCGAAAGCTTCTCGGCAACCAGGCAAAAGGCCATGTTGACGCGCTTGATGTACGGATTCTGCGCCCAGCCGAGAAAGCGCACCAGCCGGCTGGCCTCCCCGCGCGCCAACGTGCCTACCTCTCCGGCCGGCACCAGGTACTGTGCGTATTCGAAGATCAGGGCCACGCGCTTGCGGCGGGCAGGATCGTCTTCCAGCAGGGTACGCTCGATGAAACGATCCAGCAGCAGCAGCAAGGCATCGGGATCGCGGGGCCAGGAGCCTGGCTCGCCAAGGTAAGCGGCGAGAGATTGGACCATCTCCTTCAGCCGCTTGGGATCATCAACCGCCAGGGGCCGCAGGCCGCGGCCCAGGTCATGGTGCAATACCAGCTCCCATGCTCCAAAGAGCTGCGTGGCGAGGAATTCGGAGAGGTTGGAGTACCTCACCTGTCCCGCCGCGGGGACACGAATCAGGTCGTGTACATTCCCATGCAGGATGAACAGACAGGTCGTGCCTGAAAAATACAGTTCGGCAAGCTGTCGTGCCCAGGTGGGATACCAAGCAGGCAGCTCGCGGCGGCCCTCGGCCGTTTGCTCGGAAGGTTGAGCTGTCATCTGGGCCGCGGTAAGTGCCATGGCTGCCGGTATGTTGGAAAGCTAAAGCAAACGACGAACGCCTTGAGCGGCCGGAGGGGGCGGCCTCAACATCCCGAACTCGTTTCGGTTTGCGGTACTGCCGGGCCGAGCTGCTTCTCCTGTGGCGGTGCCGGCGCTGTCTCGGGCGTGACCAAGCCAAGAGAAATCTCGAACTCGCGCAGCGCCTGATCGGCAAGCTGCTTCTCCATGGCCATCTCGGCCTGTACATCGGCCAAGCCTTCAGCGGACAAATCGGCCGCCACGCGGGCCTTGGCGCGGTTGAGGCCGATGCGATCCTGAATCACCTGTTCGATCTGGCCAAAATCGGTGGTGAGGTCGAAGTTGAAGCTGCTGGCAAGTTTGGCCATCTCCGCCTCGGCCTTGCTCATTTTCAGTTCCGCGTCGTACTTGGCAATTTTGTTCTTGATGGCTGACAGCTTGTTGCTGGCATGCTTGATCTTGAGCAGGTTATTGCTGTACGCCTCTTCGTGCATCTTGAGCTGCGCTTCGTTCTCGGCCAGCTCTTGCTTGGCCTTTTGCAGCTCCAGGGCAAAGCGTGCGGCCGTTTCGCGGTCTCCGGCCTGCAAATAAGCCTTGACCCTGGCCTCCAGGTTGGACACGTGCTTGCGGTCGCCTGCGACTTGCCGCATCACCCGCTCCACCAGTGCGCGGTACTGTTCCAACCCCTCTCGCCCCTCCTTGAGCTGGTTGACGGCCAGATCGTACTCGTACTGCATCTGAGCGATGGGATCGGCCGTCCAGAAGAAGTTGGCCAGCTTGTTGAGCTGCGCCTTGATGGCATGCCAGATCTTGCCGATGATCATCTCATCACCTGCTCTTGAGCACGTGGCCAAAAACAAAGCACCAGGAGTTTGCCAGCGCGCCCGCCGCGCGGTTCGCTCTGCTCGGCTCCCTCTCTATACAACCTGGGCGATGGGAAGTCAATCAAATGCCAATCGCTCCGGGACGCCGTGCGCTCCACAGGCAGCACGCGAAACGAACTCGTTCGAACATTCTGGTCCTTATCCAGGGGCCCCAACTCGCTGCTTGGTTTGCACGCCTCGCCGCCGTCGCCCCCTCTCCCCTCAGGTCTGTCAAGGCCCGCTCGTCTCCGGTCAATCCTCTTCCCATGGCTCGCCTCGGTCTGGCGCTGCCCCTTGCCAGCCGGGGTCGGAGCCGTTCAGGGCAGTGCCGTGTACGACCTAATACTCTTCGCGGACCGATACCCATCCTTGCCCCACAAATGGCTCCCTGCCCAGGTCTCCCACCGTTCGGCACGTTGCGTGCCCCGATCTACCATGCTCCGGCCTGCCCTGTGCGCCGCCGCGCCTCGGCCCCGGCGTGCTTTCGTCGGGTACAGGTGGTGGCGGCCCAGCTTGCCATCAGCCACAGATCTTGTAACACTTGCGCCTATCCGAACCTTGCTTTTCAGCGGCACGACCACATGTGGATAGGACCATGCGGCACATCCTTCTGACAGCGGGCCTGGCAGCAGCACTGTTCGCGCCAGCCGCCCCAGACAGCGGACGACCTCTTCAACCAGCCATCGCTCGACACATTGCGGCGCAGCAGGAAAGTGACCAGCCGGTGGAAGCCGAACAGCTTCCTGAGCCTGGCCAGCAGCCGCAGGCCGAGCTTCCCACGCCGGAGACCATCGACCAGTGGCTGCGTGATCTGGAAAGCCCCCGCCTGCGAGTCCGAGAGGAGGCCACCGCCTCACTGATTGCTGCGGGAGCAGCGGCCCTGGAACGCGTTGCCCAGGCAGCCCCAGCCGCAAAAGGCGAGGCAGCCATGCGGATGGTACACATTCTTGCCACCTGGGCCGGCGGGAACGACCCGCGGTTGGCCTCCCGCGCGCGGGCCGTGCTGCGCGAGCTTGCCGCCTCACAGGACCCAGACCTGGCCCGGCGGGCAGCCGACGCGCTGGCTCCATTGCCGCAGGCTGCGGATCCCCAGGCGGCCGAACCTCCTGCGTTCCTGCCTGGTGCAGCGAGGCAGGTGCGCGTGACTCAGCGTGCAGACGCCGCTGGAAACCGTACGACCGAAATCCACGCTGACGGCGCCCACGTTACCATCGAAGAGTCTCCTCAAGCCGGCATCAAGGTTACTGTACGGCCTGCTGGTAAGGCGGATGAACCAGCCAAGACCTACCAGGCCGAAGACGTGCGAGAACTCAAAGAGCGCCACCCGGAGGCCTATCGCTGGTATCGAGAGTACGTTGAACGGCAAGCCGCCCGACTGCGTTGGCCGCTGGGGCCTGGGATGCAGGGTATCTTGCCGCGCCGGCCGCTGCTGCCCGGCTTTGGCGTCAATACGCAGCAGGCCCTGGAGGAGATCAAGGCGGCCCAGCAGCAGCTTGAAGCAGTGCAGGCCGCTCTGCTGAAGGCCGCAGCCGAAGGTGAGGCCAGTGCAGAGCGGTTGAAAGAGTTGGCGGCTGAACTCCGTGCCGCCCAGCAACGCCTTCAGGCGGCCGAGGAGGCCCTGGAAGATGCCGAGGCGTTCCCCTTCCCCCTGCCGCAACTGCCGCAGCCTTTCTTGCCGCCGCAGCTTCCCCTGCCGCCCGTGCCGCCGATCGAGCCGCCACCTCTCCCCGGCGCCCCGCCCGTGTTCGACCGGACATAATCCCGACAGCCTCCGCGCCCGAGACGTGCTGACCGCGCGCTGCTGCCCAAACGCCGGCTGGCCGCTTTAACCCCTGGCCCCGCCGGCCCTCTTGGCCAGACTGCCTTGCCGTCAAGCGCTGCGGTGTGTGGCACCACCAGGTCAGGGACTCTGGCGAATCGGGTTGCTCAGTGGTACGAACAGGCGGCTGCCCCATCCGTGCCCCATGACGGCGCCGCAGCTCCTGCTCCGGCGACACCCCCCGCTCGTTGCTCTGGCCGCAACTGGCCAGCGCGGTTAGACTGAGGTAACGCCAGTCAGCCAGATTCCAGGGGAAGCTGCTATGTTGGGTGCCAGTCTGACCATTGAACAGTATCTCCATCGACTGAAGGCCGAACTCGACCGCCTTGACCGGGACGAGATCCGCCGCATGGCGGAGCTGATCTACCAGGCGTGGGAACGCGATCGATTTGTGTTCATTTTCGGCAACGGCGGCTCTGGCACCACTGCCTCGCACATCTGTGAAGACCTGGGCAAAAGCACGCTGCGCCAGCGGGATCTGCACGACGAGTCACGCAAGCGTCTCAAGGTGCTCAGCCTGACCGACAATGCTGGATGGATCATGGCCCTGGGCAACGACGTGGGCTACGACCAGATCTTCGTCCAGCAGCTCATGAACTTTGGCAGCGAGGGAGATCTGGTACTGGCCATTAGCGGATCGGGCAACAGTCCGAACGTGCTGCGTGCCGTAGAGTGGGCGAATCGGCATGGGCTGATTACATTCGGACTTACGGGCTACGATGGGGGCCAGCTTCGCCGTCTGGTGCATGCAGGTCTGCACGTGCCGCTACACGACATGGGGATGGTAGAAAGCATCCACCTCTGCGTGTTCCACTGGGTGCTCAACGACGTGTACGCACGCATCAACGGCGAGGGCCGCTACGCTGCCTGCGCTGCCGATAGCGAGAAGCTGCTTGGCGCCGCCGTGCCAGCTTCCTAGCGGCCGGTGCCTGGCCAAGATTGTCTGGCACGCTTTGGCAAAGCGAGCGTGGTCGGCGGCAAGAGCGGGCGAGCGTTGAGTCGGCAGGCTCAGGCCATGGGGGCGGCACACCAGCTTCGACGTCTGGGGGTGGCACTCCAGCTTCAGGCTATGTGGCTGGCACGCCCGGTGTTCGGCTGCCCTGTTCAGGTTACGGGGGTGGGACGCGCCAGGCCTTGGGCCGGCACGGCGGGTCTCGGCTGGCCCAGGTAGAGCGATGTGGTTTCACGGTGGGGCGAGGGCCGAACCCGGTTCTGGTGCCAGGCGGTGGGGTAGCTGCCCTGCAAGGCGGGCCGGTGGACCGCTACGTAGTTAAGGGCATCAGCGATGAAAAGGGGGGCGTCGCCCGCTCTCCAGCCGGTGTGCGTTTACGCCTCTGGCCCGTAACAACTCGACAAACTGCGCCGGCCCGTGTGTGCAATAGACCTCTTGAGCCGAGACCCGTTCGATGGCAGCGAGCAACTCATCAAAATCCGCGTGGTCCGACAGCGGCACGGCGTGATCGACGCGCAGCCGTGCGCTTGCGTTCGCTCGCGCGGCCCAGCCCGTGACGGCGATGGTTTCGTAACGCGTCAAGCCGGGGAGTGCATGAGGGCGGCACTTGGCAGGCGGGGCCACCACCGCATGGCCCGGCAGCGGACCATCTTCATAAAGCGCCACGGCGCCAAGGTCCACTCCGCATTCGAAGTACACGCGGCTCACCGTCATGGCATCATGATGTTGCAACACAGGTATGCCGTGCTGGGTGAGGATCCGCGATACCTCCTGCGCCTTGCCCAGTGCATAGGCAGCGATCACAGGGGTAGCTCCACGGGCGAAGATTCCCTCCACGGTTTCGAGCAGTTGAGAGATGGCAGCCTCGCGCGGCGGATGGCGATACTGGGGGTCTCCATATGTGCTTTCGATGATCAGCACGTCCGCGCGGCAGAGTTCGGCTGCTTGGGCCGTGGCAGAGCAGCCGAGCTTGAAATCGCCCGTGTAGAGCAGGCTCTCGGACCCGTCCTCCACATACAGCATGGCTGAGCCCAGACAATGCCCCGCGGGCAGGGCGGTCAGCCATACTCCGCCCCACTGGCGCGGCTGCTGGTAGGGCAGCTCGACCACCTCACGGCTGCCCATGCGCAGTCGGTACAACCGCGCCGTCGGCGGCGTGCACAAGGCCAACTGATGCGGCGCCAGATGGTCCGAGTGCGCATGGGACACGAAGGCACATGACTGCCTCCGCCGCACATCGACCGCCAGCCCTGGTCGCGTGAGAAACAGGCCGCGGTCGTAGTGAAACATGGCTCAAGCCCGCACCGCAGCCCCCATGCGGCCCTGCACGGTCAAGCCCGCCGCGCCCCACAAGCCCAGCAGACGTTCTCCCGCCGTGCGCACGATCGCATCGCGCCGCATGCCCGCCAGCCGCGCCGTCGCTGCTGCCGGAGTCACTGGTCCCTGATAGCCCATCTCGACCAACGCCGTCAACACTCCCACCCCGTCAATCACATTCGTCTCGGCAGGCAACAGACGGTCCGCCGCCGTCAGCTCAGATGGGGCCACGTCGGCAGGCGCATCGCTCAGCGTCACCCCCACAATCTGGCCAGGCCTAAGCTTGCTCCGCAATACGCCCAAGCTGCTCCCCGCTGCGTACAACTCCCAGGCGTCCAGCCAGATCCCCACATGCCCGGAACCCACCACATCGATCAGCACCAACAGGGCCTCAGGATCGTGGATGAACTCGTGCTTGAATCGCTTGCGTTCGGCTGCCAGCGCGGTAAACCCCAGCCCCAGCCGCACACCCGAGGCAGAAAGCACGCCCGCCACCTCCACCAGCCGCTGGCGGTGCAGCTCGAAATTCTCGTGGTAGGCGCGCTCGTTGCTGCCCGGGCTGATCCGCGCCACTGCCCGCGTGCATCCCAACTCCCCCGCCACCTGGGCCACGCCCCGCAGTGCTTCCAACTGCTTCTGATACTGCACCGGATCGCTCTGACCCAGATCCAGCGGCAGCCTGAAACTGCTGACCCTGATCCGCGCGCTGTCGATCAGCCGCCGCGCACGGGCCATGCCGTACTCGCGTACCTGATCGGCGAAGTCCACCATGTCGATATCCAGGCCCTGAAAACCGAAAGACAGTGCCAGCTCGATCAACTCGCTTTGCGTGCCAGACACGCCCAGCGACTGCGGGCAAAGATTCCTATACATCGAGTCCTCCGCACACCTCCCCTACCAGGGGTACTTCGACCACAGGAGAAGCCGCACGGTGCCGCCGGAGTGCGCTCAGGCAACTCTTCCAACTACGCGCCGCGCGTGCCCTGCGTACGCTGGGCGGCAATACCAGCGGCTTCCTCAAAGCACGTTATTATGCCGCATCAGAGCGGCCACTCCTAGGGGGCTGGCGGCGTCCGCCGCGGCACCGGCAAAACCTCAGGGAAGTCTCGCGGGAGTTTATCTGGCTGTTGCCCAAGGTGCGCCATGGCGTGGCATGCGCGGCAAGCACGTATTGCCGCCGAACACGAGCGCCCCTCCGGTGGCCACACCCCCCGGCATCGCGCGAAAGCGACGGCGCAGCCAACGACCGTGTGCAAGCGTTGATGTTCGGCTGTTGCGACGATCCTTCCTCAAACAAATCGCTGCCGCCGCGGCCACCGCCAATCGACCCACGCGATCCAGCAGCCACGTCACGCTACGCGCCGCTGCCGCCTCCTGCTGGCGCCGACCGTCCATCATTCACGGCTCGCCAGCAGATCCCCATACGAGACGGCTACGCGTTCGCACGCATCGAGCCCCAGCCGCTCCGCCAGCTCCGCCAGCCAGGCGCGGCCTTCCGACTCGGCCTGGCCCGTCCCTAACACGGCCTCCAGCTCTACAAAGTTCCCCAACCCGGCCACCTGATCCAGGTGGATCCGTACCTGCCCCCAGAGGTACAGCTCTCGCTCCTTGGCCACCACGGCGCGAATCCCCAGGGCGTGCGCCAGCGCATCGCGTACGCCTTCCGCGTCGGCTAGCGGCACGAGGAGGTAGTCGCTCCGGCGGGCATCCACCAGGTCGGCACGCCTGTACCAGATGAGCTGCGTCTGGCGGCCTTCCGTCTGCCGCAACTTGAGGCGGCCGCTTCGGCAGTGGAAGTACGTATCGAGCTGGCGCAGCACTCCTTGCGCCTGACCGCCCGCCGCCAGCACAGCCTGCCGCACCGTATCCAACGCCGCGGCCCGGAACTTGAGTTCGATGTTGCAATACATAATCAGACGGGGCGGCCGCCCTGATCTCGGCAGCCTTGACTCATCGGGGCGATGCGTTGGCATCGCTTGAGCCGAACTCTTGCATACCAGCCCCTTTGCCTGCCAACCCCGCTCGGCGAGCCGTTTATGCAAGCGACGTCCAGCATAGCAGGAAAGACCCGGCAACACGACGACAGGCCATGTACTCGCCTCTCGCTGCTGCACAGGCGAGCCCTGCGGTCCGTTGCCGCACAACCGTCGCACGCAGGGGCCTCATGGTGACAGGGTATGGCATGACTGGCCTGGGGACGTGTGGCCGTTGCAGGCAGGGGCCTTTATGCAAAGCTGTGTCTTCAGCGCTCGTGCATGTTCCGCGGCCAGCGCCCACGCGCAGGGCGCCTAGCCGTCGAATACGTAGAGCACGAAGTAGATGATCACGCCTGTGACCGACACGTACAGCCAGATCGGTAGCGTCAGGCGTGCCAGGCGGCGGTGTGCCGCGCGACGATCTCGCCAGCCAAGGATGATCGTGGCCACGGCCAGGGGCGGCACCAGCGCCGCAAGCGCCGCGTGCGTAAACAACATCGTGCGGTACAAGGTTCGGCCCAGGCCTTCCCCCTGGTAGGGCTTGCTTCCCCCGATGTGATAATGATGCACAAGGTAGGAGGCCAAGAACAGGACGCTCAGGCAGAAGGCCGTCAGCATCACGCGGCGATGCGCCGTCTCGCGACCGGCACGTATCAAGATGTAGCCCGTTACCAACGCCGCCGTTGCGGCGGCATTGAGCAAGGCATTGAGTTCCGGAAGTCGATCGAGCACGTCAGGCTCCAGGAAGGTACGCCGCGGCGGTGCGTCAGGTTCGGTTCGATGGCCGCTGGCCTAAGGTCCCTGCTGCGAGAGGAGTTTTTCCAGGTCGCGTCTCAGCCGCTTGAGATCCGCCTCTTCGAGCGAATGATAGGTGCCCCGCACTTGCAAATCGGGGCCGACCAGAATCAGCCTGTCGGTGTGGTCGCGCGCCACGACCGTCACGTGGAAGGCGTCTCCCACCGCTTCGGCATGAGACAGCTCCCCGTTGAGGAAGAGCCATCGCTGCGCGTCTGCCTTGTACTCGCGCGCATATTTTTGCAGTGCCTCGGGGGTATCGTGTTGAGGATCCACGGTAATGCTCACGAAGGTCACATCCTTGTCCGCCAGCTCTTGCTGCAATGCCGCCACGGCCTGGTTCATCTTGGCGCAGAAACCGGGGCAGCTTGCGAAGAAGAAGCTGGCGATCCACACGCGGCCTTTGAGATCCCCGAGCTTCAGGCGACGGCCGCTACGTTCTGTAAACTCCAGCTCATGCCAGGGACGGTCGGGTTTGTCTCGATGCGAAGGGAGTACGACAGGCTCCATGGCTAGCGGGTCGTCTCCCCGCGTAGCGGCACGGAATTGATACCAGCCGGCGTAGCCTAGCACCCCCATGGCACCTGCCAGAATCAGCAGCGTAACAAGTCGGGCGGTTCGTTCGGTCATCTGAGATCTCCTCGGCCGCGGCGCGCTGCTGCCCAGGTGCTGGCTGCCAGGGTGAGCAGGGCAAAGGCCGCCGTAACCAGCCAGCAGGTCCCCAGGGATGGCAGCCCGTGCAACACTGCTGCATCAGGCTGGTGTACATAGAGCAGGCGCCGCACGCCAGCCAGGCCATAGGTGAGCGGGTTGACGTGCACCACCCAGGCCAACCAGTTGTCTCCGGCTGGAAAGAAGGCACCCGACAGCAGCCACATGGGAAACAGCAACAGATTCATGATCGCATGAAAGCCCTGCACCGAGTCAAGCCGCCAGGCGAGCAGCATGCCCAGCCCCACCAGCGCCAGGGAGAGCAGGCCGAGAAACAGCACAAGCTGAACAAGCTGCCACACTCCCCAGGAAAGCGGCAGAGCCAACCCGAGTGCCAGAAACACTAGCGCCTGCCCTACCGCCAGCAACATGGCCCCCAGCCCCTTGCCCGCCACCATGGTCCACGCAGAGAGGGGCGCCACCAGCACGCCCTGCAAGAAGCCCTCCCGCCGATCCTCAATGATGGAGATGGTGGCAAAGATGCTGGTAAACAACAGGATCAAGACCAGCACGCCGGGAAAGAAGTACTCAGCATATGCGACCTGCCCCGTGGCTGCGCCTGGCAAGCGAAAGCTGGGTCCGAGACCGGCGCCGAATAACACCCAGAACACCACCGGCTGCCCCAGAGCGCCGATCACGCGGCTGCGCTGGCGCAGAAACCGCAGCACCTCGCGGCTGGCCAGTGCCCAGACGGCAAGGCCGCTGGCAGGCTGCGGCAGGGTAGGCACGGAGGCGGGGGGGACGCTAGCCATGGTCTTCTGATGCGGCCAGCGGGTCGGCCTCGTCTGCGGCGGTCAAACGGCAGCCCGTGCGGGCGATGAACACATCTTCCAACGAAGGTTGCCCGATGGCCAGCCAGGAAATTCCCTGCGGGAAGGCCTCACAAAGCTGAGCGGCCAGGCGGTGCGCCTGCGGGTGCTGCACGCGGAGCATGCCATTGAATGCTGCTGGGGGCACACCCAGCTCCTTTTCCAGATACGCCGCCACGGCCTGAGGCTGCTCCGCGCGCAGGGTAAGGATCTGTCCGCCCAACTCGGCCTTGAGTTCCTCTGGACGGCCCACCGCGGCGAGCTTCCCCAGGTGGAGGATTGCCAGCCGATCCGCCTTGTCTGCCTCTTCCAGCAAATGGGTGGTGAGCACGACGGTCACCCCAGCAGCCGCCTGCTGGCGGAGATCCTCCCACAGCACCAGCCGCGCTCTCGGGTCGAGGCCTGTGCTCGGTTCGTCGAGCACCAGCAGGCGTGGCCCATGCAACAGGGCCTTGGCCAGCTCGACGCGGCGCCGCAGGCCGCCGGAAAGCGTGGCTACCAGGTCATGTGCCCGCCCTGCCAGGCCGAACCGCTCCAATCGCTCCCGGCACCTCTGCCGCAGCTCTGCCCCACGCAGCCCGTACAGCCTTCCCTGACACCGCAGGTTCTCGACCACAGTAAGCTGCCGATCCAGGCTGGGCGACTGAAACACAACCCCCAGGGCACAGCGCAACCGCCCCAGCGCTGCCCCGCTCGCAGGCAAGGCGATGCCCAGTACCTGCAACCGCCCCTCTTGCACGGGCAACAAGGTGGACAGCAGCCTGAAAAATGTGGTCTTCCCGCTGCCGTTGGGGCCCAGCAGGGCGAACACCTCGCCCGGGGCCACTTCCAGGTCCAACCCCTCCAGGGCCAGCCGCCCGCCATAGCGGTAGCGCAGCCCTGCGGCACTCACCGCCACCATGGCTTAATGACCCTGTCCCCCGGACGCCGCGTTGCCGCGTGCGCCGTGCGCGCCCTCGCCGTGTGCGCCCTCGCTGTGAAGGCTCTCACTGTTTGCGCCCTTGCTGTGTGCGCCCACACGCCGGCTGGCCTGTTCGAGCGCCAGCGTATCCGATGCCTGGGCCGCATGCCGATACCGCTCTTCGGAGTAGCCATAATTAAAGCCGCCGCGCACGCGCATGCCGATATCCGGGACCAAGGCCAGCCCCAGAAACAGCGCCATCAGCGACGCGGGAATGGTAAGCACGTACTTCCAGTTCGCCTCGTACTTGACGTGCATGAAAAACAGCACCACCAGCAGCGCCTTGGTACAGGACACCGCCATCATGAAGGCCCAGCCCACGCTGGGCTGGTCGTGATACGGCCAGTGCTGCGACGTCGTGAAAAACGACGCCGTGGATAACCCGCACAGCGCCACGAACACCGCCAGGTACTTCCCCAGCCCGCCATGGGCATGAGACGCGCCCCCATGACCGGTACCGTGCGCTACAGCATGGTCGCTCATCACTTGCTCCCGGCCCGGCCGCGCGGGCCTGCGCGAGGTTGCTAGAACAGGTACAACAAGGGAAACAGGAAGATCCAAACAATATCGACAAAGTGCCAGTACAACCCGATGTTCTCGATCATGTTCGCCCGGTCCGGGGTAAACCGCATGGGCATCATGATCGCGAACACGATCAACCCCACCAGCACGTGCAGCGCGTGGAAGCCCGTTAGCGTGAAGTAGGTGCTGGCCCACATGTTGCCGCCAGGGATCACGATGGGCATTTTCAGCCAGGGGTTCAGATCGTTGAGTCCCTCCAGGTGCTCGTGAGAGCCTCGCGGCCGGATGGGCATGATCTCCGCCGCCAGCGCCGCCAGCACGTCGGGCTGCGTGCTGCTGGCGCGCGTTTTGAGGTCTTGCAGGAAGCGGAACCGCTCATACCCCTCTCTGCGGGCTCTTAGCCGGCGGTACGCCTGCTCCTCCTGCGGCGACCGTTGCGCGGCTGCCTCCAGCCGCTTCAGCCTGCGGGTTTGGGCTGCGGAGAGGGGTTTGTCGTACCCCGCCGTTTGCAAGGGGACGAGCAATTCCTGCGCCCGCACGCGCACGGCCGAACCATACTCCAGATCAGGCCGTTCATAGATTTGGCTGCGCGGATAGCGCGGGTAGATCCCATGCGAGAACTTCTGGTTGTACTCGTACGCTTTGATGGCGAGGAACACGCCGCCCAGCGCCAGGGTGGCCGCCAGCCACATCTTGGCCATGGCCGGGTTGTGGGAGCGGCACGCCTCGAGCGAAAGCACCACGGTCACGCTCGAGCAGATCAGCACGAACGTGTTGATGAAGCCGATTCTCTCTTCCAGGTGCACGGCCGACTGGCTCGGCCATGTCAGGGCGCCGAACCGCAGCACAATGTACACGGCAATCAGCCCGGCAAAGAACATGATCTCCGTGGAGAGGAACAGCCACATCATCAACTTGCCGTTGGAGATGGGCAGCGCCGGCTGATAATGAAGCTTCAAGTGGCCGTGCTCGTGCCCATGGCCGTGCGCGAGCTGGCCGTGAGCGTGCGAGACAGGGTGCGTGGCGGCAGTTTCCATGACTCGAAGACTCTCTTCCCTTAACCACAGGCGAAGGCCAGCCAGGCCAGCCAAACCGGCAGGTAGACCAGCGAGCAGACCATCAACACACGTGCAGCCGAGTGGTCCTTTCTGAAGGCAAAGCGCAGGGCCGCCCCCACCTGTACCAAGCCCACTGCGGCAGGCACGCTTGCCCAGCCGGGCCAGTGTGACGAATCTAGCAGTGCAGGCAGCGTACCCAGCGGCACCAACAGCATGGAGGCAGCCACGGCCAGGGCGCCGGCCAACTTGCCCATGGGCTCGATAACCGTGACCATCCTCAATCCGGCCGCTCTGTATTCTGCTCGATACAGCCAGGCAATGGCCATGAAATGGGGGAATTGCCAGGCGAACAGCACGCCGACCGCGGTGGCGGCCAGTTCCGGCTTGCGCCCGTCTGCGGCCACCCATCCGACGAGCAGGGGCAACGCGCCTGCCGCAGCGCCCACCACGGTATTCCAGGCTGTGCGCGATTTCAGCGGGGTGTAGGCGGCCACATACAGCAGCCACGCCAGGCCGCCCCAGGCGGCTGCCCGCGGGTGCACGTACCAGCCCAGCAGCACCACGCCAGCCAGCGTGGAGCACAACCCGCTGGCCGCTGCCTCCCAGGCATGCAGCCTGCCCGCAGGAAGGGGCCGAGCGGCCGTCCGTGGCATCAAACGATCTCGAGACCGCTCGAGCACCTGGTTCAGGGCACTGGCTCCTGCGGCAACCAGGGCCGTACCCACCAGTGCCCAGGCGAGCCGCACTCCAGATGCCACACCGCCGTAACAGGCCACTGCCGTGGCAGCGACCGCCGCCAGTTCCAGGGCCACGATGCGCGGCTTGGCCAGCTCTGCATGGTCGATCACGCGCTGCCAGAACCCGCTGCGCACAGCGGCGAGAGTCAGCGAACTGCTACTCATCACGCCGCTCCCCATCGCCATCCTGGAACCACAGCAGCCTCACGCGGCTGCTGCACCAGCCGATGCACCCAGGCTGCCAGGGCCGCCGCCACGGCCACGATCAACGCCCCGCACGCCACATGCGCTGTGCTCATCACCACCTGGCCCGTGCTTCCCCGCACGACCGTAAATCCCTCGGCCGCACCAGGCTGCGGTAAAAACGATGGCCAACCATAGTTCACCAGCCACGTGCCCACCCCCAGGCACAGTTGCAAGCCCACCAGGCCCGCCAACCAGTTTGCCCCCCGCACCAATCGTCCCTCCTGCGCGTGTTGGCGGTGGATCCGCAAGCACAGGCCGAAGCTGTGCCCCGCCACCAACCCCGCGCCCAGCAGATGAAACAGCATGGCCCCCCGAAACGCCGATGGCGAGGCATCGACCGGCACGTGCCGCACCTGCGAGCCTAGCACGATCTGGAGATAAGCCAGTAGCGCCGTCAACAGCGCCAGCCCCCTCAGTTTCGTACAGCGCCCATGCGGCCTGCCAGCCGCTTCCCGCCACGCAGTTGAGGTGGCCACAGCCAGCAACCCGGCGAGCGTGAAGAAAGCCGGCCCCACACAGGCATGGAGCTGCGCGAGCAGCCGCCTGTCGAGCACCACCCGCATTCCCCCCAGCACATCCTGCACCAGCACGCCGGCAACCGCCAGGTAGCCCAACCGCCGCACCCAGCGCCTCGGCTCCGCTCGCCACAGCACCACGCCTAGCGCCACGGCAATCACGTTGATCCCGCCCGCCAACAGGCGATGCGCATGTTCGATGAAAATATCCCACGGACCGCCTAGCCAGGTGTCCAACGGATACGCCAGCGGATTATACCCGTAGGTGGTAGGCCAGTCGGGCACCGCCATGCCTGCACGGTAGCTGGTGACCAATCCGCCGACCCACAACAGCGGGAACGTGGCGCACACCAGCACCACGGCCAGGCGGTGGGGCCAGGTACTGAACTGGTTTGGCGGCAGATAGGACATGGTCATGCGATCTTCATGCAGCGCTTGCATAGGCAGCCAGGCCTGGGACGGCACCCACGGCGGCGAGCCGGCGGCACCGCTTGTCATGCATGCTGCTGGGCCTGTGCGTGCGACGCCTCTCCCTGCCCCGCCGGAGGCGGCTGCCACTGCGGATAATAATCTTCTGTTGTTTCGGGCGAGCTGTACTCGTACGGTCCGCGGTACACGACCGGCTGGACATCGAAGTTGCCGTGCCCCGGCGGGCTGGGAGCCAGCCATTCCAGGCTGTTGGCGTGCCACGGATTGCGGCCGCAGCGCGGCCCGCGAAAGATGCTGTAGAACAAGTTGATCGCAAAAATGATCTGCACGGCCCCCATTCCCAGGGCACAGTAGGTAATGAACTGATTCATGCCCAGCAGATGGCGGAACGTGGCGTAGTGATAGGGATCCGCCAGCCGCCTGGGAAATCCGCCGGCGCCGAGCAGGTGCATGGTAAAGAACGTGCCATTGAAAAAGATGAAGGAGAGCAAGAAATGCACCTTCCCCCAGAACTCATTCATCATGCGGCCGAACATCTTGGGAAACCAGAAATAGATGCCGCCGAACACGCCGAAGGCGGTGCCGCCGAACAACACATAGTGGATGTGCGCCACGATGAAATAGGTATCGTGGATGAAGATGTCGATCGGCGTGGCCGCCATGAAAATCCCGGACAACCCGCCGATGATGAACATCGATACGAAGGACATGGCAAACAGCATGGGCGTGGTGAACTGGATCTTGCCGCCCCACAGCGTGGCCAGCCAGTTGAATGTCTTGACAGCACTGGGCAGGGCAATCATGATCGTGGACACCATGAACATGGCGCCCAGCGCGGGGTTCATCCCGGACATGAACATATGGTGCCCCCACACGATGAACCCCAGTCCCGCAATGCCGCAGATCGAGTACACCATGGGCTTGTAGCCGAACAAGGGCTTGCGGGCAAAGCAGCTTATGATATCGGACACCATGCCCATCGCCGGCAGGATCATGATGTACACCGCCGGATGCGAATAGAACCAGAACAAATGCTGCCACAGCAGCGGCTGGCCCCCGCCCGCCGCCACCCCCTCGTTGTTGATCACCAGCCCCTCGGGAATGAAAAAGCCCGTTCGCACCGTCCGGTCTAGAAGCTGCATGAACAGCGCCGCCGTCAGCACCGGCAGCGCGAAGGCCTGGAGCACGGCCGTGATGAACATGCCCCAGATCGTCATGGGCAGACGGAACATGGTCATGCCCGGGGCACGCATCTGGATGATGGTGGTCATGTAATTTACGGACCCCATCATCGAGGAAATGCCCACGAACACCAGCGCCAGCACCCACAGCGTTTGTCCAGCCTGGCTGGCCGGCGCGGCTCCGTGCGCCACAGAAAGAGGCGGATACCCTGTCCAGCCGGCTGCCGAGGCGCCCCCCGGCACGAAAAAGCTGATCGTCATCAGCACGAACGCAGGCCACATCACCCAGTAACTCAACATGTTCAAGGTGGGAAAGGCCATGTCGTCCGCGCCGATCATCAGCGGGATCAGAAAGTTGCCGAAGGCGCCCGCCAGAATGGGAATGATCACAAAAAAGATCATCACCGTGGCGTGCATGGTGAACAGCATCGTGTAGAACTCGGGAGAGATCTGGTTCCCCTCCGCCGAGAACAGCAGCCGGCCCACGATCGGCATCCCCTGCCAGGGAAACGCAAGCTGCCAGCGCACCGCCAGCGCCAGCAATCCCCCCACGATGAACCACAGCAAGGTGGAAAAGAGAAATTGCAGCCCGATCACCTTGTGATCGCGCGAGAATACATAGGTGGCCAGGAACTTCGCCACCGGCATGGCCGGGGCGGCTGCGGCGGCGCCAGCATGCGTATGGGGAACAGCAGGACTGCTCATGAGCGGCCTCTCACTCACTCTCCTCAACTTCGGGTTCCTGGGTTGCCTCCTGGGCAGCGGCCGTTTCCGCCAGCCACTGCTGGAAGGCGGACGCACTCTGTACGGTCAGCCGGCCCTTCATCTTGTAGTGCCCCCAACCGCACAACTCGGCGCACACCAGGTCGAACTCGCCCACATCGCGGGCCCGAAACCACACGGGAATCTTCATGCCAGGCACGGCATCTTGCTTGATGCGCAGGTTGGGTAGGAAGAAACTGTGCAGCACGTCCTGGCTCTTGAGGGTAATCAGAATATCGCGGTCCACGGGCACGTGCAGGTCGTTGACCACATGCACGTCGTCCAGCGTGTCGAATCGCCCGTCCGCTCCGGGATACCGGATCCGCCACTCGAACTGCCGCGCGGTGACCTCCGCCAGCACTGGCACATCCGGCTGCCGCATTTTTACATCCGCCCACGCATTCATCTGGTAGATGGCAATGAACACGAGCGTTGCCGCCGGCGCCAGCGTCCAGAGCACCTCGACATCATGGCTGCCGTGGGTGAACCTGACGGGCTGCATGTTCGTCCTGCCGTCATACTTCCAGGCGAACCAGAACAGCGCCAGCTCCGTGGCCACAAACACGGCACCGGTGAGCGTCAGCACAAAATAGAACAAGTGGTCGATCTGCCACCCGTGGTCCGAAATGTCCCGTGGCAGCCAGTAGCCGGCGCCGGGCGCCCAGGCAAAAGCCGCCACGCCCAGCACCGGCACGGCCAGAAACAGCAAGCACCAGAACTTGTTCATGGCAGACTCCCTGACTGGCGGCTGCGCTGGGTTAACTGCCGCGGCGGCGGCACGGCCACCTGGCCCTCATAGGGTAGCGAGCGGATGTAATCCACCACGCTCCAGATTTCCTCTTCGCTCAAAGTGGCCTCCCGGCCGGGACTGGGACCGGCGCCGGGCATGGGACCACCATAGATGCCCGTGTAGATGCGGCGGAACAAGTCCAGTGGACGACGCCCGCCACGATAGATGCCCAACCGCAGGTTCCGCGGCCGCAGTTGCTGCCGGGGCAAAACCCAGGTCGCCGCCTCGGCACCGAATTTCTCGGGATCCTTGTCCTTGTTCCAGTCATCGTACAGCTTGTCTTCGCTATCGCCCAGGCCCGTGGGACCATGGCATTTCACACAGGCGGCCTTCTCGCCGGCAAACAACTTGCGGCCCCGCTCGATGGACTCGGCCAGCAGGCGCGCCTTCTCCGCGGGATCCGTGGCGGCCACATGTGCCGGCTGCGTCTGCGGCCGGACCACATGCTCGGCCGCCGACGACCAGCTCTCGGCCGACTCCGCCAGAAACTCCACCAGCGTGCTGCGGCTGAGTTCCAGGTCCTCCTCGTCCACGAACAGGTAGCGGGCCATCGCCAGCTCGACCTCGCCGCGCATGCTCAGGTACTTGACATATTCCACCAGCGCTTCGCGCTCATCCAGCGGCAGCAATTTGAACGACGGCATGGCAGTGCCAGGAATGCCCTCAGTCAGCGTGTGCAACAGGTCGGCGTCCGTGGGCTTGGCAGCGAACTCCGTCGATTTGAACTTAAACTTGCCCTGGCGATAGTCTCGCGGGTAGGGATTGAGGAACACGGCGGTCGGCCCCGCGCCGTCTCCCGAGATGCCGTGGCAATGCACGCAGTGCTGCCGGTACAGCCCGCGGCGCACATTGCTGTTGACCGTCTGCGCCGGTCCTGCGGCGAGGCGGATCTTCTTGATGTCCAACCCCGACTCCGGGAACACATACGGTTCGTCCGGCGTACCGAACAGTGCCACAAGCGCCGTGTTCAAGATCTTGAGTTTCTTGATCTTGTCGCGCTTGAGTTTTAAGACTTCCTCGGTACCCGCATCCAGGGCAGCGCCGAAGTTCGCTTCCAGTTGCTCGATCTTCTGGGGATCCTTTTCCCGCCGCATCTCCTCCAGCAGTCCCTGGCGTACCTGTTCGCGCTCCCGGCCCGTAATGCGGAATTCGTCCGGATCCTTGTCCGGCGTCTCACGGATGATGTCCTCCATGTTCAGCCGGAACTGAGGCGCACTCAGGCCGCCGCAGCCGGCGGCCGCCGCCAGCCACAGCAGGGCACAGCACGTCGCGGCCCGGCGGCGCCGCCCCTCAAGCGCTACCCGCCGCCGCTCGCCTGCATCGCTTGGGCACATCGCACCCTCTCTGTTCTTGCTCATCACAAGCCGAACGCCCCCACGGGAACCTGGATCACGCCGAGGTCCAGGACTCCGTCCGGCGGAATGGTCACCTGAAAGCGACCCCGTTTCCAATCGGGACGCGCCTGCAGACCGCTTTGGGCCCGCGCATGCCAAACCTGGAACTCGATCGGCTCGCCCGCCGGCAGGTCGGCAATCTCAAAGGATCCGTCCGGGCCTGTGACGGCATAGTACGGATCGTTGCGTGCGATCACATATGCGCTCATCCAGGGATGGATGCTGCAGACCACCTGCGACGGCAAGGCAAGCTGCTTGACATACGTGTACGTCGCCGATGCGAACGGGGCCAGCGTGAGATTGGAAGGCGGGTTGCCCGGAGCGTCGATCTTCGTGTTGTGCGAGACGGGGTCGCTATTCTTGACCAGCATGGTCTGGCCCACGCGCAACGCCAGCACGGGCGAGAGGAACACGCACTTCTTTTGATCGAACAGCGCCGGCCCCGCCTCCGCGGGGATCTCCGGGTTCTTCACGCGGCTAACCTTGCGGGCAAAGATCAGCACGTCGGCGATCCCCTTGGAGCCCGAGTCCACTTGGAGAGAGGGGTCGGGCACCACGCTGCCGCAAGCGGCAGGATCCTTGCCCTGGGTGTCCAGGGCGGGCAACTGCGGGATTTGGCCGTCCAACTGGAACACGCCCTTCAGCGTGCCCCAGCCGGCACCGGTGGTTGCCTGTTCGGCTGTGGCCTCCGAATCGCCTCCCTCTTGCGCGGTGCGCAACGCCAGGGCCTGCTGCATGTCTGGCGCAATGTCTGCGTCGGCCGTGGAGCGTGCGCAGCCGCCGGCCGCAACGGCCAGCCCGACACACGCCGCTAGCTTCAGCCACAGTTTGCCAAAGGACATCGGCGATTTCCTCCTCTTGCGCTCCCCGCTTCCGTCCAGCTAGCGGCCCTCGAAATAGCTGAGACTCACCTTGATCTCCTGTCCCACGTCGTTGACCCCCTCGGCGATCTTCAGCTTCACCTGCGAACTCTTCTTGGTGACCTTCGTGGCAGCCGTCTTGGGCTTGACGCTGAGCACGAGTTTGCCGTCTTTCTGTTGCGCAGCCCCCATCAGATAGCCCGAACGTTCGTGCCAGAGCTGGAAGGTATGCTCACCCACCGGCACATTCTTGATCTCGAAGGAGCCATCCGGCCCGGACACTGCGGCGTACGGGTGGTCCAGCGGCAGCACCCAGGCCTTCATCCAGCCGTGAATGCTGCACGTAACCGTTTGAGGCAGGCCCTGAGACTTCTTGAACTGCCAGGGCACCTGCCCGCCCGCGGGAATCAGCGGGTTGGTCGGCGTGTCTCCCAGCGGATCGATCTTCGAATTGTGCGCCACGGGGTCCGAATTCTTCAAGAGCAGGGTTTGCCTGAGCCAAACCGTCTGCGCGTGAGGCACGAAGTGACAGTTGACATTGTCCAGCACGCGCTCTTCCTTGGCCACGGCTTCATAGTCGGGATGGATGGCAATCTTCTGATTGCGCTCCAGCACCACATAGATGAACACGTTCGCCAGCCCATTGCCATCGCCGACGACCAGCTCCTCGCTGAACATTTTTTCCTTGCCGCACACCTCCTGGTCCTTGTTGACGTCCAGTTCGACGGGCGGCGGGGCGGTGCCATCCAGAACGAAGCGGCCCTTGAGGTCTCCCCATTTCTGGCCGCGGGCCGTACCGCCGGCACTCAGCAGCAAGACCGTGGCGAGGCAAATCAGCGTACAATGGCGCAACATGGTCCGTTCTCCTGTTTGAGGGAGGCTGTCCGGCTAGCCGCCGCCGGCAGGCGGCTGCTCGGGCGGGGCCTCCCGTACCATTTCTGAGATCTTGATTCGTTGCTTGAGGTGGGAGTCGAAGTTCAACAGCAGGTCGGTCACAGCATCGATGGCCTGCTCGCTGTCTGAGAACAACTGGAAGTGCAGCTTTTGCACGGGCCGACCTTGGGCGTCGCGCGGCAGGGTCTGCGGGTCGGGCGGCACGGGGTCGAAGTTCACCGGCATCCCCGTGTAGGGAAGCAACTGGGGCGGATTGGCCAGCCATTGCCGGATGAAGTCGGGCCGTAAGCGGCTGCCCACCTGATCGAGGCGCGGGGCCAAGGCGGTAACGCTGCCCTTGGGCGTGTAGTCTCCCACCTTGTGACATTTCACGCAGTAGGTGCCGTCGGTGAGGACGTTCAGTGCCCGGTCGAGGCGGCCCGGGCTTTCTGCTTCTTTGGCCTCCAGGTAGGCCTGGCGGCTGCGCGGATCGAAGCTGTAGGGAAACTCCGCCCCGTCCTGGGCGGCGAAGTAATCGGCCAGCGCCTTGGCCTCTTCTGCCGACATGTGGAAGTTGGGCATCCGCAACAGGGCTGCCGGGCGAATCTCGTGCGGATCGAGCAGGAAGTCATAGAGCCAGGGTGTTTGCACCTTCTGGCCTTCGCCGATCAAAGGCGGCGGCAGCCAGCCCCAGGCCGTTTTTTCGTCCACTTGCGGGTTCACCTGCCGCTCGTCCGCCACGGCGACGGGGTAGAGCCGCCGGGCAAAGTCGCCGCCGACAAACGGCCGCCGGCGTACCACGCGTGCCTCCGGCAGTTCCACCTCCTGCCCGCCGGCTACCCATGCTTCTCCGTTGATGGCAACAGACTTCCAGAGCTTGAAGTACCACAGCGGCAAGCCCTCATCGTCCTCGCCGAAGCGGTTCACCATGCCGGTTAACACCGCGCGTCCCAGGCCGCGCCGATCCACGCGGCGGCTGGCCTCGAGCTGCTGCGGCGTGAAGTGCGGCTGCATGAAGGCGAAGCCCGGCGCCGCGGCGGGCGGCGGAAACTCCTGAGGGTCGTAGTCGAACTCCCAGGTCTCCATCTGCAACGTATGGCACCCGCCGCAATTGTATTTGGTGAGGACCTGCTTGCCTCGCACCACGGCTCGCTGCCGCGGGTCGGGCCGGTACTGGTAGCGCACGGCAGGCGGCTCGGCTACCAGGCCCAGCACGAATGTCATCACAGCCTCCCGCTCTTCATCCGTGAAGTTGAACTGCGGCATCCGCAGGCGGTCGGTGTAGATCTTGTTCTCGGTCTTCTTGTAGTCATAGCTGCGTGGCTGGCGCAGCTTCTGCCACAGGAAGCCGATCCGCTCGTGGTTGAGCAGCGACTGGACAAAGAAGCCTTCATCCGGATCGAGCTTTCGCGGATCGAGGCCATGCGCGGCGGCCCCCCCCTCCTCCTGGCCATACTTTCGGCTCAAATATTGCAAGATCTGCTCGAAGGCCAGCTTCTCCGGCTCCTTGCGGCCCCAATCCGCCAGCGAGGTGCCGATCGGCTTGGCGTCCTCGTAACCCGGAATGTCATGGCAGCCGAAGCAGCCCAGACGGCTCACCGTGCGGCGGCCCAGGTAGCGGAGCTTCTGCCTTGTCAGCCGCTCTTCCCGCTGTGCGGCCGTAAGCTGCTCCAGGCCCTCCTCCACCAGCAGCTCGCGCTCATCCCCCATCAACTCGCCCGCCAGAGAGCGCGGAATGCCCTGTTGCGCGTACATCTCCGCCTGAGACCGCGGGAATGTGGCGCTCAAGTAGACCAAGATCAAATCGTCAAGATCCCGCTTGTTCAGCTTGGGCAGCTCCTGAGGCCGCCAGGCGGGAGATGCATCTTCTCCCTCGTCTGTGCGCGGCGCGAGCAAGAAGGCCGTAATGTCCGCTGCCGGGTCGGTCTGCTTGCCCGCCAGCGGCCCGTCCTTGTGGCGGATGGGTACAAGTTGCACGTCCGGCATCACCGTGCGCGGATGATAACGATGCGGCGCACGCAGCCACGTGTACAGCCAGCGCTGGCCGCGCTCGCCGCTGGCCGCCAGCTTCTCGCCGATGCGAGAGAGGTCGGGACCCTGCGCGTCTCCCGGCACGATCCCCGGCACCAGCGGCTCGTACGGCACTTGCATCGCCGGGGCCTCCTCGCCCAGGTACGATGCCTCTTCCTGGAACGCCTCATGCTTGTGGCAGGCCAGGCAGCCGCGCGTCTGGAACAGCTTGCGGCCTCGCTCCGCCGAGGGAGGTTCCGTACCGGGCGCCGGCGACTCGTAACGGAAAGGCTGACTGGCCGCCAGCAAGAACTCCGCCACGGCGCGAATCTCGATCGGCTCGAACCGCTGCGCGTCTTTCAGCCCCGGACTGTCGGTGCGTACCACCCGGCCCCGTGCATCCACGGTCTCCTCGGGCAGCAGATGGTCGTGCAGATTGAAGAAACGCGGCATCCGCGTGGTCGCCCGGAAGTGCCGCGGATCCCAGAGCCAATCGTGCAAGAAGGCGCGGCTGAGCTTGCTGGCCACATACCTCAGACTCGGCCCCGGCTTGGGTAGCTTGCCCGGCGTGGCCTCATCGGCAGCCAGCAGGGCCGCCAGCTTATGTGTCTCTGCCGACAGCCGGCCATGTCCCTCGCCAGCCCCCGCTGCGTCCTGCTCGATCGACTCCGCCAGCCGCTGCCGTACGGCCGTGCGGTCCGGATGCGCAACAACCTCCTCTGCCAGCCGACGCTCCTCCGCATTCAGCCCCGGATCCGCCAGCACCGCCTGCGCCGCCGCAAAGTAATTCGGTTCCACACGCAAATCCGGCCCGCGCCGCTTTGTGGGACTGTCGTAACCGTTGATTTCATGGCAGCCAAAGCAGCCGTACTGCCGGATCAGGTGGTAGCCTCGCACCAGCTTGGGGGCAGGAGGATCGGGGAACCGCTCGCTCGGCTCCAACTCCGTCACCTCATGGTGGCACTTCAAGCAGGACGCCTCCACAAACCGCTTGGGAAGCATGGGGTACACCCAGTGGTGATTGAAAAACCACCCGTGCTTCAGTTCCCAGTCCGCCATCTGCAGCGGGTTCGCCGGCGTGTGGGAAGCCCACTTGAAGGCCGTTGCGCTCCCTTGCCCTTCGTGGCAGATGGTGCAGCCCATGTCCTGCATCCGGTGCGGGCTCAACGATCCCACAAACAAATCTAACCGCGGATGCGTGCTGTACGGATGGGGCAGGCCGCGACGGATACGCAACAACAGCGGCTTGCCCCAGCGGACGCTCTCCAGCAAGTACGTATAAGCCATCTGCCGGTCGAGAATGTTGACGTAATCCCCCGCCTCGGCCGGAGCGATGGCCTCGATCACGTCTCCCGCCGCCAACTCTGCCTGCGCTGCCGCGCTATAGGGCCGCACCACGTCGATGGTCACATCGGCCGGATCCACCAGGCCGGCCTCCGCCAGACGCAAACCGTACAGCTTCTCCAGCAGAGCCGCGCGGTCCGCGTTCTCCTCCGCCGGCGCCTCAGCCGGCGTTTGCAGTCTTACAAACAGCCGCTGCGTGTGCGGATAGGCCGGCAACGTGGCGGAGCCAGGCTGCGTCTTGTCAATCCCCTGGTGGCAGGTGATGCAGCGATCGAAACGCGCCACCTGCTTGTGGTTGTAATTCTGCGTCAATTCCGGCAGCCAGATTTGATCAGGCTTGAGCGGGCCGCCAAAGGCGTCGATGATCGGCAATTGCAAGATGCGTTTGCCAAAGTTGTCTGCCCGCTCGTGCATGGCAGCCACCAGGCGGTTGAGCTGGTCCTGGTGGTCCTCCAGCGCCTTGCGCGCGGCTGCCTCGTCGGCGGTCAACTGGTTGTAGAGCTGTTGCAACTCGGTGCGGTGCAGTTTGGCTTGCTCGTAGGAGACCAGCAGACGGTCGACATCGTGCTGCACGGCCTTGACGGCGGCCTCGGCGGCCGCCAGCTCTTCGGCCGGCCGCGCGTGATGCACGGCAAGGTCGTAGTTCGAGAGCACTTCGCTCAGCTCGCCGCGGCGGAACTTCAGGCGGGTCTGCCGCATGTCCTCGATGAAGCGCGCTTCTCGGATGGTCTGTTGCAAACCGTCCAGGAAGCGGCTGCGTCGCGTGCGCACCTCATCGGCCGCCGCCTGATCGCGCCGTGCTTGCAGGTAAGCCTCCCAGCGGGCACGCAGCCCAGCCAGATCATACTTGCGGTAGGCGGCATCCTGGGCCTGGGCTTGCTCGATCTCTTGCAACAGGGACTGCACAATCCGCCCATTCAGCGGGCGGAGCTGCTCGCGCCGCAGCCTCCCTTCCAGCTTGCGCTGCGTGGCTTGATACTCGCTGGAGGCCTGCTCATTGATGCGAGCCTGAGCCGTCCAGGTTTCGATCCGCGTGAATGTTCGCTTGTACTGCTTGAATTCGCGCGCGTGGTCGAAATAGAGCATGGCCACGGTGGCAGCCAGCATGGCCAGCCCGCTCGAGCCGAAGACCACGTGCAGCAGCCTAGTACTCCGCCAGGTTTGTTCCGTCGCAGGCATGGCAGCACACTTGCCGGCTGCGGGAGGTGGCCCCCCGCCGCCCGGTCAAAAGTTGAGGAAATACTCGTCGATGTGAATGATGTATTTGAGGTTCAGCGTCCAGCGCAACACCATCTTCAGGGGCAGCGTTCCCATCAGCAGCAGCAGGTTCACCATCACCATGTAGCGCAGGAACCCCATCTTGATGAAGAACTGCCGAAACACCGTGGTGGCCAGCAAAGGCGGCAAGAACAAGAAGTAGGCCAGCAGCCCTACGATCCCCGGACTCTCGCGCCATACGATGTAGCCGAACTCCGTCAAGCCGTCCGCGCCGGACGGCGCCTTCGGCAGGGGACGGCTCAGCAGACCCTGCCAGAACATCTGGGACAGATCTACGTTGTTCAGCGCGATCACCTTGTGCGCGTCCCACTGCTCGAACGGCCCGAAGAAGTTCCAGTTCGGGCCGCGCAGAAACGTGCCCAAGATGATGAGCACCACCCAAAGCAGCAAGAAACCAAGCTGGAAGACAATATAAGCAAACGGCCGCTGTTCGATGGTGTAATAACCGCTGCCCTTGCGGTTGAAGTCGAGATACGGGATGGCCATCAGTCCGAAGATCACCAGACTGGGGAGCACCACGCCGGCATACCACGGGTCGAAATAGACCAGCATCTCCTGCAACCCCAGAAAATACCAGGGCGCCTTGGAGGGGTTGGGCGTCTTCACACTGCTGGCGGGTTCTTCCAGCGGCGCCTGCAAGGCGATGCCCCACACCAGCAGCAGTGCCGTGAGCACCACCATGCAAATCAGCTCGGTGTAGACCAAGTCGGGCCAGACCAGCACCTTCTCGCTGTCCAGCTTCTCCAGCGGCTCCAATCCTTGCCGGATGCGATCGTCGTTCTGCACTGCCTTGTATGTCGCCAGCCAGGTGAAAAACCCCAGCAGATAGACGAGCATCACGATCGGCACATTATCCGGCTTGGCCACGATCTCGCGAAAATTGGCATCCGTCATCGATGCCCCCATGGCCAGCAGCGAGAGATTCAAGATGCCCCAGGCAATCGGCTTGCGCACCCACCACCGCCGGCTGACATACGCCACCGCGAAGAACAGCAGCGACCCGATCGTCAATACCACGGGACCCGAGAGCCGGTTGATCAGCTCCCGCGTTTCCGGCGACAGGGAAAGCGGCTGATGATTGTAGGCGAGGGGGGAGAGCACAAACATTCCCGCACCCACGGCTAGCCAGAACTTGACGTTCGTCACCGCCAGCCTGCCAAACGGCGTGGGCAGATGAAAATAGACGCGGCTGGCGCAACGCCACAAGTACAGGGCCGCGATCCAGTTCATGCCGGCGAGCAACAGGTAATAGAAGCCCAGGCCGCGGGCCACGCCGAGCGTGACCTCGTCTCCCTGAGCACCGGCCGCCATGGCGGCCCATACACCCGCAAGCTGGCTGGGCATCTTGTTTCCTTACAGCGGCCCGCTGATGCCGCCGTCCTTACGCACCCGCCAAAAATGGATCGCGATCAGCGTGGCGACGGCCAGCGGGATGGCCACACAATGCAAAACATAAAACCGATTCAATGTCTCCTCGCCCACGAACCGCGCGCCCAGTAGGCCGAACCGCGCGTCGGAAGCGTTGGTGATCATGTCGATGCCGCCCAGGGTCAGGAACTGCTGGCCGGGCCCCTCATGCCCGAGAATCGGCGTGGCCCGCGCCATGTTCGACCCCACCGTAATGGCCCAGATGGCCAACTGGTCCCAGGGGAGCAAGTAGCCCGTGAAGGAAAGCAAAAGCGTCAACAATAGCAGCAGCACCCCCACTACCCAGTTGAACTCCCGCGGCGGCTTGTAGCTGCCCGTGAGAAACACCCGGTACATGTGCAGCCAGGTGGTGATCACCATGGCATGGGCGCCCCAGCGATGCAGCTCGCGGAGGATGCCCAGGCTGGTCGTGTCCCGCAGCGAGAGGATGTCCTGATAGGCCCACTCCAGCGTGGGCCGATAATAGAACATCAATAACACGCCCGTGACCGTTTCCACCAGAAACAAGAAGAACGTCACTCCCCCCATGCACCAGGTGTAGCTGAGCGCAATCCCCTGCTTCTTGATGGATACGGGATGGAGATGGAGGAAGAAGTTCGTCAGCATCACCACCACCCGATTGCGTCGGTCGAGGGGCAAGGGATGCCGGAAGATGCTCTTCCAGATCTGAGAATTGCGGATGGCTTCGCCGAGGGACATGGAGGCTGGTCGCTAGTGGCAGAGAAACGCTTCGCTGGATCTTACACGCTCACATAACTGGCTGGGTCGGCCCACTGGCCCAACTCTTCCTGGAACAACTTGCTCTTGTCGATCTCCAACTGGCCGTCGTCCGCCAGGCGGATGGCATACCGCTCCAGCGGCCGCGGTGCGGGCCCCTCGAAGTTGATCCCGTCCTTGTAAAAGCCGCTGCCGTGGCAAGGACACTTGAACTTCTGCTCCGCCTCCAGCCAGTTGGGGGTGCAGCCGAGGTGGGTACATACTGTCCGCAAGGCATAGATCTGGCGCTGTCCCTGGTACTCGCCGTTCACCACCCACACACCAAACTGGGCCTTGAACCGCTCGTCCACGAAGCCCGGCGGAAAATCGCTGGGAAAGCCCACCTTGAAGCGGCTGGGCGGCTCGGTGAGCACGTTGGGAAACATGAACCGCGCGACGCCGAGCGTCCACAAGGCCAAAGTCGCCGTCAGCGAGCTGAAGCCCACCGCCAGGAAGGAGCCCACCGTGGCCATCACCAGCCCCGCGAGAAAGCCCCGCCTCGTGGCGCCCTGCTCCGCAGGCGCAGCCTTCGGCTGCGCATACGCCGGCTTGGGTGGCAACGGCGGCACCACCACGGCCTTCTTCTCCCGCTTCTCCCCGGCCGCCGCCCCCTTGCCTGCCGGCTCCGCCGCCACGGCCGGCCGCCGCACCGCCGCCTCGGTCTTCGAGATCGGCCCACGCTTCACGGGCTTGTGAGGCGTGAGGAAACTCGTCGTCTCCTTTTCGGCCCGCTCCGCTGAGATAGTCGTCGCCGCCGTAGGTGCAGCCTTGGCAGCGGCAACTGCCTTGGCAGGCCCAGGCGAAACCGATCCAGGGCTTGCCGCCTGCGCGGCAGCACCAACCGGTGCTGCTGCTGCCGCCGCCGGCGCCTTGGCTGGCCCAGCTTTGGCCGCCGCCTGTGCACGGGCCATCCGCAAGATCTCTGCTGTGCTCGGTCTGCCGCCTGCGGCGGCGCCGCCCGATTGCCCTGCCTGTGACCGCGCTGCTGCCGATGCCGCTGTCGGCGACGCCGCCTCGCCCCCCGCAGCCGCCGGCTGTGCAGCCGCCGGCTGTGCAACAGCAGGCGCTGCCTCGGCAGCGGGCGCTGCCTGCGCCGCCTGCGCGCCCGCTTCGCCGGCACCATCCGCCTGTTCCTCGCCGGTGGCCCCTGCCGCTGGCCCGCCATGCTTGCGGCCCGCGTCCATCTTCCGAGCCGCCGCCAGGATCTCCGCAACCGATAACTTCTTTTTCTCTGCCATGGAGGCTATGCCTCGCCAGACTTGCAGCAACCTTGCGGAAACCCCCGCACCTGGAAAGCCGACACAGCCGGCCCGGGCGGGATTCACTTCCTAACTACTTGTCCGCCTTTAACTTGCGAAATGGCACCCGACGCTGGCGGGAACCTTTGTGACATTTTTCACAAACCCCTCGGGAATTTGTACCGCCAAGTCGCCAAAAGTCAACCACCCGATTCGGGGTCAATTCCGAGGCACCGGTGCATCGCTCCGCCAAGGTATCGAAGCACCTTGGGGCCATAACATAACATATCGGGGCCCCCTGCTGCGAGTGCCCCCTGCCAGTTTCTCCTGATTCTGCCCAACTACGAATGCCAGGACCCGCCATGGTGGCTCCAGAACCGCCTACCAGCACAGCCCCAAACCACACGGTGGTCATCGCTGTACGCGCCAATGTGGCCGCTTGCGCCCCAGTCATCCTTTCATCCCGCCATCTTTATCACCCACGAATGATCTCTAACTCGCTCGGTACGGTTGCCCACCAGAATTGCTGTGCTGCCCTCGAGGCGGTAACGCACCAGGATCCCTGCGGCCGCGGCCTTGCAGCCTGGCGCGAGGGAGGAGGGTGGCTCGACGCCGGCTCGTTGTATCTCGCCGCGGCATCGCTGTGCTCTGCACGCTCGGTAGCGATCGTCACGGGATTTCCCGTGATCACGCCCCAAGGCGTGTTTGCCGAAACAGACGGCCCGCCCGGAGCACTCTATCTGGCCGAAGCACTCGTGGCGCTGGGAATCGAGACCACCTTGATCGGCGACCCGATTTGCTCCCCACTATTGGCCGCCGGCATCGAACACTGCGGCCTGCGGCAGGTCGAGCTGCTGGAGTTCCCTTTTGAGCCTGGCGGAGCGGACGACCCGCCGCGAGCGAGCAACGAACCGCCCTGTAACGCTCACAGCGATGCCTGGGCAGGGGCTCTCTTGGCTTCGCCGGCTGGTTTGCGTTGGACCCACGTGGTGGCCATCGAGCGGCCGGGGCCCAGCCATACGGTAGCATCGCTGGTAGCCCAGCCTCGTCGTGGCAGGCCGCCCCTGGCGGAGTTTCTCGCTGCCGTACCGCCGGAGTGCCGCAACATCTGCCAGAACATGCGCGGCGTCTCCATCAACGGCCACGTGGCCAAGACCCACCGGCTGTTCGAGCTGCTGGCAGAGAAACGCAAGAAGGTGGTTTCCCTCGGCCTGGCCGACGGAGGCAACGAGCTGGGCGCAGGTTCCCTCGCCTGGGAGGTGGTGGCCCGCGCGGTAGGAGGGCCGGGCGCACGCGCAGCCTGCCGTATTACCGTATCGCACCTGCTGCTGGCCGGAGTGAGCAACTGGGCCGCCTACGCTCTGGCGGCCGCCCTGCTGGGCCTGCGGGGAGAGGCAGGCATGTTGTCGGGCCTTGGTGCCCGCAGAGAAGGAGAGCGAATTCAGGCCCTGGTGCGCGCCGGGGCCGTGGACGGGGTGACAGCTCGGCCGGAACCGACGGTGGACGGCCTGCCACTGGAAGCGTATCTGGCAGTCATGCAAAACATCGTCGATGTGGCCCAGCAAGGCTTCGCTCCGCGGCACAGCTAGGCGCCTCTGCATCAACTCAAGGCGTGGCAGGGGGAATTTGCCCCGCCGTTCGGCGCATCAGGCCGAGCAGTGTGGAGTGTGACCGTACACCCGCACCATCGGGCCGGGGCGGGCAAACAGGGGTAACGGAGGAGTGAGCGAACAGGAGCGAGGAGTGAGGAGTAAGCAGTCAGAGAGGAGAAGGGGCGGGCGGTTTAGGGGCGGCGCGGAGGGGCGGGAGGAAACGCGGAGTGGACGTGGGAGCAAACAATTCCGCTCGCGGCTCGAGCGTGCGTTTCGCAAGTACGCCCCGGCAGGTGGAGCTGGTCACGCGGACATCGTGCGCGGGTATGGTGGTGTTCCAGCGTCGCGGTGAGCGGGCGACTCGGCCTCCCGGGGAGATCGCGGCTCGTGCTGGTGGCGTGGCGGCTGGTACGCGGGTTCGAGGGGCTCGCGTCTTAGGTGTGACCTAACCGAGGCGGAGCCGTGCGGAGGGAGAATGTTTTGGCTTGCCCGCCCAGGGTGCGCGTGCGCGACCCTGGGCTAGGATGTGCAACCGCTACGCGGTTGGGAGGCGGGGGCACGCGCAAGGAGCGTGTGCCGGTCCGTTGCCCCGGGGGTGGCGAGCGAAGCGCCGTCGGCCTAACGTTGGGCCCCAAGCCCAGGGTGCACGTGCGTCAATTCAGTTCGGGATGTGCGATGAGATCATGACGGCCCTCTGAACGTCCGCCGCACGGGCCGTGATGGCCGCCCAGCGTGTGGGCGGCGCCCGGACGTGACGGAGCACGTCTCTCCAGGGTCCGGACGTGACGGAGCACGTCCCTCCAGGCCACGCATGCCGCGTAGCGTTCCCACATGGAGGGCCACGCTCGGTCGTGGCCGCGATCGCGGCGTACGGTTTGCAGGGGCGGTTAGCGAACGCGCGCCAGATTGCCCCCCAACGCCGTTGCCGCCAGCCCCGTCAAGCCGACAGACACGACCCTGTGGGCCTGCAACTACAGCCGCCACAAGTAGAACTGCTCCACCGGCACGCCTTCTTGCGGAGACCGCTTGACCGCAGTCAAGCGGCTTTGTTTGCGCTGCCACAGCCGCTTGGCCTGCGAAGGCCACTTCTCTCGATCAATCGGCCTCGCCATCTGTCACCTGGCTCGCGTGCACTCGTCATACTTCCCGCACGCACGCAAGCTATCGACCCCGTCAAGAATGGTGCGGTGTACGGTTACATTGCACATACCCTCTGCACCATGCGGCGGAGGGCACGCCGTCCTGGCGGCGTCGATGGCTTAACGCGACGCGACAGTTACTACCAGAACCCGCCAGGGCCGGGGCAGGGGACGCCAAGGCGGGAGCAAGACCCCAGGCGAGGCTCCAAGACGGACCCGGCATAGCCGAGGGCGGCGGTCGTGTGGGCCACAGACGAGACGAGCAGCGGCCCTAGCGCGGGTGGGAAGGGGCAATCAGCCCCTCTTCGGGGCTGCTGGCAGTAGCATACAGTTTCCGCGGGATGCGGCCGGCCAGCCATGCCAGCCGGCCTGCCTCCACCGCACACTTCATGGCGCGAGCCATCAGCAACGGGTCTTTGGCATGTGCAATGCCGGTGTTCAACAGCACTCCGTCCACGCCTAGCTCCATGGCCACGGTGACATCGCTGGCGGTGCCCACGCCCGCATCGACAATCACGGGATAATGTGGATCGTCCTCCTTGAGATACTCCAGGCAAATGCGGATGTTGTTGGGGTTGAGGATCCCCTGACCAGAGCCGATGGGGCTGCCGGCAGGCATGACGCTGGCGGCGCCAACCTGTTTGAGGCGGCGTGCCATCACGGGATCGTCCGTGGTGTAGCAGAGCACCTCGAATCCTTCGGCCACCAGGCGCTCTGTGGCTTCCAGGGTGCCGAGAGGGTCGGGTAGCAGGGTCTTCTTGTCACCCAGCACTTCGACCTTGACCCAGTTGGCGCCGGGGTTGCCGAGTTGCTGGAGGATTTCGCGTCCCAGTCGGGCCACGCGCACCGCATCGTCGGCCGTATAGCAACCAGCGGTATTGGGCAAAAGTGTGTAGCGGCGGGTATCGAGGTAGTCGAGCAGGTTGCGCCCCTGTGCATCGATCAGACGGTCGCGGCGTACGGCCACGGTGACGCAATCGCAGCCAGACAACTCGAGGGCCTGGGCCATGAGTTCGTAGCTGGCGTACTTGCCTGTGCCCACGATCAGGCGGCTGCGCAGCAGGTGTCCGCCAATACGCAGCGGCTCTTCGGCCGATGGCGCGGAGGAGCCTGCTGCCCGGGAGTGCGTGGCAGCGGCTGCGCCCAGGTGGGCCGTCATGCCTAACCTCCTCCAGCCAGGGCCACCACTTCGACGCGGTCGCCTTCTTGCAGGCGCCGTTGGGCGTGACAAGCACGCGGCACCAGATCGAGGTTCACTTCCACTGCCACGGGACGATCGGCGGCGTTAAGCAGTTTAAGCAGATCGGCAACGGTTGTGCCCGGCGGCAGCTCTCGAGGTTGGCCGTTTACCAGCACCACGGGCATTACTTTTCGCGCACGGCAGCGGTACGGAACTGAATCTTGTCGAGCGGAACGAGGGCGCTGAACTGGGTGGCACCACCGCGACTCGCCGCGGAGTTCCACGGGACCGCGTAGGCGACGCACTGGCCGGTGGAAAGTTCGGCCACATACACCACGGCGGCACCCGGTTGGACATTGCCCGCACCGGGGATGCGGCGGAGCTGAGCCAGCCCCGTCGTCATCAGATACTTGGGATTCTTGCTGGGATCGACCTGCAAGTCGGCCAGCACGTTGGTCGTGAACGCGGCCTGAAACTTGCCCGTGACCGGACTGAGGGCGGTGGCCTTGAGTTCGCCGGTAACCGAGTCCAGGAAGAACAGGCACTCCATATCCTGGTCCACTGGCCCGGTGGCCATGGCGAAGTTCTCGTAACGGTCCGTGGCCACGGCGTGCAACGGCGCATGCGGCAGCACGCCGCCCGCCGCCAGCCCCAGAACCAATCCTGCCAGCAGCCATGCCGCACGGCCAAGCCAACCCTCACAGCAATTCGAGATCCTCAGGCTCATCACGTGCTCTCCCGGTCGGTTCTCTGCCAACAACGCACTCCAGACGGCAGCCACCGCCCACGCAAGGCAGTATGCCGTGCTTCAAACGGCGACTTTTCGTCATCGTACCGCGCCAGCCACTTTATTGCCATAGATACGCGCAACCCGCTCACGGGGCGGCCCCATCCGCCTGCCCATGCAGGCAACCGCACTCACGCGAACGACGCGGCCACGCAGCCCCTCCGACCACACATCCCAGCCGGCCCCGCGCACCCCTCCGGCCACGCAGCCCACGCGGCACCTTCCTGAACCCTGACATCCGTGGCACGCCTGCGCACCGCAGCCCCGCCTCAGCAAACCGCTTCCGTGAACCCTCACGGCCGTGGCACGCCTGTACGTCGAACCGGCACGACACGCTCTGGTGATTCTCCCGGTCCGCTCACAGACGTCGCCGCGGCGCCACCTCCGGATTCACCCATGCCCGCAGAGGTTTGCCGGCCACGCCGGTTAGCAGATTGTCGGCAGCAATCTCCGCCATGCCATTGCGGCTGCTGACCGTGGCGCTGGCGATATGAGGGGCCACCACACAGTTGGCAAGTCGCAACAAAGGCTCATCGGCGGCAGGAGGCTCGGGATCGGTCACATCCAGCCCAGCAGCGAAGATCCAGCCTTCCCTCAAGGCTTGTACCAGATCTTGCTGCACGACCAGGCCGCCGCGCGCCGTGTTCACGAACACCGCAGTCCGCTTCATCTTGCGGAAGGCCGCGGCATCAAACATGTGGCGCGTACCAGGGTTCAGATCCGCGTGCAAGGAGACGAAGTCGGATTCGGCCAGCAGTTCGTCAAACGATACCAGGCTGGCGTCCAGTTCGGCCTCGGCGCGGGGGTTGGGCCTCACGTCGTGGTAGAGCACGCGCATCTCCCAGGCCCGGCGGCAGCGGCGGGCAAAGCTGAATCCGATGCGGCCCATGCCCACGACCCCCACGGTCTTGCCGCACAGGTCCTGGCCGATGAAGCCCAGCGGCTGCCAGGTCTTCCACAGCCCGGCCCTCGCATGGTCCGCAGACTCGACGATGCGGCGTGCCGCCGCCAGCAACAAGGCCAGAGCCATGTCTGCGGTGGCCTCGGTGAGCACATCCGGCGTATTGCCGATGCAAATGCCGCGCCGGGTGGCCTCGGCGACATCGATGTTGTTGTAGCCGACGGCAAAGTTGCTCACCACCTTGAGCCGTGGTGCGGCATCCAGCAGTGCGGCGTCGACGCGGTCGGTAAGCAGGGTGAGCAGCCCTTCGCAATCTCGCGCCTTTTCCCGCAGCGCTTCGGGGGGCGGGGGCAGTTCCCCGGGCCACACCTCGGCATCGCAAGCCTCGCAAATGCGTGCCAGGCCAACTTGGGGGATACGACGGGTAACAAACACGCGCGGGCGGGCCATAGCTTGCCTTCGTGGAAGCGTGGGAGGTTGCACAAGGGAAGAGTGCGGCGCCTATGCCAGGTCGCGCTCTTCAAACAGGAACAACGCCACCAGCATGGCCAGCGTACAGTACAGCAGCGTATACCCTGCCGTGGTGGCCAGCACCTCTGGCGGTACGATGCGCCGTGACACAATGGCGGGAGACATGCTGTAATTATCGAGCACAGGAAATACGGCCGCCATCAACTGGGCCACGAACGGCACCAGCGGATGCCGTCCCACGGCGGAGTTGGCCAACAGCGGTACCAGGTGGCCGACCACGTAGATGGAGAGCGAGAGCAGCATGTTGGGCAGCATCGGCAGCCGCGTGGAGATAGCCACCGCAATGCTGGTCATCAGCATGGTCTCCATCAGAATCACGGCCAGGCCAGGCACAACGTTCAGCACCGCTGCTGCGCATTGGCTCATGGTGGGCTCTTGTTGAGATAGCTCGCGGGCTTCGAAGGGCACCTTGTAGGCGACAGCCATCAACAGCACCGTACCCAGCACAATGAATAACGAGAGCACGGCGCCCATCACACCCATGAACTTGCCGATCACGAACAGCCGCCGCGTCATCGGCTTGGCCAGCAGCATCAGGGCCGTACGGCCCTCCACTTCTTCGAAGATGGACACGCTGGCGGAATAGATGCCCAGCAGGATTGTCAGCACCATCACCCAGGTCAGGCCGGTATCCTCGAACATTTCCAGGTCCTGGCCCAGCGTGTTGTAGGGCAACAGCATCAGCAGGACGATACCGACGAGACCGACAGTCAGCACCACCCAGTAGAGGGGCTGGGACCATGCCTCGCGGGCGGTGGCATAGACCACGGCGGTGAAGCGCGGCATCAAGAACTTGAGCAGTGCATACGCTGCCAACATCAGGGCGAAACAGGCGGCTCCGCCTGCCAGTGCGGCGCCGGCCGGGGCCGCCCAATCGTACCAGCTCGCCAGGAGAATGGGGTGGATGCCGTGTGTCATGCTGTTGGGGGGATGGTTGAGTTAGCGTCGGATTTCAAAGTGAGAAAACTCGCCGGTGGCAGGCAGATGCACCACGTGGCAACCCTGGACCAGGCCGTGCATGGCGTGTTCGATGTCGCGCTGCAAGGCGTCGAGTTCGAGCGGAGGCCCCTCGGCAACCACCAGGACCCGGCCGTCTGGCAGGTTCCGCACGTATCCTGTCACGGGGCGGCGGGAGGCTACTGTCAGCGTGGTATAGCGAAATCCCACGCCCTGCACGCGGCCCGAGAAGTACATCTCGCGGCGTTCGCACTCGTGCGTAACGGACCGGCTCACTGGCAGACGCGGCACCTGTGGGGAAACGGGAAGCAGTCCTCTTCTTCGTAGTATACGAAGGGCAGCCAGCGTTGTGCGAGAGGCTCGCCCGGCAGCGGCGGCCGCAACGGCCGGAGCGGACCGCTCCGGCGGCTCGGGCCGCATTGGCGGTTGTACAGCCGCCCCGGCAGAAGGGGTCCAAGCCCCGCTTCTGGCCGTTGCAGCAGATCGGCCGCACAGCCGGGCCCGGACAAACGGGCGGATCCGCCCGCACAGACGGCGGTACTTCACTGAGAGCTGGCTGCCTGTGCCGCAATGGCACGGCCTGGGCTAGAACATGTCGTACTTCTTGAGCTTGTTGTAGAGCGTTACGCGGCTGATGCCCAGGGCCCGGGCGGTGGCGGCGCGGTTGAAGTTGTGCTGCTTCAACATTTGCTCGATCATGGCCTGTTCGGTCAGGGCCACTTGGGTAGGCAGGTCCGATGCTGGCTGCGTGGGCGGGCCGACGGGAGCCGCCGTGATGGATTGAGTTACGGCGGGGGCCATGTCGTCGGGAGTGAGTTCGCCGCTGCGGCAGAACATTACCGCGCGCCGCATCTGATTCATGAGTTCTCGGATGTTGCCGGGCCAGTGGTAGGCCTTGAGCCGTTCCAGGAACTCTGGGTGCACACGCCGCACGGCAATGCGGTGATGGTTGGAGAAGAACTCGATAAACTCGATCGCCAGGGGCACAATGTCTTGCTGCCGGCGGCGCAGCGGGGGCAAGTGGAACTTGACCTCGTTCAAGCGGTAGTACAGGTCCGAGCGAAAGCGGTCGTTGGCAACCAGGGTTTCGAGATCCAGGTTCGAGGCCACAATGGCCCGGACGCGCAGCTTGCGCGTCTCGTTCGAGCC